>URVJ01000008.1 GCA_900551295.1 uncultured Eubacteriales bacterium | reverse complement strand
CCTGTTGTTTGTGAGGGCCGCAGCCCTGAAGAAATCCAGCGTATGGAAGAAGAAAACGCACTGCCGTACGGTTGGGAGAATATGCCTTATGAGGACTTCCTGATTGAGCGCAGAAAGCTGATGGCGGCAAAAATTAAAGCTGCATTTGAACAGTTGAAGAAGAATGTTGAGTGATCACGAATGAAAATCGGACGAAATGACCCATGCCCATGTGGTAGCGGAAAGAAATATAAGCATTGCTGTCTTTTGAAGGAATCCATGAGTACCGGCGATCTGATTAGGGCTGCTGTTCAGAATGCCGGTTACAAAGAGGACATCGCAAATGTCCTTTGCAATTTGAGTGAATATATGAAGCGTAAACAATGGTGGGGTGCTTGCCATGCAAGCTGTTCTGCCTTATATGTTGCGCTTTCTGAACTGGGGTATTCTCCCAAGCTATGCATAGGAGAAATGCTCGGGCAGGGTCTCTATTTCGATCACTCATGGATAGAACTTGATGGCCAAATCCTCGATATCGCAATCAGCATGACTCTTTTGGGAGGCGCACCAGTCTCTGAGCCGATTGTGTTCGGAAAGAATATCCGAAGTGGTAAGGAGCCTGTGATAAGGTACGGGGTTCCCGGACGTGGTATCGAAGGAGAAACGCTGGTCGTTAATAGCCTTCCGTTTGTAGATTACATGGACGGATTCCCAGATGAGAAGAACGGCTTATGGGGAGTGGTTCAAGAACTTCTCGGAAGAAAAGTAGACATACCGGATCTGCGTGAAAAATACAAAGATGTGAAACGTGCTATTGTACGTGAATAAGTGGAGCGGCAAACATTTTAATTATTCCACACTATTTAATTATTCCTCCGGCAGCCGTTTTTGAGGGGGTAAGTTCCATAGGCCACAGAACCGGCCAGCAACAATCGAATAAACAGAAAAAGGGCTTCCGAAGCTCTGCTGTAAAACACAGCGGAACCTCGAAAGCCCTTTATTTCAAGCCTTTTTCAGCACTTATGCGCCGGAGAAGGCTTTTTCTGTTTGTATCAAAGACAGCGTCTTTATCGACCCTGCTTGCGGTACCGGCGGATTCCTTACAAGTACCATTGCACATATCGGCAGCGCAAAAACAGTTGAAGAATTTGAAACTCTGCAAACCTCTATCAACGGTTGGGAGAAAAAACCGCTTCCGTATCTGCTTGCCATGACCAACTTGATTCTGCATGATATTGAAATCCCGAAGATTAAACATATCAATTCGCTCAACCGCCCTCTTTCCGATTATACCGCAAAAGATCGTGTAGATGTGATCGTAGCAAATCCTCCTTTCGGCGGAGCGGAAGACGCGGCAGTAAAGCAGAATTTCCCGAGCGAATTTCAGACAAGTGAAACTGCCGACCTTTTTATGGCACTGATCATGAATCTGCTGAAAGACGGAGGCAGAGCCGGTGTTGTTCTGCCCGACGGATTTATGTTCGGAGATGGTGTGAAAAATACGATCAAAGAGAAGCTTTTGAAAGAATACGGATTACATACGATTATCCGTTTGCCGCAGGTGTTCAAACCGTATGCGAGCGTCAACACCAATCTTTTGTTCTTCAAAAAAGGTGTTGTCAGTCGTGGCGTATGGTTCTATCGTCTTGACTATGCTCAAACTGTTTCATATCCTTTACAAAATCAGCAGGTTGATATAACGATTCATAATCAAAGTGAATTTCAAATTTATCGTTCGGAGCAGTATGTTCTTCCTTTTTGACAGGTTCAAAATTCATCTGTGGTATGGGTTGAGTATGTTCTTCCTCACCGGGAATATCAACATCCGAAAATTTTGCACAAATTTCTGAATATTCCTCTCGCTTTTGAGAAATCGGATGCACTTGCTCCTCAGTCTCTTCCACATCAAAGTCCGGGGTTTGGTCTGTAATTTTATTTTTTAAATCATTACTTGCCATATTATTTTTAGTTAATTCTATCTTATTACTGTGTTCTGCTGCGATTTTGGCATCATTTCTTTTTATAATCGGATTTTTGTTACATTCTATGATTAATGTCGGCAATAAAAATAATATTGAAGAATATATAAAACTCTCTATACTTATACCGCCCAACACAGCAAAGGTTAGCCAAAAATAAATTAAAACCCTACTTGCAATTTTTGTATTTTTAAATATATTGATACACTTGATATTATAATCCGAAAAAACAGGATTTCGCCTTAGTTCAGTCATAATAGCCGGCAACAAAAACACAACACCCATTTCAAACATGGTAAGCATCTTACTCCGCTCTGCTGATTTTATAAATAATACAAAGAAAAACCAAACTGCAAAAAGTATTCTGCTGGATATACATGTTGATTTTATAAATTCTTTAATCTTTCTCATATGTCAGTCCCGTCTCTTACATATCCAAACTGTTTTCGTTAAGCAAAAAGTCAAATATGCCCATAGTGGTAATGCCGCTATCATCACGTTTAAGTTTAATATCATCTTTTACGACAATAATTTTTTTGAAGGAATCTTTTGTTTTTAACAAGGATTTCTTTTCTTGCTTTTCTTTTGCTTCATTCGGCATATCAAAAGCTGATTGGATGTAATACTTGTTGTTGCCTTTTGTTGCAATAAAATCTATTTCCAGTCCCTTTTGTACCTTTTTACCCTCATCATTGGTTTCGACTATTTCTACAACTCCGACATCCACACGATAGCCTCTTATTTTAAGTTCATTAAATATTATGTTTTCCATAATGTGGTTTTCTTCTTGTTGTCTAAAATTAAGCTGTGCGTTTCTTATGCCGATGTCAGTAAAATAATATTTTGAAGGTGTTTCAATATACTTTTTACCTTTTACATCATATCTGACTGCCTTATCTATCAAAAATGCATCTGTAAGATAACCCAAATATTTTTTTATGGTTTTTTCGGTGATTTTACTGTTTTTAACACTTCTGAAAGTTCTGCTGAGCTTGGCAGGATTGGTAAGTGAGCCAACAGATGATGCAAGGATATTAACTAATTCTTCAAGCTCGCTTTCATTACGGATTTTGTTTCTGTCAACAATATCGCTGATATAAACCTTTTTTAATAAAGACGAAAGATATTCCGCTTTCATTTCATCATCTTCACGGGTCAGAATGAGGGGAAGTCCGCCATAGGTATAATAGTCTTTCCACGCTTGAGACACACTGCCGTCATATACTGAATTGTACTCAGCAAAAGAAAGAGGATTAACGTGTATTTCATCCCCTCTGCCTCTAAATTCCGTAAGAATATCACTCGACAAAAATTTAGAGTTACTTCCCGTTATATATACATCCAAATTTCTAATATGAGATAGTCCGTTTACCAAATCCGAAAAATCTCCGACATATTGTATTTCATCAAGAAAAAGGTAGTATTGTTCTTTATCTTTAATCTGTTCCTTTATATGATTATACAATACTTTCGGCTCTCTGAGTTCCTCATTCATTATATCGTCAAGAGCAATTTCTATAAGATGGTCTTCACTAATTCCTTTATTAAGCAAATAATCGTGATACAAATGAAAAAGCAAATACGATTTACCGCATCTTCTTATGCCGGTTACCACCTTAACCAAACCATTACACTCTCGTTTTATCAATTTGTTTAAATATAAATCTCGTTTAATTTCCATATCATCCACTCCATTTTTAGTCGATATTACAGATTTCTATAGTCTAATTATAACATATTATTACCCGATAGTCAACATTTTAGAACAGATTTAGTCTAACTGTTGCAAAAAAATGTTTTTACGCACAGCACCAAATAGAATTTTATTCTTAACATATATTTATCTTTCCTTGCCTAAATATCGTCTTTTTTTATCCTTTTCGGCTTCTTGTTCAACCCAGATTACATAATTTTGATGATTCCGTATTGTTTCAATATCTTTAAAAATATTGTTACACATCCGCACATCCTTGCGAAGTTTTTGTAGTTTTGAATTTATAGTCTTAATTTCTGCCTTTGAGCTGTTTTTATCATATAATTTGCCCCGTTGAAATACCAAATCTGATATATTCTTTTCGGTATTTTTCTTAAAACCGATTAACTGCTCTGTAGTTTCAATATTATTCTCAATCAAGAAATGAAACTGTTTTTGATAACGCTCAAATTTTATTAGCTCCTCACGCATATAAAATGATACTCTCTGTGGCGTTTCCTTTTTTCGTATTTTGCCGAACAGATATAGGTAATGATAATACAACGCCTTAAATCCGTGTAGCTTTGTTGGCTCGTATTTATTAAGCCAAGCGTTATAGTCCGCTATAGGCTTATCCAAACTCCGTATGCCGTTTCTTGCTGCTATAATTCGCTGTCTTATTGCTTCCTCACTGTAATTCTTGCCGAGTGATTTAAGCCGTATATGTCTTTGGGAAAATGCCGGTTTCAACGCTATGTATTTGCCCGTAGTCTTAACCTCATACCCTCGTTGTTTCAGTATTCTCCAAAACTGCTCATATGTATATGAACACTTGATAATTTCATCGAGTTCGTCTTTTATCTGTCCTCTGACGGTAGGTCTGCTTTCCTGCTCGGCTTTCCATTCTGCATAGTTTTTACCCTTGCCGGGATTTTTAATTACAGACAAGCCGTATTCTGCACATATTTTATCCGACTCTGCTCGCATAATCCAATATGCCTTTCTGCCGCCTCTGAATTTCTTTCCATCAACAAATGAAACGGAGTTCAGGCAAAAGTGGTTGTGAATATGTTCGTGGTCAAGGTGTGTTGTAACAAGCACTTGGAATCTATTGCCCCACAGACGCTCTGCAAGCTTAATTCCGATTTCATGTGCCATATCGGGCGTGACCCCGCCCGGCAAAAAGCTCTGATAGCCGTGATAGGCTAAAATTTTATCTGTTTTTCCGAATTGCAGTTTTGTCATAACCATTTGGTCACGGGCAATGTCCGGGGATAGATTTATCCCCGAAACATAAACCTTATTATGCGTCTTTGCTCCGTCTTCAGCATAATCTATTACATCCGTCAAAGCTTGAAGCTCCGTATCGGTATATCTGTTGCCGTCTGTCTTTTCCTGATTTGTAACATAATTTATCACGCTGTCAAGCCTGCCTTTTATAGACCAAATTCTTGTAGTAGCCATTTGTCATCCCTCCTTTCAGATGTGAAAACAGCCTTGCTGATTTTTATAATAAAGCCGTTTAACTTCCGAACATTTTCTTCATAAGCTTTAACATTGATAAAGCCTTTTGAATTTGCGACCTTTGCAATCTGATTTAGGCTGTTTCCGATTGCATTAAGTTCCCGTGTCATATTATAAAAATCTGCCGTTGGTTTTTCTTTCGGAGTTGTTCCCATAATCAGCATTCTTAAATATACTTCTCTCGGAACACCCACTTTTTCAGATGATTTTATTAAACTCTCATATTCCTTATCACTGAGCCGAAGCATAATTCTGTTGTTCCTTGCTCGCATAAAAATTCTCCTTTCTGCATTGGGGTATTAGGAGCAACACCAGAACGATATAAGTTTTGATTCGTTGAAGAAAGAT
This sequence comes from uncultured Eubacteriales bacterium, assembly GCA_900551295.1. Lineage (GTDB taxonomy): Bacteria > Bacillota > Clostridia > Oscillospirales > CAG-382 > UMGS1387. The sequence goes on along the minus strand of URVJ01000008.1, from coordinate 93,040 downwards.
TTATGCTCCTTTTACAAAATTGAATTTTTAGAAAAAGAATGTGAAAGCATTTTTGTGTCGGTTTGTCTCATCAATAAGAATTGTTTTAACTTTATGTATTGCAAAGAGACTCCTATATTACTTCTGGGATATGATTATAAGGAAAGCATAATCAGCTACAATGCGCAAAAAGGACTCCCATCTTTAAAAGAACTCGGAGATGTGCTCACCGAACAGAACAGAATCGCTATTCTCGATTTAATGCTGGAACGTGAAGAGATCACCATTAAAGACCTTGAACGCCTTTTGAGCTTTACCGGCTCCACGGCTTACTATCATTTGACCATGATGATGCGCGTTCGCATGGTTAAAGCACGCAATCAGGGACGAACCGTTTTGTATAGCATCAACGAAAAATACTTTGGTGCTATATCGGAAATGTTGCGTAAATACTCAAAAAGAGAGAAAATGTAAATACTATTATAAATCGCGGACAGATGTTAGTAAATTCCGCGATTTTTATTTGCTTACATATTTTAATTTTAATAACAATATTATCGTTGAGTATATTTGCTGTTTCACTTTGTAATGCGAAATATGCAAAGCGCAGCCGTTTATTTTCAATATTCATAATAATATAATATTGACAAATACAAAGATTGGCATTATAATGAAATTACAGAATGATACTTACGGAGTTTGTAAACTAATTCAATATTCCGACGTTTCATTTTAGAAATATACGGACAAGAAAGAATTATTTAATGAACTCTTGTCTTATTCCGGGTAAATTTAAAGGAGGCAACGATTTTGGCTGATAATCTATCAATTTACGGCACAATTACGATTGAAAACGGAGAGTATGAAAGCATAAAAGTCTACGGTTCGGCAACCTCGCATAATTATTTATCTGTTGATTTTTTAGATGTTACAGGAAATTTTAACTTCTGCGAATGCAGCGGGAAAAACATTAAAATTTGCGGAGATTTTCACGGCGACAGCATAACACATTCCGAATGTTTTGACGCTTTCGTCAGTTCTGATTGCAAATGTGCAAAAATAGATGCAAATCAAGTGCATATCATCGTAACGAAAAGAAAATCTATATTTAAGCGTCCGACTGTTTATACTGTTTATTGCGATGAGGTTTCCGGAGAAACAATAACCGCAGAAAACCTGGTATCCAAAAAAGTTCGCGGTAAAGTAATTAACCTAAAAGGTTTTTCAAAAATTGATGAATTAATATATACGGAGAGTTATACAGCTGAGGATTCCTGTGAAATAAAGAAAATTATCCATGATGTATGATTAGTTTGTAAAATAAAGACTTTTTTGCGCTTAAATTTATATGCAATGTTAAGTGTAATTCTAAAGACAAAATAAAGCGGCAGTATGTCAAAAAACAGGGAGAGTATATAACATGAGTGATAAAATCATGAGGTACTTAAAATTACAAGCAAGTATTTGGGGCACTTGTTTACGCGCACTTTTATTGACATTTCCATTTATAATCTCCATTGCGGAGGCTTTAGCATTGTTCATATGCTCAACCCATTCCATTTGGTGCGCCTCCTTGTCGGAAGCAGTTTTCTCTGCCGCCCTTATAAATTTCTCTAAAATTTCTTGTGCCTGTTTATCGACTTCATGCAGATGTTCAAACAGTTTTCCTGTCATTAAAAGCGTGCTGTACTGGCACGGCTTTTTTGTTTTCAGATACTGTTTTCTTAATCTGCCGAATTGTCCGATTGCGTATTCGCATTGCGGAATTTCAAAATCAGGTAAAAAATAATCGCCGCATCGAACATACTCAATTCCGTTTTCAATAAATCTGTCTTTCATAATTCAATCCTCTCATTCTTAATTATTTTTACGGGAATGTGCCACATTCCCGTTTATGTAGTTATCGGCAGGCTTTTATCTTCATCAATTATGCTTTCACCTTTGGTGAGCCGTGCAATAATCTGAATAACAAGCGTTGTTTTTCCCTCACCGGGATCACCTTGTATAATCGTCACTTTTCCGTATGGAATAAACGGATACCAAAGCCAGCATATAGGCTCAACTTCAACATCACGCATATTTATTAGTTTTAAATTGCTCATTTTTTGTCACCTCCTATTGCAAATTTGCCGGAGGTGTGGTAAAATATCTTTGTTGTGAAGGTGTTTTACCACACTTTCCGAGTCCTTTTGTATTTGCCGATACATCAGGACTTTTCTTTTTCTGCCAACCCGTTGTAGGTTTGCATCGTAATATGAATTATATCAAGCAAGTCACTGTCGATGTCAGCACCGGTATTTATTCGCTTTAACTCTGCCAAAATTTCTGCCATTTGGTTCCTTAAAGCCTTGTAAACTCTTGTGTTCGGCTGAACTATCACATCACGCTCCGACAGGCGTTTGATTATGTAGTCCTGTTTTGTAAGTCCTGACAGCTTTACTCTGGCATTCAAGTTATCCCGTTCCTGCGGTGACATCCGAAATGATATTATCACATTCCGCCATCTACCTTTATTATCAAGCGTTTTCTCCATTATCCTCACTCCTCTCTGAATTCAGTTTATTAGCCATATCAAGCTGTGCCGACGGAAACATATGAGCATAATTATATGTTATGTCTATGCTTTCGTGGCCAACTCGGTCAGCTATCGCAACAGCCGAAAAACCTAAATCAATCAACAAGCTTATGTGGCTGTGACGAATTGAATGTATTGGTATACGCTTCACTCCGGCAGCTTTTGCACCCCTATCCATTTCATGATGCAAATAGCTTTTGCTGATTGGGAATATCCTGTCACTGTCAGTCACACCATAAAGGCTGTCAATATAGCCTTGCCGATGCGCTGGGTGTCTCTCCGCCGGCGCTGTCCGTACCGGACATTGACAGCTATCTCGGCCTGATGCACACCCTGTTCACCTTGGAGGATCGCTACGGTTTGACGGTGGAAACCGGAGAAAACGGCGTTTCCCTGCGTGTTGATCCCCGGAAGGCTGAGCTATCCGAAATGCTCACTGCGTGGGCGGAACAAACCGAAAAGTATCGTAATGGCGAAATCAACCGGGAGGACTATGACAAGTGGCGCTACAACTACCCGAAATATGATGAAAATTCCGGTTATGTTAAAGTCCCGTCACAAGAATTCAGTGATGTTATGACAGAAGCTTTTAAAAATCGTCTTAAAGAAATATAAATCGGACTGTTTTTATTTTGGAGGATTGAGTTTATGAGAATAATTAATACATTTGATAAAATACAGAATTGTTTCACTAACAACATGTTTAATCTGGATTCTTGGAGAAAATATACAAAAGAGTTTTCTTGTGAATTAAGCAAAAAGTGCGAACAGGATGCAAAAGAGTATGATTTTAATAAAGTGATATTTCCTGTAGTTAACAATGTATTATTGAATAAGGAGGCGGCGCTTCGCACAAACACTTCTTTTATTTCTGTAACAAATCAGCTTAACAGCAACATAAATAAACTTTTTAAAAATGATATCGACTTGGATATTATTCTTTATTTAGGATTATGTAACGGCGCAGGTTGGGCAACAGCACTTGATGGAAGAAATACTATTTTGCTTGGAATAGAAAAAATCATTGAGTTAGATTGGCAAAATGAAGCAGATATGCAAGCTTTAATCTTTCACGAAATTGGTCACATATGGCATAAAACCTATGGAGTTTTGCATCCGAAAACTCAATCGAAAGGTGAAGAATCATTGGTTCAACTGTATCAGGAAGGAATTGCAATGGTATGTGAGCAGATTTTATGCCAAAACAATAATTATTACCATCAAAATAAGAACGATTGGCTTACTTGGTGTACAGACAATAAATTGGAAATTAAACAGGAATATCTAAACCGCATTGACAACAATATAAGCACGCAAGATTTCTTCGGGGATTGGTGTAATTATAAAAGCCACAGCGATGTCGGCTATTATTTAGGTTGTGAGTTTGTTAAACATCTACAACAGCATTATTCGCTCGTTGAAATCGCAAACTTGAATATCAATCAACTTTATGAGCAGTATAAAACATTTGCATTATTAACATAAATTTGGCAAGAAAAAAGAGCTATCAGACTTTCAAAAAATCTGATAGCTCTTTGCTTATTCTTATGATAATTCAAATAATGTTGCCATTTTGTTGCCACAAAGGACAGTAGAACGGCGAAAAGCCTTTATTTACGGGCTTTTTCAGGAGTGTGAATTCATTCCCACTCCACCGTAGCCGGAGGTTTACCGGTAACATCATAGAGCACGAGCGAGATCACGTTGCCGAAGCGTTCGGTTATTTCGTCACGCGCCTTTTTGAGCGCCTCAAGCGGAAAATCAACGCCGGGAACTGCGGACTGCGCCGTCATAAAGTCGGACGTACACACGGCACGCATTGCAATCGAATATTTCTTGCCCTCATGCGCGCTTATCGGCACGAGTACGGCAAAGCACTGCGCTATGTTTTTATTCATAAGATTGCGCGTCGTTATATCGTCGATCTCGCGGAGAAGCTCTGCGGTCTGGTGGCAGATGTGCGTCGGCGTGCATTTAAGCTCGGACACGCCGGCTGCGCTTTCGTTAAGGCAATATGTCACGCGGTTTATGAATTCAAGCTCATTCGGTATCTTCTTTGCCGCGCTGTAAAGCTTGTCTATATCGGTGTCAAGCGGATTTTGGCTCTGCGAATACAGAACAGTCATGTTCTTGTAACTTCTGTGGTCGCCCTGAACGCCTACGCTCTGCACGGGAGCAAGGTCGCACTTGTATTCCGGCGATATTTTTTCGACAGCCGATACAAGTCTCTGTTTTTTCTCTGCGTATTCCGGCGACGTATCTTTTCCGGAATTGTCCGTGCAGAGTATGCGCACGCCGAGTCCCGGGCCGGGGAAAGGCTGACGCGAAGCAATGGCTTCGTCAAGTCCGAGCATTCTCGCAACCTGTCTTACCTCGTCCTTGTGCCAGTCCCAGTTGGTTTCTATGACATGACCCTTATCTCTGAGCGTTCTTATTACGCCTACGTCGTTGTGATGCGTCTTTATCTTGTGTGCATAGCCCGAAACATCGGGGTTTCCGCTTTCGATGAGGTCGGGACGAAGCGTACCCTGACCGAGAAATGCCGTATCAAAATCAAGATCAAGCTCTTTTGCCGCCTTTTCGGTGACGACAAAGAACATATGACCGATTATAGCTCTCTTTTTCTCCGGTTCGCAGGTCTGCGACAGAGGTTTGTACTGCTCTCCGTCAATTACGAGAGGAGTGTTGAAGAATTCGTCTTCGGCGTTTATTCTTCTCATCTGAGTAAGACCGAGATCGGCAAGATTTGCGCATATGAGATCCGATTCGTTCTTTCTCATCATGCCGTGGTCTATGTGTATGCCGTAGACCTGAGAGGGATTGAGTGCCTTGACGAGAAGAGCCGCCGTAACAGCCGAATCCACGCCGCCGCTGACAAGTACGATCACCTTGCCGTTTCCGACTTTTTCACGTATCATTTTTACCGATGTTTCTATTCTGTCCTCAAGGGCGTATTTTTCCTTAAAGCAGCATATTCCGCGAAGGAAGTTTTCAAGCATCTTAATGCCGTGTACCGTAGGATCGACTTCGGGGTGGAACTGAACGGCTGCGATTTTCTTCTCCGCGTTCCAGATGCCGGCTGTAACTCCGTCGGTGTCCGCAACCTGTACAAAGCCGTCGGCAAACTTTTCAACTGCGTCTCCGTGGCTCATGAGTACCTTTTCACGGCTCGAAAGACCTGCAAACAGTGGGCAGGACGTATCAATGTTGATCTCGATCTGACCGTACTCCGTTTTGAAGTTGGGAACGACTTTTCCGCCGAAACAGTCGTTTATGAGCTGCATTCCGTAGCATATGCCGAGAGTCGGAATCCCGAGAGAGAATATTTCGGGATCGTATTCAGGAGCGCCCTTTTCCCAAACGCTTGAAGGTCCTCCCGAAAGAATCATTCCGCCGAAACCGCGCAGCTTTTCGGGGCTTACGCCTATCGGGAAAATTTCGCTTTTTACACCAAGCTCTCTGACTTTTCTGTCTATGACCTTTGTATACTGACCGCCGCAGTCAAGTATGGCACACTTTTCTTCCATAAAAATCTCCTTAAACAAAACATTTGCCTATAATAATACATTTTACCACACGGAGCGCCTCAATTCAAGTATTTTTTTTAAACAGAGCCAAAATATCGCGCATACATTTCCACTGTGCCGCGCAGCGGCATATTGCATGGAGTTTTGTGATATTTTGTATGTAGAAATTTGCCGAGGTACAAAAATCAGATTTTAGTTCAAAAATCCGACGTAAATTTTTGAAAATGTGCTAAAATATGTTTATAAATTTTTTAATAATTGATAAAGCGGCACAAAATTGCTTGAAAAAATGCACGCAATATTTTATAATATAGGCGTAAAGAGGGCGGATAAGCGTTTCGACACGGATTTTTCGGAGTATTTGCCGCCGCTGTTTGCAAAAATAATTTTACAGAGAGGTCAGAAATATGAAAAAGCTGTTATGTATGATTCTTGCGGCAATGACTGTCATGTCGGCAAACGTATTTGCGGCGCCGTTTGCGCAGATCACCGAAAGCGCGGACGAGAACATTTACGGCGCCGAGACTGCGGCGACGGACGCACGTACAGAGGCGAGTCTTAATTATGAAAGCATTGACTACAATGCTCCGCTTTACGGTGTAAAGTCGTTCTGCGAGGATTATGAGAGATTTACGGCGGATTATGAGATGAAAGGTTCCGACTGGAAAGTGAACGACGACGTATGGCACGCATATTCCGGATTTTCCTCCAGGAAAATACTTGCGGACGAAAACGGAAAGTATCTTGCGGCTGTGTTCAGCGGTTCAAGCCAGTATCCGCTTATAACATATGCGTCAAATAACAATTATTTTGCGCCGATGACAGCCGGCACTGAGATTACAATGCTGTCGGACATCATGATGCCGTCCGATACATTTGCAAACATAAACTTCGTTCAGCACATGGCGCACTATGCGACGGCCGGACAGACATCGTATACGTCAAAAGCTCCCGACAATCAGGTTTCGGACAAATGGTTCACACAGGTGACGACATTTACCGTGCCCGACGGAGACAGCATCTCGCAGTTCAAGTTCTGCCCGTGGCTCAAGGAAAACGGAACTCAGACAATATATTTAGATAACCTTGCGGTCTATTACAAGCCTGCCGCAAGTGCAGAGTATACCGCGGTACTTGACTATCCGACGCTGACGGTAAGCGTGCCCGGAGGAATAGAAACCGAGGCTGCAAAGGCGCTCTGCGATTCACCGTCGCGTTATTTCGGAAATGCCGTAAGCGCGTGCGCAATAAACGGAAAAACCATGACGCTCACACTGAACGGAAACTCCGGAGCTGCCGAAGTTGTAATTCCGTCGCTTGTAAACGCCGACAAGAGCGCCGCATATAATGAAAAGGCGGTTGAAATTCCGAGTGCGGACTACAATTCTCTGCTTTACGGCGCAAAATCCTTCTGCGAGGACTACGAGAGATTTTCGTCGGATTATGAAATGAAAGATTCCGACTGGAAACTCGACAATAACGTATGGCACGCATATTCGGGATTTTCCGCAAGGAAAATACTTGCAGATGAAAACGGAAAGTATCTTGCGTTCACATTCAAAGGCAACACAAATGCTCCTTTTATAATGTACGGAGTAAACAAAACCGGATATTTTGACGCAATGGCAGCCGGCGCACAGATTACAATGATGTCTGACGTGCTTCTGCCGAACGACGCTTTTGAAAACGTCGATTACGTTCAGCATATGACACAGTATTCGGGCGACGCAAACGCTTTGCCGCACAATTCAAAACCCGAAAACCAGATTCCCGGAGAATGGTTTACACAGGTTACAACCTTTACCGTGCCGAAAGACAAGAAAGTGGACAGCTTTAAGTTTGCGCCCACGCTCATTGACGGCACAGGTACGCAGACTATGTATTTCGACAACCTTGCGGTATATTACAAACCTGCCGTAACTCTTGAACCGACTGTAAGCATATCGGGTAAAACCGTGAACGCAGTATATTCCGAAGCAATAGAATCCGAGACTGCAAAGGCGCTCTCGCTTTACTACAAGAGCTATTTCGGAGACGCCGTATCGGCTCTGAGCGTATCGGGCGACTCAAAGACCGTAACAATTACGCTTTCGGACGGCGCGTCGAAGATAACTCTTCCCGTTCTCGTAAATGCCGCAAAGACCGCGTCATATGCAGGTGTTACCGCCGATCTTAAAGCATATAACCCCATATCGGTTGACGAAAAGGAAGTAAGACTTACTTCAAACAATTCCGGTCTCAGATTCAAGGCGTATGTGCTTAACGAAAATATTCCCGAATATACCGAGTTCGGATATGTCGTAGCGCTTGAACAGACCTTGCAGAACGCGGGACTTTCGGCGTCCGACCTTGAAATCGGCTTGGAGAACGTAAAGTATCTCCGGAAAGCCGCATATAAGTCTGACGGTTCGGCAAATTTCATTTACAATAAGGGCTATCTCGACAACACCGCAACGCTCTTTACCGGAGTTCTTACCGGAATACCTGCCGGAAAGTATGACCTTAACCTTGTCGCGCGTCCTTATGCGCTCAGATCCGACGGAACATACGTATACGGCGAAAGCATGGTCGGAAACGTGAGAGACGTTGCTCTTTCGGTGAAGAACGATACTCAGCACTACAATTCGCTTTCAGACGCCGAAAAGGCTCTCATTGACAGCTTTGTAAACAACGTTGCAGATTAAAGCGGAGGAACAGTCATGAAAAACAAGTATATTTCACCGTCGATCGACATAACCGCGCTTGCCGTTTCAGACGTTATCATGTCAAGCACCGAAAACGACACCATCATAGATACATCGGTGCTGTTCTCGTAAATCAACGCAAAAACGCGGCGTTTACAGCCGCGGACGCTTATATTCTTACTCTCCTCTTGCCGGATAGACCCGGCGCAAACGTGCCTCGGATAAAACCGGGGCATTTTGTTTGACATTTCGTATTTGCACTGCGGTAAAGATCTCGGATCAATTTTAATTTTTTTCGGGTACGCTCTTTACAAAACGTTTTGTTTGTGATATAATCACGCCGTATCCGATAAAATATTTTATATACAATTAAACCGAAAAAATATATAATAAGGTACAAGATGGAAAATAACTACACATTGTTTGAAGTTCAAAAGCAAATAGACGTAAAAGGCGCCGTCAGCATTATTGACGCATGGCGCGGCGAGAATTTCAGCTTTGACGGCGAGAGCCACGACTTCTGGGAGATGGTCTGCGTCGCGGACGGTAATGCCGGAATAACCGCCGACGACAGGCTGTATACTCTCTCGGCAGGGGACACGGTATTTCATAAGCCTATGGAATTCCACAAGATACGTTCTCTCGGCGGACAAAAGCTGCATATCTACATTCTGTCCTTTGCGGCATACGGTGAGGGCATGAAGAAGTTTGAGAAAAAAACTCTGAGCTTAAACCGCGAGAATATGTCGGTGCTTGAAGGACTTATCCGCACGGGCGGGAATGCGTTTGAACTGAATGAAGGCGGAATTATATGCGGTGTGAAAAACAAAAACACCGCGCAGGAATATTTTAACAGGCTTGAGCTGTTTTTGCTGGGACTCGGCAGACAGGCGAGCCTTCCGTCGCGCAACGACGCCGATTCAAGGCTGTTTGCGTCGATCATATCCGTTCTCGAAAACAATCTTTGCGGCACTGTCACGCTTGACGGCGTTGCAAAAGAATGCTGTATCAGTCCGTCGAAACTCAAAAAGCTTTTTAAGTGCTGCACGGGAATAGGGCTTATAGAATATTTTACACGCATGAAGATGAACAAGGCTGCGGAGCTTTTGTCGGACGGAAAATCGGTTAAAGATACAAGCGACGCGCTCGGATTTTCAAATCAGTTCTATTTCAGCAGAGTTTTCAGCAAACAGTTCGGCATGCCGCCGTCAAAATTCTGTAAAAACCAATTATAATATATTATGTAAAGAGGAAGAGAATTATGGAATACACACTCAGAGAAATATGTTCGCATTTCAGAGTAGATACCGACATTGAGTCCTACGGAAACGGACACATCAACGACACCTACATATGCCGCACGGATCCCGCGTTTATTCTTCAGCGCATAAACACGTCTATCTTCAAAAATCCCGACGAGGTTATGAAGAACATTGTCGGCGTAACGTCTTTCCTTTCGCGCAAGATAAAGGCTCTCGGCGGAGATCCGAAGCGTGAGACCATGACCGTTATCAAGACCGAGGACGGGAAAAGCTTTTACCGCACGCCCGACGGAGCCTGTTTCCGTATGTACACTTATGTTCCCGACACCGTAACGCACGAAACTGCCGAAACGCCGGAGATCTTTTACAGCGCGGCAAAGGCTTTCGGAAAATTCCAGAGAATGCTCGACGGTTATCCGGCAGATACGCTTTTTGAAACAATAAAGGACTTCCACAACACGACCGAACGTGTAAATCAGCTTAACGACGCGGTAAAGAACAACGCCGCAGGCAGGCTGTCCGAGGTTGGTGCCGAGCTTGAAGAAGCAAAAAGACTTTCAAAGTACGCGCCCGTCATCACGGACAAAATCGCCTCCGGCGAAATACCTCTTCGCGTGACCCACAACGACACAAAGCTCAACAACGTGCTTTTCGACAAGACGACCGACAAAGGGCTGTGCGTAATCGACCTTGACACGGTAATGCCCGGTTCTGCGCTGTACGATTTCGGAGACGCTCTGCGTTTCGGCGCGTCAAATGCGCCGGAGGACGAAACGGATCTCTCAAAAGTATGGTTTGACCTCGATAAATTTGAAGCTTTTACAAAAGGATTTCTTTCCGAGACTGCGGAGTGCTTAACGCGTGCGGAAATTGATCTTCTGCCCGAAAGCGCGCTTATTATGACTTACGAGTGCGGAATTCGTTTTCTTGCGGATCATCTTAACGGAGACACTTATTTTAAGGTTCACAGACCGCATCATAACCTCGACCGTGCGCGAACTCAACTAAAATTGGCTGCCGATATAGAACAAAAATTGTCGGATATGCATAAAATCGTTTTGAATTATATAACTATTTGAAAAACTAAATCACAAATAAATACAAATTATATTTAATTAGTGTAAATATGCAGTAAACCGAAGATGAAGTTTTTCCGAATATCTTGATTTTTCGCTCTTAGACAGTATAATTAAGGTGGAATGTGTCGTTATCACGTTCATGTGACCGTTACATCAATAAAAATATTATACAAAAGGAGAGCACGAAAACATGAAAAAGATTTTGGCGTTCATTCTCGCTGCCCTTACCGTATTTTCGACTGTCGGATATGCTGCGCCGACAGCTGAAGTTACCGAAACGGGCGAGGAAATAGCAGAAACGGGGGCTTTTGAGGTTTCGTCCGGGGATAAGGCTGTACTTTCCGAAGAAGAAATAGATTATAACGCTCCTTTTTACGGTGTAAAGGTATTTTTTGAGGACTTTGAAAACGGATATACCGACGGCGAAAGCATAATCGGAAAGACCACTGCCGACGGTAAAGCAACGTGGGCTTTAAACGGAAACAATAAGATTTCCGCGTTGGCAGAAACCGACGAAACGACAGGAAACCACTATGTGCGTCTTGTGATTCCGTCCGGATACGTTCAGGATCAGACAGGCCTTGCAGCGGTTCTCACAACCCCTGCCGAAGGAAAGTCCTTTACGCTTTATTCAGATCAGTTCGTGTCAAACGACAATGCGTCCGACTATACATATATGGGACACATTTTCTACGGCCCGACCGGACGTGCAAACCAGACATACAACTATACGTCTTTCTGGAAATCTGTTGACAGCTGGTACACACGCGATACGAGCGTAAATGTTCCGTGGAGCGGAGGCAAGGATACGACCGTTACAAAGGTAATGTTCTCTCCGCGTCTTACCTCGGCGCCCGCAGATAAAACAGAGGTTCTTGTTGACAATCTCGGACTTTATGCGAAACCCTCGGCTCCCACTCTTTCATATACCGTTGACGTAAATCTTCCTAAGATTACGATAAGCGTTCCCGAGGGCGTTGAACCGAGCGCAAAGGCTGCAATAGAGGCGGCTCCCGAAAAGTATTTCGGCACTGTCGGCGAATTCATTACAAACGCTGCCGTAAGCGACACGGAAATCGTTCTTACCGTTAAGCTTACCGAGGCTGCAAAGGAAAAGCTTGTAACTCTTTCGCTTCCGTCGCTTGTAAATGCAGACGCAACGGCTTCTTATGCCGTAAAGAGCGTCGAGATTGCAGACCTTATCACTCTCAGAAGAGGCGCACAGCTCCTCAATCTTGATTTTGACAATCTTGACTCAACTCCCGGCGGAAAGTACAATGACTTTGTCACCATAAGCTTTAATACGGCTTCCAACAGCAACCGTGCGATCAATACCGACAAGCTCGGAAACAAATATCTGAGAATCGGATTCAATCAATCAGGCAACTATCCTCACAGCTATATTTATTTCAACTCTCCGCGCACTGCCAACGGCACATATTATTACTCGGTTGACGAATTTCAGCCGCTTACCTCAACGTCAATAGTAAATGTTACGGGTTATACTCTTTACAACGGCTCAAAGGCTGCCGGCACAACATCTTCAAATCTTGCAACACTTGCGACAAAGGCGAAGTGGTATAAGAGAGAAAACGTGTTCCAGGTACCCGGAGGTTCGGACGGAGAGTACACAAATGCAAGCGGCATAGCGTTTACTCCCGTTTCAAGAGCCGATCTCACTAAGACTCCTTACCTCACAAACACATTTTTCGATAATTTCAGAATATACTTTATGCCTGCCGACGCCATAGATTATACATATGATGTAAAAGGCTCGACAGTAACCGTAACCGCAGCAGAGGGGATTGACGCGGCAACCGTAAACGCACTGTGCGCATATCCCGCGCTTTTCTTCGGAAACGGTGCTGCAAAGGCTGTTTATACGGAAAATAACGGCGAAGGCACAATAGAAATTACCGTAGCAGACACCTGCACTGCGATAAATCTTCCCAAACTTGCAAATAAAGCCGCTACCAAGGCATATACCGCCGCTGATGTGAATATTGAAAGAGATGTTGCGGATTATTACAGCGCGCTTTACGGTATAAAGGACTGGTTCTTTGACGCTGTAAACTCTTCTTCCGCTATAACCGATGATGACGGAACCTATGTTAAGGCTGAAAATAAAGCCAACGCATATTTCAAGACTTTCGACAAGTACAGCGACAGAAGCTACACATATATCGAAAATCTGAGAAACGATGGCAATAACGATAATAAAGACGGCACCGATCTCGGATATGCAACTCTCGGTCTGCGTTATAACGACGGCACAAAGAGCCTTGTTGACTCGTTCAATTTCGGCGCAAGATATTATCAGGGCAGGTTCACCGAAATAACCGTTCCGTTTACGCTTACGGAAGATCTTGTAAATAATGCAACAAACATCAAAAACGGCTGGCCGGACATATATCACAACAGCAGATATATTTCCACAAAATATGCCGGAATATATCACAAGCCTCTTGCAGAGGCAGCCGCACCTACTGTAACTATCATCAGCAAGGTAAGCGCAACCGTAACATATCCCGACGGAATCTATAAAGATACCGCAAAGGCTCTCGAGGCTTACTATACCAAGTATTTCGACGGCAACGTAACATCGCTAAAGATAAGCGGAAACATCGTTATCCTTACACTCGCGTCAGACGCGAAAGAATTTGAAATTCCGTCGCTTGTAAGTGCTGACGGCAAGACAACAAGCGCGGCAGTTACGATTGTTACGGATCTGGATCCCAAAACCGCAGACGAAATTGATTACAGCAAAGTTCACTCCGGCATACGCTTTAAAGCAAGCGTTACCGCAAAACAGAGAGGTCAGGCTGTTGAATACGGCTGGATAGTTACAAGAAAGACCGTTCTCGGCGATAACGAGCTTACTTTCAAACTCGATAACGGCACAAGAAAGACTTTTGTTTCTGCAATCGCATTCGGCAAAACCTCCGACGGCAAAGTGATAGACAAATTTATCTCCAACACCGACGACATAGTATTCACCGGCGTTGTAACGGGAATACCCGAAGGTATGGAAGATGACGTTATCGTCGCAAGACCTTACATCAAGTATACCGAAAGCGGAGATGTATTCTACGGTGCCGCAAAAGAATCCACTCTTAACGCCGTAATTCTTAAATAAGGAGAACACAGCATGAAAAAGAACTACATTTCTCCCGAAATACGAGAGATAAAGGTGCTTTCCTCCGATATACTGCTTGCAAGCGGTACAGAGGAAGACAACGATACTCTTATAAGCGTTACCGAGCTGTTTGACTGACAGCCGCGGCAATCGAAATATCGAATCCTGCTTAAAGCAGTTTTCATAATCACACTCTTCTTAATTTTTGGGGAACCGTCCTGCGAGTAAAATCCGGGACGGTTTTCTCATGCTCGAAAATGCGAAAAAGGCATAAAAATACCGTTCGGCTGAAGTTTTCCCTGTCCGAACGGTCATGTTTTTTTGTTGTAAATGAGTTTTCAGCACCCGGTATATGTGCATTTGCGGTCGTGTTCACCGTCGTGAGAACCGAAAAACTCGGTAAAAGTGCTTTGTGTGAATATATCGAGATATTTTTCCATGTTCGGGGAAAGTTCGAGCGTTTCAAGGCTTTGGAGCGACGTCCAGAAAACTTCTCCCTCGGGAGTTTCGGGTATGAGGGTGCCGGAATAGTCGCTTGTCCTGTACAGAAAAACAATGTAGCGTATGCCGGTCTTTGTGTTGCACCAGTGTACTATTCCGCAGCATTTGAGATTTTTTACGTCAAGTCCCGTTTCTTCTTTTATTTCGCGCACAGCCGAATCGTAAAAGCTCTCGCCGACCTCGGTATGTCCTCCGGGAAAAGCAATGCCTTTCCACGATATTCTGCGCCGCTGTACGAGAACGTCGCCGTTTTGAGGGTTCTGTATCATTACCATGTTTGTAAATTCCGCGCCGGGACTTAATCTTGCCATGAAAAATTATCTCCTTCGTATACCGCCCTGTCGCGAGATCTTATTATCTGCGACGAATGGAACTGCTCCTGAAAATGACATATATCGCGCATCTCTTTTGCCGTCGGTATATTTTCCCCGGTATTGCCGATAATTGCAAACAACTTGTCCTCGTTGTCGTCGAGCCTGTGTATAATGCCGGCAACCGTGCATACGGCGGTGTTAAGCGGTGTGTCCGCACCGTAAAGATAGACGTCAAGTTCTTCGCCGTCTCCGCCGATAACTCCGGGAATGTATCCGTAATTTATTGGATAGATTATTTCGGGGTGCTTGGGGTGGCGTGTGCCTATCGGTCTGTCCATGGTTATGTTTACGGTCTTTCCGAGCCATGCAAGGCTTTCGCAGAGCCTTTTTTCACGTTCGATGTATGCGCAGAGCTTTTGTCTGTTAAGTCTTTCGCACATAAGCGTGTATTCGGTAAGTTTCTGCGGATATGTTTCAAACAGACTCATGAGCTGTTTCAAAGGCGCTGCCTCCCAACATGGTTTTGAAGTGGTATTATTTTTTGATGTCGAACACTCTGACGTAATCTACAAGGAATGTATCGCCTACTGCAGCGCGCGCCTGTTCGGCAGGCATATGGTTTTCCGAACGGTAGCCGGATACTTCGGTGGTTATGAGAATAAATTCGTCGTGACCGGAGATGTTCTTTGCAACTTTGCCGTCCTCTTTGCCGTCAATGTAGAAAGTATAGCCGGTTTCGTCAAACAGCAGTCCGAAACGGTGAAATACGGTTTTGTCGAGCGTTGACGGCTTGCTTGCGGTATCTCTCGCGTTGTCTTTGCCGTAGCCGCCGTGAAATACGTTGTGTTCAACTATCTCTCCGGGCTTAAAGGATTCCATTATATCTACCTCAACGCCGGTGTCGGCAGGATCGAGCGACGCGCCTATAATGGGCGACTGTATCCAGAATGCGCTCCACCAGCCGTCCTTTTGCTGCAAACGGCAGCGGCATTCGTAATAGCCGTATTTGTGGGTATAGAGATTTCTTTTGAGCTTTCCTATGTTCCACTGAAGATGGTCAACGCCGAACGTCGTTTTTTCTACGGGTTCGTCCATGAAGTTGTAGCCTGTCTGAAGCTGAGAGCTTACAGGCATACCGTTTTCTTCGATAAGGGTAAATACGGCATTGCTGTTTCCGTCAAGCGTCACGCCCTTGTCCGTCCATGCAGGGTGTCTTTTGCCCATCATTGAAAGGCGGTAGTCCCACTTGGTTCTGTCAAGAGTGTCGCCGTCGAATTCGTCGCTCCAGGCAAGCGTGTATTCCGCACCGTCGGGAAGAAGGCTGTGCTCGTGTCCGGGTATTTCAAATTTTATCATTTTGCTGTCCTCCGAAATTTGTAATATGAACCGCAGTTCAATATTATAATACGCATATCGGAGAGGAATGTATATATTAATCTTAACTTGTGTTTTAGATTTCTTAGCTTTTTAAAAGCCTTTGCTTAACCGCAGTAGGTTCTGATAATGTCTTCGGCGGTGCCTGCTTTGGTGGTTCTCATGTCCATGGACTGCTTTTCGATGTAGTGGTGAGCCTGCGACTCCGTCATATGAAGAACCTCTATAAGCACGCACTTTGCGCGCGAGATGACGGTCTGCTCCTGAAGCTTTGTAAGCAGCTTTCTGTTTTCGCGCTCAAGGTTTGCAAGTCTGCCGTTCTGCGCGATTATAAGCTTTGCGGTCTGATAGAAAAGCTGTCTTGATACGGGCTTTGAGATAGTCAGCACACCGCTGTCCTCAACGCGAGAGCATACTTCGTCGAAAATTTCGTTCTTGACGAGAAGTATTGTTCCGCTTGCCTTTTCCGCAGCGTGAAGCGCGAGTTCGTGACCGAATTCGTCTGTTAAGGGAGTATTTATTATTACAATATCGTATTCGCATTCCGACATCATTCTGCGCGCCTCGGCGCCGCCCTTTGCGCAGGAGATCGGAGTAAAAATGTTGCTGTCGAGTATTTCCGTTACGAAATCTGTGCCCTTTTGGGAGCCGGACACGATAAGGACGGAGAATACCGCTTTTCCGTAAAGCATAGGCGTTGTTCCTCCCGCGTTTTTACATTATTTCCGCAATGTTTTTGTCGGCAAGCGACGTATATGCTTTTATAATGCCGTCGGGAAGGCTGTTTTTGACAAATTCGCTCTCATTGCAGAGCTTTGCGGCGTTTTTAAGGCTGTCGGGCAGCTTCTTGAGAGGAGAATCGGCGTTTTCGGGCAGAAGATGCGGATTGTCGGGCGTTTCTTCGGGCAGCGAAAGTCCGTTTTTAACGCCGTCGAGTCCTGCGTTTATGACAAGCGCATATGCAAGATACGGATTTGACATACAATCGGGAGAACGCAGCTCAAAACGCTTGTGACCGCTTGCCTCGGGAAGTTTCGGAACCCTTACGAGCTGAGAACGGTCTTTTGACGTCCAGCTTACAAATTTCGGCGCTTTCATGTGTCCGAGTCTCATAAACGACGCTCCCGTAGGATTGAATAACAGGGTGCATTCGGGCGAGTGCAGCAGTACGCCCGCCATAAAGCTCTCGAAAAGCTTTTCGTCAAACTCGCCGTCCGCACGGCGCACCGATACCGTTATCTGAAAACTGCTGCCGGGGTGATTCGGCAGAGGCTTGGGAGAAAAATCGGCGTACAGTCCGTTCTTGTTTGCAACCGTCTTTACGACGGATTTAAGCGTCGTCACGTTGTCCGCACCCGAAAGAGGGTTGGAATATCTGAAATCTATTTCGTTCTGTCCGGGGCCTGCCTCGTGATGCGAGGTTTCGGGTGTTATGCCCATTTCTTCAAGCGTTAAGCATATTTCGCGGCGTATGTTTTCTCCGCGGTCAGCCGGAGCCACATCGAGATAAGAACCGTTGTCAAACGGAACTCCGGTAGGTTCTCCGTCCTCGTCGGTCTTGAAAAGATAAAATTCGCACTGTGCGCCGAACGACGCCACAAGTCCGTTTTCAAGCAGTTTTTTTGAAGCGTCGGAAAGTATTTTTCTCGAATCAAGCTCAAAATCTTTTCCGTCCGCCGTTTTTATCGAGCAGAAAAAGCGCACAACGCGTCCCTGCGACGGTCTCCACGGCAGAAAAGACATTGTGGACGCGTCCGGAACAAGGAAAAGATCCGGGTATCCGCAGTCCTCGAAACCGCGTATGTTAGAGGAATCCACGGGTATTCCGCAGTCGAACGCCGTACCTAACTCCCACGGCTGAATGGATATGTTTTTCAGCTCTCCGAATGCGTCGCAGAAAGCAAGACGTATGAATTTTACGTCGTTCTCTTTTATAAATTCCTCGGCTTCGGCTCTTGTGTACAGCATATGTTTACCCTCTTTTCGGTTGATTTTAGAACATTTTATCATAATACATCGGATAATTGAATAAGTAACTGTTAATTTTTCTTCAAAGCTATTGAAGTTATAAAAGCGCTGTGCTATAATTGCACCGGTTTCAGGGAAAAAAGTAAATAATTAGGTTACAGGCAATGGAGCTTTTCTTTAATTGATAAGGATTGTTGTATTGCTCACTTTTTTACTCACTTTTTCCTGAATATATTTTAATATGTAGAAAACGGTGGTGAAATCCGGCTTGAAGGACTTTATAGCAACGATAGTTGAGGCGGACAGAAAGGCTCGCGACAGCGTCGAAAAAGCCAAGGAAAAAGCATATTCTGACAGCTCTGCTTTTAAAGAGGAGAAAGATAAGCTCCGTGCAAAATGCGCTCTCGACGAAAAAGCTGCTTCCGACGCCGAGGCAAAGGTTCAGAACAAGCGCATTGCCGACGCAAGGGAAGAAAGCGAAAAGCGTATAGCAGGGGCAAAGCAGAACGCCGAAAAGTATCTTGCCGAAAACAGAGAAAGCGCGGCAAGGGCGATCTTTGAAAAAATGCTTTCGGAGTGATATGCCGCCATACGGCAATTAAATGCAAAAAAGGACGGAGGTAAGGGCTTTGAATGTGTCGTCGCTGTCGTCACCGGCGCTCTATGCAAAATGCAAGGCAATGAATGCGTCGCGGCTGACAAAATCTCAGTTCGGCGAAATGATGTCGCTTAACGGGCTGAATGAACTGTGCGTATACTTAAAAACGCGCACGTCTTATTCGTCTGTCTTTGAAAACACTTATTCGCAGAGTTTCAACAGAGCGCGTTTTGAGGCGCTCATAAAAAAGATGGTGCCGATAAAAGAGCAGAGCATTTTAAGATACGGCGCATTATCCGGCAGCGGTATCGACTTTTACTTTGCGCTGCGGCGCGACGTGCGCATAATACTCAGCGGCGTAAGGCACATTGACGACAGGCTGTTTGTGGATCCCGAAATAGCGTATCTTCCTCAGAGCGCGCTGAACAAGGTCGGGGTTGACGCAAACGGACTTGAAAAGTCAAAGAACCTTGACGAACTTGTGTCGCTGCTTTCGGGCACGCCGTACAGAACGGTCGTTGAAAATGCGCTGAAAGAGGGCGGATACGTCGCTTTGCAGAACGCGCTGCACGCGTATGTGTTTGACGAGTCGGACAAGAGGTTTGCAAAGTGTCTCGGCACGAAAGAATACGCCGAGGTAAAAGAGCTGCTGAGCGAGCTTTCGGATATAATCACGCTGTCGGGACTTTACAGGATAAAGAAGTTTTATTCGGACAATCCCGAAATGAACAAGCAGGTTTTTTATTCGCACGTGACGTCGATAGACGAAAAGACACTTGAAAGTATGCGCGGCGCACAAAACCTCAAGGAGTACGTAACGCTGCTTTCCCATACAAAGCAGGCAAAGCTGTTTGAAGGCATGGCGGGGCGCGACAACGTGGAAAAGCGCGTGCTG
Source organism: uncultured Eubacteriales bacterium (assembly GCA_900551295.1). Taxonomy (GTDB): domain Bacteria; phylum Bacillota; class Clostridia; order Oscillospirales; family CAG-382; genus UMGS1387. Next base: position 73,148 of record URVJ01000008.1, on the reverse strand, counting down.
TACCGTGCGTGCGAAAAGAGGCTTGCAAGATCGCAGAATCCCGTTGTGTGCGCGATCTGCTATGACGAGCTGTTAAGAATAGAATGTATGGACATATCAACCGTTGCGGAGAGCATTTCTTACGGACTTGCACCCGAAACGGCGCAGAATTTGCTGATAAAGGAGTAGAGAGCCGATGGCTATTGAAAAAATGCGGCTTGTGCGTATAGACGGTAAGCTTGACGTACTTGACAAGGTGCTTTCCGACATATGCATGACCGCAATGCTTCAGCCCGAACAGGCGCAGAGCTTTTATTCCTCGACTATGGGACTTGTTCCTTTCAAAGAGGAAAACACGGCAGGGCAGAAAATGAGCGAGCTTGAGAGCTTTGCCAAAACTGCCGGAATGAAGCTGAAACTCAAGCACAGAAGCGAGTACCACGAGTTTATGAACAACGTTCCGCTTGACGACGGATATTTTACGTCGATTTCGGAAAAGCTTGCGGCGCTTGCCGCGGAAAAAACGTCGCTTGACGAGCAGAAAAAGATCTGTCTCGACGGTATTGAAAAGTATTCGCACTTCAAGGGACTCGACGTCGATTTCGGAGAGATAAACGAATGCAGATATATAAGTCCGCGATTCGGACATATGCCGAAATCTTCATACTCACGTCTTGTGTCCATGGGACTTGTCGCAAACGACGGCAAAAACGGTGTGCAGAACGATGCGGAAACCTCGGATTTCGTAAAAAAGCATCCGTATATAATGTTTTTCCCTTGTACGTTTACGAACGACGAATGCTGGGGCGTGTATTTTGCGCCGAAACAGCACGCGGACGAGGTTGACGGACTTTTCGCGTCGCTTTTGTTTGAAAAGATAATCGGAAACGACGTAACCGGTACGATCGACGAGATACTGAACGGTCTTGAGGACAACATAAAAGTCGTAAACGCACAGATAGAGGAGCTTGACGTAAAGATCAAGGCGCTTTGCCGTGACGAAGAGGAGCACATAAATCAGTATTACACAAAGCTTGCTTTCGACGGCGCAAAGAGCGATCTTAAAGCGATGTGCTACCACAACGACGAATATTTCTTCCTTGTCGGCTGGGTTCCGAAAAAGCACGAAAAGGACTTTAAGGAAAGCCTTGAAAAGACGGCGCCGGGACTTGATATGGAGTTCAGCGACCCCGATATTTCAATGAAGGTAAAGCCTCCGGTAAGAATAACGGGACTTGCAAAGCACGTTGCGTTCCTTATAAATCCGTATAAGTTCTATGTAAATATGTACGGCACTCCGTCGTATTACGATCTTGATATAACGGCGTTCGTTGCGGTAACGTATACGGTGCTGTTCGGAATGATGTTCGGCGATCTCGGACAGGGATTTGTGCTTGCGGTTGTCGGGTATCTTATGTGGAAACTTAAAGGAATGGAACTCGGAAAGATACTTGTTCCGTGCGGAATTTCCTCAATGTGCTTCGGATTTGTGTTCGGTTCGGTGTTCGGATTTGAGCACGCACTCGATCCGGTCTATCACAGACTCGGAATGAGCGGAAAACCCGTTGAGGTTATGGAAAGCGTAAACTTTGTGCTGCTTGTAGCAATAGCGATAGGTATAGGACTTGTCGCAGCGGCAATTCTCATGAATATAGCCGGCTGTATCAAGCGTAAATGCTTCGGAGAGGCTCTGTTCAGCCAGAACGGCGCCGTCGGACTTGTGCTTTATGTCTGCGGCGTAAGCCTTGCAAGCGGTTTTATGAACGGCCCGGCTCCCATACCGTCCGGAATCGCGGCGGCGCTTATCGCAGTATGCGCGGTATTGCTTGTCTTTAAGGAGATCCCGATTGAACTTATAGACAGACATCATTTTGAAAAGCCCGAAAGTATTATGGACTTCGTGCTCCAGAATGTGTTTGAACTTCTTGAGTATATCCTCTCTTATATGAGTAATACGGTTTCGTTCCTGCGTGTCGGAGCGTTCGTTCTCGTTCACGCCGGTATGATGATGGTTGTGTTCTCTCTCGCAGGCGCTAATGAAAATCCCGTGGTTATTGTCCTCGGTAATGTCCTCGTTATCGCTCTTGAAGGACTCCTTACAGGTATCCAGGCTCTCCGTCTTGAATATTACGAAATGTTCAGCCGCTTCTATATCGGCGACGGCAATCCCTTTAAACCTGCCAAGGCACGCAAAAAAGTTAGTTAAGTTAGTTAAGTTAGTTAATGCACCGGAGGGGTACGCGCTTTCTTTTTAAAAAGAAAGCTGCAAAGAAAACAGCAGCCCCTAAATAAGAAAAGGGCTATGGGATACTACCTGCCGCCAGCCTGTACCGTTCGCAGTCGAACAGCAGGACTGCGAACTCAAATCTGAACAGGTGCCGAAGCAAGCTATGGAAACTATGTGCTAATGGCTGCTTTGGAAAGTGAAACCCCTTTGCAACAGCGAAATAAAGTAAAAATTTCACTTTGCACAGACGAAACATTTGCAGTGTTTTTTACTTCGCACCACCCAAACATAAAACTAACATTTGTAAAAGTTATCTTGCCGAAGGCAAGCTGGGCAGAAAAGTTGGCTCTGTTGACTGCATAACTATATAGAAAAATAACACTTGCGCCGAAAAAACCGGAACTTCGTACAGAACCCCATATCCGCGCGCCGGTCGCGCGGCGATTTTGCCGTAAGTTACATGGACGTACCGTAGTAGCAAGGCGGTCGCGCTTGTAAAGATAATTGAGGTGCGAAGTCCATATTTAGGGCATTTACGCTCTTTAGAGTGAAATCCTCCCGTCGGGGGATTGTCAAGAGGCGAGTAGTCCCTTGAACGGTTTATACTCGCAGGGGACTTTTCGACCACTTTTCGCCGCCGAAAAGTGCAAATATAAAGTCGCACTTTGAAGAAAAATTCACATTTTATAAATAATAATCAAAATTAGAAAAAGAAAGGAAAATCCCAATGCTTACATCAGTACTTCAGTCACTTCTCCTCGTAATTCCCACCGCTCTCGCGGTAACAGTGTTCGTAGCCGTAAAGAAAAATCTTTCCGGTAATTCCCCTAAGCGCGCAAGCCGCGTAAACTTCGTAACCTTTGCAGTGCTTGTCGCACTCGTTGCCGTTCTCTCGGTCGGCGTATTTGCAGAAAACGCATCCGAAACAGAGCCGGTCGATGAAACCGCACAGACAGAAACCGATAACGGTATGTCAAAAGGTCTCGGACTTCTCGCGGCTGCTCTCGTTACCGGTCTTGCAGGTATAGGCGGCGGTCTTGCCGTTGCAGCAGGCGCTCCTGCGGCTATCGCGGCTACAAGCGAAGATCCTAAAAGCTTCGGTAAATCAATTATCTTCGTTGCACTCGGTGAGTCAATAGCGCTTTACGGCGTCGTTATCTCGATACTTATCCTCCAGAAGGTCTGATTAATTATGAAGATGTTTCTTGTTACGGACGACGTTGACGCAAGAGTGGGACTGAGATTCGCAGGAGTTGAGGGAACTCTCGTCAAAAACGCTGCCGACGCGGCTGCCGCAATAGACGCTGCCGTTGCAGACGAGGACGTGTGCGTGCTGCTCGTCACTCCGGGTATCAGTAAAATGTGCCCCGAAAAAACGCAGTACGTAAACGGACTTTCAAGGCCGGTGCTTTGCGAGATACCCGATTCAAAAGACCCGTCCGAACTCGGCTCGTCTCTTGAGGAGTATATTAAGAATACCGTCGGAATAGCGTTGCTGTAACGTAAAAATAATTGACACGGAGGTTTTTGCAGTGTCCGATATTTCAAAAAGTGTTGAGACCCTTATAAACGGCATTCGCAACGAAGCAAAAAAAGAAGAAAACAGCATTGTCCGTAAGGCGGACGAATATAACGAGGGACGTTTGTCGTCTCTGCGCGAAAAGATACTTTCGGAAAGCGCACAGAGAACCGAAAGAGAGCTTGCAGAACTTAAAAGCAGTGCAAACCGCGAATGCAGCATAATTTCCGCCGGACGTAAAAGCAGTATCGAACAGATTAAGAAAGATACCGCAGACAGCGTTCTTAAAAGAACGGGAGAGCTGGTTGCGGAATTTACAAAGAGCGCAGGATATATTGAATTTCTCTGTTCGCACGCAAAGAAAGTCAGCGAAAAGTTCGGCGGCGGCTGTACCCTTATGCTGAGTGAGAACGATATGCAGTACGCCGAAATGCTCGGCAAGATACTCGGCACGGATAAGACCGCGGCGGATCCTTCTATAAAGCTCGGCGGCTTTAAGGCGGATTATCCCGAAAAGTCCGTAACTGCGGACGAAACCCTTGACGCAAGATTTGACGAATGTGCGGACGAATATATAAGACAGTGCGGCTTTGATTTCTGAGATTTCGCAGCACAGTTTTAAAGTGTTTCAATCCGGGAGGAAAGAATAGGCATGGAAAATAACCAGAATAAAATATACGGCATAAACGGTCCTGTCGTTACGGTAAAGGGCAGAACGGATCTCGGTATGCTTGAAACCGTGTATGTCGGAAACCAAAGACTTGTCGGCGAAGTCATAAGAGTTGACGATAACGTTACGACCATACAGGTCTATGAGGAAACGACTTCGCTTAAAGCGGGAGAGCCTGTCGAAGGTACGGGACTTTCCATGAGCGTAATGCTCGGCCCCGGCATAATCGGCGGTATTTACGACGGAATTCAGCGTCCGCTGAAAGATCTCAGCCTTAAAGACGGAGCTTTTATCGGCAGAGGTTCGAGTGCCCCGGCGCTTAATGACGAAAAACTCTGGGACGTTCACGTTACAGTAAAGACCGGAGACGTTCTTGAACCGGGACAGATATACGCGACGGTTCCCGAAACCGAGAGCGTCGAGCACAGATGTATGCTTTCTCCGCTGTCAAAGGGCGGTAAGGTGACGTTTGTAAGCCCCGACGGAAAATACAAGGTTGATGATAAAATAGCCGAGATCACGGACGACGGCGGAAACATAACGACGCTTACGCTTAAACAGCGCTGGCCCATAAGAACTCCGCGTCCGATAAAGAAAAGACTTTCGCCCGACGAACCTCTCTTTACGGGACAGCGTTCGATAGATACCCTGTTTCCGCTTGCAAAGGGCGGCGCGGCGGCAATACCGGGCGGTTTCGGAACGGGTAAGACCACAACTCAGCATCAGCTCGCAAGATGGTGCGACGCGGATATAATCGTTTATGTCGGCTGCGGAGAGCGCGGAAACGAGATGACGCAGGTTCTTCAGGAGTTTTCGGGGCTTACAGACCCGAGAACGGGCAAACTGCTGCTCGGCAGAACCGTACTTATAGCCAACACCTCGAATATGCCGGTTGCGGCGAGAGAAGCGTCGGTCTATACGGGTATAACGCTTGCGGAATATTACAGAGACATGGGATACGATACCGCGATAATGGCGGATTCTACGTCGCGCTGGGCTGAGGCGCTCAGAGAAATATCGGGCAGACTTGAAGAAATGCCCGGCGACGAGGGATTCCCGGCGTATCTGCCCTCAAGACTTGCGGAATTCTATGAAAGAAGCGGTATAGTCGAAACGCTGTCGGGCAAAAAAGGCTCTGTTTCGATAATAGGCGCGGTTTCTCCGCAAGGCTCGGACTTTTCCGAACCCGTAACCCAGAATACAAAGCGTTTTATCCGCTGTTTCTGGGCGCTCGATAAAAACCTTGCGTATGCAAGACACTTTCCGGCTATAAACTGGATAGATTCTTACAGCGAATATACCGCGGACCTCGAAGGCTGGTATCTCAAAAACGCAGGCGAGAGCTTTATAAAATGCCGCGACGAAATACGCGCGCTGCTGCTTGAAGAAAACAGACTTATGGAAATAGTAAAGCTTATCGGCGCGGACGTTCTTCCCGAAGATCAGAAGCTTACTATCGAAACGGCACGCGTTATAAGACTCGGATTTTTGCAGCAGGAGGTATATAACCCGACAGATACCTATGTTTCTCTGCAAAAGGAACTTAAAATGATGGAGGCTATACTCCACTATCACGAAAGACTTAAAACTGTCATCTCTGCGGGCGTTTCGCTGTCGGCTGCGGTAAATCTCGGATATTCGGAAAAGCTTATAAAGATGAAATACGACGTTCTGAACGACGATCTGTCGCTGATAGATAAATATATTGCCGGTATGGACGCCGATACCGAGGCTCTTATAAAAGGACAGGGGGCTGCAAGATAATGATTATAAGACATAATTCGCTTTCGGGAATAAACGGCTCTCTTGTAACGGTCGAGGGTGCTGACGAAGCCTCCTTTGACGAGATCGCTTACTTTCATCTTGACGACGGAAGTATCAGAACGGGACGTGTCGTAAAGATTGAGGGCGGAAAAGTAACGGTTCAGGTATTTGACGGCACGCGCGGAATGTCGCTTTCAAACTCAAGCGTAACTTTTGGAAAACGCCCGATAGAGCTTACTCTTTCTCCCGATATTCTCGGCAGAACCTTTGACGGTCTGGGACGTCCGAAAGACGGTCTCGGCGAGATCTACGGCAAAAAGGTGCGCGACGTAAACGGCGCGCCGATAAACCCGGTTTCGCGCGAATATCCGAAAAACTTTATTCAGACGGGTATTTCCACGATAGATGCGCTTGCAACGCTTGTGCGCGGTCAGAAGCTTCCGATATTTTCGGGCTACGGCATGAAGCATAACGAGCTTGCGGCTCAGATAGTAAAGCAGGCAAAGGTCGCGGATAATTCCGAATTTGCGATAGTTTTTGCCGCAATGGGCGTAAAGAACGACGTCGCACAGTATTTCAGGACTCAGTTTGAAAACGCCAACGTAATGGATAAGGTCGTAATGTTCTTAAACCTTTCAAACGATCCTATCATCGAACGTATAATTACCCCGAAATGCGCGCTTACGGCTGCAGAATACCTTGCGTTTGAGCTTGGAATGAACATACTCGTAATTCTCACGGATATGACGGCGTATGCCGAGGCTCTGCGTGAGTTCAGCTCCTCAAAAGGCGATATTCCCGGACGTAAGGGATTCCCGGGATACCTTTACAGCGATCTTGCAGGTATCTACGAAAGAGCCGGCATGATAGAGGGCAGAGAGGGTTCCGTTACGCAGATACCTATTCTTACAATGCCGAACGACGATATAACGCACCCAATCCCCGACCTTACCGGATATATAACGGAGGGACAGATAGTTCTTGACAGGGCTATCGACGGCAAGGGAATATATCCGCCGGTAAACGTGCTTCCGTCGCTGTCGCGTCTTATGAAAGACTGTATAAACGCAAATCTTACGCGTTCGGATCACGCGGCTCTTGCGAATCAGATAATGGCAAGCTATTTCAAGGTTCAGGACGCGCGTTCGCTTGCGTCGGTAATAGGCGAAGACGAGCTTTCGGACGACGACAAGCTTATAATGAAGTTCGGACGCGAGTTTGAGAACCGTTTTGTAAATCAGGGCTTTGACGAGGACAGAAGCATCGAGCAGACGCTGGATCTCGGCTGGGAGCTGCTCTCGATGATGCCCAGAAGAATGCTCGACAGAGTTGACGATAAGACTCTCGACGAGAGATATAAGGGCAACAACTGAAAAATACAGTAAAAAAGCCGCAAAGGAGGAATTCTCATGGCGGGCAATGTGCCGACGAAAAGCAATCTTATGGCTGCGCAGAAGTCGTTAAAGCTTGCAAAGCTCGGATATGAGCTGCTTGACAGAAAAAAGAATATACTTATACGCGAGCTTATGCAGTATACCGACGGTGCAAAGGACATAAAAGGCAAATGCGCCGAGGCGTATAAAAAGGCGTATGAGGCTCTCAGAATGGCAAGCCTTACCATGGGACGGTGCGGATCTTTTGCAAACAGAGTGCCGGTTGACGACAGCCTTGAGTTTTCGTCAAAAAGCGTAATGGGTATGAGTCTGCCGTCCATTGAATGTAAAGAACCGGAAAATTATGCATATTTCGGACTTATCGACACAAACGGCTACATGGACGAGGCGTACAAATATTTCAACGAGGCAAAAAAGCTCACCGCGTCGCTTGCCGCACTTCAGGCGGATATATGCCGTCTTGCCGACGCGATAAAAAAGACGCAGAAGCGTGCAAACGCACTCGGCAACGTGCAGATACCGAAGCTTACCGAGAAAATAAAGCTTATGAGCGAGGCTCTCGACGAAAAGGAAAGAGAAGAGTTCTCAAGACTTAAAATGATAAAGAAATCATGAGCGTTTCGGAATATTCGGAATATAAGGTAATACGCTCATCAAGAAAGACGCTCGCGATAGAGATAAATCCCAAAGAGGGAGTAATTGTACGCGCGCCGTTCGGAGTTTCGGACGGATATATCAGGCGCACCGTAGAGCAAAAGCGCAAATGGATAGAATCGCATATGCAAAAACTCCATGAACGCACGGGCGCCTCTGCAAGAAAGCTTACATCGGAAGAAATTGCGAAACTTTATCAAAAAGCCGCAGAATATCTCCCCGCAAGGACAAAGGAGCTGTCGCGGCATGCCGGGCTTTATCCCAAGTCCGTCAAAATCACAAGCGCAAAAAAGCGTTTCGGCAGCTGCGGCGCGGATAACGGAATATGTTACAGCTTATTTCTCATGCGCTATCCCGAACAGTTTATAGATTATGTGATATACCACGAGCTTTGCCACATAAGATATAAAAACCACGGCCCGAAATTCCATGCTTTGCTTGAGAGTTTTGTGCCGGGACACCGCAGAGTAAAGGAGCTTGCAAAAAACATACCTGTTCTCGACGAAACCGCGGAAGACTGAAGTCCGTATCTTAAAAATCAATAAAAAATCAGCTTAGTACGTGCCAAAAAGACATTGTACTAAGCTTTTTTGTTTGCGTGCCGTTATACCTCCACGCGGTTTGATTCTTTCAGAGAATCGCGGTACTGCTTCGGAGACATTCCGCAGTATTTCTTGAATATTTTTGAAAACTGGAGCTGGTCGTTGTAACCGACGGAACTTGCGATAATACCGATGGAAGACTCGGTTCTCAAAAGAAAGTCCTTTGCGTGCGCTATTCTTACGCGTATGATGTATTCCTGAACCGAACAGCTCTCATACATACTGAAAAGATTGCGCATATACGCACGGCTCAGATGCAGATTTTCCGAAACGGTCGTTACGCAGAAGTCGGGGTTCGCATAGCCTGAGGACACAAGCCTTTTTACGTCGGACACGTGTTTTTCGCGCAAAGACGGGCGGTTCTGCCGGTACAGGGGTTTTCTGTACGGATCGTCGTTGAGCAGAGCAAGCAGATGGTAGTAAAGGGATGTTCCCATGTATGAACCGTTTGCCTGATGATAGCGCCGCAGGCCAAGCTCGATGGACGCGCGCTTTATTACGTCGAAATATTCGATGGAAAGGTCATATTTAAAAACCCTGTGTTCGTCAAAGTCAATAAGGCGTTTGAGTGTGACGAGCATCTCGTCGTCACTGAAGGAGATCCACGCATATTCCCACGGATCGTCCGGGTTCGGGTAATATTCGTAAAAATCCGCGTATTGTATCAAAAATCCATATCCTGCCGTCAGCAGTTTCCCGTTGAAATATCCGCTGCCTTTATGTATAAAGTGCAAAATATGAATTCCGATAAGTCCTTTTTCAGGCAGTTTATCCGGATTCGTTTGTTCTGCTGCAAATCCGACAAGCGTTGCGCGCTGCATTTTTGTTTTCCTCCGTTGACTATTTATAGTACGATTATAACATAAACTTGTACGCTTTGTCTATTTATTTTGTGTAAATAATGATATAGAATTAAAATAAATTATAACGGTGAAAATATGTGGCAGTATAAAGACTTTGCCGTTTGAAAACAAAAAACTATTTTTTATGCAAAGGAGAAAAGCAAATGAAAAAAGCACTTGCAGGTCTGCTTTCGGTTATGACTGTTTTGCAGGGCTTTGTCTATGCCGCACCGTCTGCCGTTGCGGTTGAGGACGCGTCTGAACAGGGCATTACCGTGACCGAACTTTATTCGGACGGGGATACGGTTTCGGAACCCGTATTTACAGACGAAGAGTGGACGGGCAAAGTTACCGGAGAAGGCGACGATGCCGTACACAACGCACATATCTATCAGATAAACCGCGAAAAGGCGCGTGCGGACAGCATACCCTATGACAGCGCGGAAAACGCGGTAAAAGCGGCAAAGGATTACGACAAGACGCTTTCGCCGTACTACATGAAGATTTCCGGAACAAAGTGGAAATTTGCGTTCAGAAACAACAACGAGCTTTTCAAAGCGGACGATACCGTAAACAAGTTCTATACTGCGGATTACAACGATTCGGCGTGGAACTCGATAGATGTGCCGTCGGTATGGCAGCTTCAGAACGATGAAAACGGAAACCGCTACGACGACATACGCTACACCAACACTACAATGGTCTGGAGCGGCGACGCCAAGGGCAATCCTGCGGCAGAGGCTCCTTTAGCGCCGACCGTATATAACCCCGTCGGACTTTACAGACATGAGTTTGAAGTTCCGGCAGAGTGGTCGGACAAGCGCGTATACATAAACTTTGAGGGCGTCGGCAGCGCAATGTACCTCTGGGTAAACGGCAAGGCTGTCGGATATTCCGAGGATACGCATACCGCAAAGGAATTTGATCTTACGAATTATGTAATTCCGGGCGGGACTAACATGCTCGCCGCAAAGGTTATAAGATGGAGCGACGGTTCATGGCTCGAAGATCAGGACGGTTTCAGCCTTTCGGGTATCACGAGAGACGTTTACCTTTACTGCACCGATAACGTAAGACTGAGAGATTTCTCGGCAGTTACCGATTTTGACAAGACTTTCACCGATTCTACAATGAAAGTCAGCGCATATGTGCATAACTACAATGCCGCAGACGTTTCGGGATATAAGGTAACGGTTTCGCTTTACGATGATGAAACAGGTCTTATGACGCTTGCCGGAAACTCCTCCGACGCAGGAACAATAGGCGCAAACGGCGAAAACGAGATAAAATTTGAAATTCCCGTTTCGTCACCCAAGATCTGGACTGCTGAAACGCCTAACCTCTACACAATGGTCATAACTCTTTCCGACAGCGAGGGAAAAGCCGTATCTTACGACTCCTACCGCATAGGTTTCAGAAAGATAACCTACCGCAAGCTTGCAGACGGAACTCTCGTTACTGCCGCAGAGTGTACCGGAACGCAGGACACCGACTGGTTCTTTGATAACGTAAGACTTAACGGCAAGTCGTTATACATAAAAGGCGTAAACAGCCAGGACTTTTCGGCTGACGCAGGATATGCCGTTGACTATGCGACGCTTGAAAAATATGTGCTTTTAATGAAGCAGCACAATATCAACGCGCTCCGTATGTCGCACTATCCGCACAACCCTTACCTGTACTATCTCTGCGATAAATACGGACTTTACGTAATGGACGAGGCAAACCAGGAAGCCAGCGGAATGTACGGAAGTTCTCTTATAACAAGCGAGTTTGAGACAAGCGTAATTGACAGAAGCGACAGCATGGTATACCGCGACAGAAACCATGCCAGCGTTATTATATGGTCTTACGGAAACGAATCCGGTCTCGGTGCGGACGGAAACGGTATTCTTTACAGAATGGGAGATTATCTCCATAAGCTCGATCCTACAAGACCCGTTCAGTATGAGCCGTTCAACGCCGTAATCGGAACAAGCGGAACAACTCTCAGAAACTTCGATATACCCGAAGACAAGGGCGGAGTCGATATAAAGAGCGGTATGTACGTACATATCGACACAATGCAGAAGTGGTTAAAAAACGAGCTTGCCAACGTTTCGCCGTATACGCCCTACATAAAGGGAATGCCGTATATTCTTTGCGAATATGACCACGCAATGGGCAACTCCCTCGGTTCTTTGGGAGACTACTGGGACTTCTTCCGTTCAAACGATCAGCTTCAGGGCGGATTTATCTGGGACTTTGTCGATCAGGGCGTGTGGACGACAGATCCTAAGACCGGCGACAGATATATCGGCTACGGCGGAGACTTTGGAGATAAACCCAACGACGGAAACTTCTGCGCAAACGGTATTATAAGCGCCGACGGAACTCTCCAGCCCGAAATAGAGGAAGTTGAAAGAGTTCAGCAGAATCTGCTCTTTGAGGCTGATGATCTGGCTGCCGGAAAAATAAGCGTTGAAAACGAGAATATCGCCGTAAGCGCGTCGGAATATACCTTTGCATGGAATATTACCGAAAACGGCAGCGTTGTTCAGAGCGGAACACTTGATACGCAGTCTATTCTTCCCGGAAAGACCGCTGTTGTGACAATACCCTACACCTATCCCGAAAACAAGGACGGCTGCGAGTATTTCCTTAACATTGACGCATACAGATCACTCGGAAAATTCTCCGAAACAAGCATAAACGAAACCATTACCGAACACGCAAGAGCACAGTTCGCACTTCCGACCGACGCGGATTCCCTGCCGGGCAAGGCTGCTTCGGACATCAGTAACGTAACATTCAAGGAAAGCTCGTCTCAGCTTATTATAAACGGCGAAAACTTTGACGTTGCTCTCGATAAGGCGACCGGACGAATTGTTTCGTATAAGCTCGGCGGAAACGAAGTGCTTGACGGCGCGCTTTCCCCCAACTTTTACAGAGCATATATCGACAACGATATTCATAAGATAGCCGACGCCGAAACTTTCAGATATAATATCGACAGAGAGTCCGTAAAGGCAAGCGCCTTTGAATTCTCCGCGCTTGAATACGGCGGCAAGACAAAGGGCGTTAAGGTCAGCACAACTCTCGAATATCCGTCGGTAAGCTCATCGCTTGACCTTACATATTACATTCTCGGTTCGGGCGAGATAAAGATAGATTTCTCGTTCAATGCCGGAGTAAAATATCCTCCCAAACTCGGCTCGCTGCTTGTACTTGACAAGGGCTACGATACGCTGTCGTATTTCGGCAGAGGCCCGTTCGAAAATTACAGCGACAGAAACAGAGCGGCAGATATAGGATTTTACACAACGACGGTTGACGATATGCTTGTCGATTACATAAGACCCAACGACAACGGAAACCGTACCGACGTAAGATATGCCGTAATAAACGGCGCGGATAAGGAATACGGAATTATATTTGCCGGAGAGGGCAATACGCTTTCCGTAAGCGCGTCGCATTATCTGCCCGAAGGCATAAACAAGATAAGGCATCTCTATCAGTGTACAAAGCTTGACAGCACGGTTCTCAATATCGACTACAAGGTTGAGGGCGTAGGCAGCGGTTCGTGCTTCTATGACACGCTCGAACAGTATAAGATACCCGGCGGAAAGCACACATGGAGTTACAGCATACGCCCGTTCAAAAATTCCGACGCTCCGACCGACAGCGACGTTATAAAGCTTGCAAACACCGCGTTTTCAAACGTAGTCCCGGCAAATACGGCGTCTCTTAAGGTTGCCCTCGCAAAGACCGCGGAAATTCAGGCGGCAGAGGAAACCTGTACTCAAAGCTCGTATCTCGCATTTGACAAGGCTCTCGAAAATGCAAACAAAATATACGCAAACACAGAGAATTACACACAGAAAGCAATAGACAATGCCGTTGCGGCGCTCAATAACGCCATGAACGCACTCGAAGAATATGTGCCGGGCGACGTCACGTATACTCAGCTCAGATCCGATACGCTGTTCGGTGAGGGCGGATACTACGGCGCAGAACCCAACATAAACGGCGAAACATATCCCTTTGCTTTCGACTACGATAACGCAATCGACTGCACAAAGAGCGTAAACTTCAAGGGAGACAGCTCAAGCGGTTACGGCGGAATGGATCTCGGAGAAAACGGCGCGTCCGTTATTACAAAGGTTGCGTATGTTCCGGTATACCATTCAAAATGGAGCAGCATAAACACGAGAATTATCGGAACAACGTTCCAAGGTTCAAACGATAAACAGAACTGGACGACATTTGCCGAAATTACAAAGGCTGCGACAATCGGCGACGACGACACCAAGGAAACCAATGTTCCGGGAGCGCGTGTGGAGATTACCGTAAGCGACGACACTCCTTACAGATATGTGCGTTTCAACAGCACAAAGTCAAACGGTTCCCTTTACAGAGTTTATTTCTATACCTCGCACAAGGAAATAGACAGTACCGTATTCGACGCAAAGCTTGCCGAGGCAAAGGCACTTTCCGAAACGCTCACCGGCAATGCAAAGACAGCGCTCGACGCGGCTGTATCATACTGCGAGGCAAAGGCTGAAAAGGCAACTCAGCGCGAATCCAATATTATGTGCGCATATCTCGACACCGCAATGAACAATACGGATAAGAGCACTCTCGATACCATGCTTGAAAAGGCTGTAACGTCGAGTAAGTACCGTTCCTACGGCACGTCAAAGCAGAATGTAAGCATGCATAGAACTGCAAAGAATGCCGAAAAGCTGCTTTCGGAAAATGCATCTCAGACCGAACTTAACGACGCCGCAATGAATATCGTTTCCGCATGGGACGGACTTAAAATTGCCGTTTCCAAAGCGGCCGGAACAACCTTCGGTACGGGCGGAAAATATGGCGGAAAAGACGGTGAAGAAGCATATCCCAATCTGTTTGACGGAAATCTTACAAACTGGGCTGACTTTGCCGATCCCGGTGCAGGTACTGCCGGCGTAGATCTCGGACAAAACAGCTATGCCTCCCTTGTATATGCAAGATATTATCCGAGAAGCGAAGGTACGGACGCTATCGACAAGAGAATAATAGGCGAGATATTTGAAGTATCAAATGACGGTGAAAACTGGACACCTGTCGGTCAGATAACCGAGACTGCTCAGAAAAAGTGGTTTAAGGTATATTTGGACACTAGTGAATATTACCGCTACTTCAGAATAAACTGCCCGGCTAAATCCTACGGAAGTCTTTGCGAACTTGAATTTTACGTATGCAAACTCGATACGGATTATCTGTCGGAGTGCGTTACTGCTGCAAAGGAAGCGCTTGACGGAGCCGACGCATACAAAAAGCCGCTGCTTACACAGTTTATATCGGACGCTGAAAATATAATGTCCGATCTTTCCGGAGCAGCCCAGTCGGAAATAAACTCGCTCATATGCGATTATCTCGATATTTTCGAGGACAATGCGGACAGAGACGCACTTTCGACGTCGATAAAGGCGTTTGAAGCGCTTGACGAAAACGCATACGGCTCAGAAAGCTACATAAACGCGCTTGACGCATATAACAGCGCGTTTGCGGTGTTCACAGATACAAATTCTTCGTCCGATGAGCTTAAAAATGCAAAGACCGCGCTTGACGAGGCTTTGGCAAAGCTTGAAAGCAAGTATGAAAAGCTCACCTCCGACACAATGTTCGGAAACGGCGGAACATGGGGCAACGACAGCAAGGAAAGCTACCCCAACGCATTCGACGGCAACTTTACGACAAATCCCGTAAACTTCTCCGCAACCAACAACGGTACAGGTACAGGCGGACTTGACTTCGGCGAAAACAATGCGCAGCTTGTTGCGGCTGTACGCTACATTCCGCTTGTTTCAAAGTGGCACGGAGATGTTGACAGACGCTTTATCGGAACTCTTATTCAGGGTTCAAACGATAAGGAAAACTGGACAAAGCTTGCTGAAATGACCGAGCCTGCAAAAGAGGGTTATGTAGACGAAAACGGAAAGGTATACATAGCCGGCGAAACGGCAGATGAAGTTCCCGGCGTACCCGTATGGCTTGTAATCGAAAACCCGGATTATTACAGATATGTGCGTTTTGTAAGCCCCGAAAACTCTTACGGAAGCCTGTACGAAGTCGAATTCTACAAGGGTTCCGAAACAACCGACAAGAATTACATTTCAAAGCTTGTTAAACAGGCAAAGGCGATAACCGACGCGGATCTCGGCGTATACGGTGAGCTTCAGACAAGCATTTCGGCTTGCGAGACGCTTATAAACGATCAGAACGCGTCACAGCATGATGTAAATACAGCAGCTGCCGGTCTTAAAGCTCTTATCGCCAAGGCGGAGAGCCAGAAAAAGACAAAAGAACTTCTCGAAAGCGCAAAGACCGTGAACGAGGAGCTTTACACCGCAAAGACTTACTTTGCATTTGAAAAAGCATACGAAAATGCTCTTGCCTACGCGTCGGACGGCAATATCGCGGCACTCACGGCGGCAGTAAACGCACTCGAAAAGCTTGACGAGAGAAAACTTACCTCGGATACGCTGTTCGGTACCGGCGGAAAATACGGCGACGATAACGGAAAGAGCTATCTGCTTGCATTTGACGGCAGACTCGATACCGGTTACGTAAACTTCTCCGCGACAAATAAAGGAACAGGTACGGGCGGACTTGATTTCGGCGAAAGCAATACGGAATTTGTAGTATATGTAAAATACGTGCCTATGATCGCAACATGGGGTTCGCGCGTTGTCGGAACTCTTATGCAGGGTTCAAACGACTTTGAAACCTGGACCACATTTGCAAAGATCACCGAAAAAGCGGTAGTCGGCGACCGGACTCCCGACAGTACAACGCCCGAAGTTCCGGCAAAGCAGATAACGCTCACCGCGGACGTCCCGGCGTCTTACAGATACGTAAGATTCTCAAGCCCCGAAAACTCCTACGGAAGTCTGTACGAGGTTGAATTCTACGGCGTAAAGGCAGACCTTACGTCTCTCGGCGAGAAAACGGCAGAGGCAAATGCGCTTGTTTCGGGCGGAAAGTATACCGATGAGCAGCTTGTATCTCTCAAGGCGGCTCTTGAACAAGCCTCCGCACTCGGCGAAACATCTCTGCAAAGCAAAGTAAACGCCGTTACAAAGCTTCTTGAAAAAGAAATTTTCTCTCTCACGACCGGAACTCTTTACTTTACACAGACTCTCGGCGCGTCGGGCGAAATTGCTCCGATAAACGCGTCAAAGGGAGAAACAGTAAGACTTCCCGAATGTACCTTTACAAACATTCCCGACGGATATACCTTTGCCGGCTGGAGCGACGGAGAATACATCTACGCCGCAGGCACGGAATATTCCGCAACCGGCACCGACACCGTATTCAAAGCGTTCTGGAGCACGACCGTAAATGCGACCGCCTCCTCGGATACCGTAAAATATCTCGAGGGCTGCTTTACCGTAACTTTTGACAAGGATATACTTGAAGAAAGCTTTGCTCCGGAAAACTTCGGAGATGCGGTTTCGTACTGCGAGTATGATAAAGCGACAAGCACCTTTACCGGATATGTAAATTACGAGAAATACAAGCGCGGATCTACGTTTACCGTATCTTTCAGCTCGCTTAAAGGCAAAGATGAGAGTATAAGCATCGGAAACACTCCGAAATTTACGTTCAAAGTAGAATCCGATCCCGATTTCGGTTCCGGAAACATGATACCAAACGGCAGCTTTGATGTTCCGTGGGACAGCAATACTCAGGGCGGATATATCAAGAAAGATCCCAAGAACAGCGATAATTACTGCCTGTACATAGACCCCGATACCGGAGGAAAGGGCGGACAGGTATATAACTACGCAAAGTGGGATCTCAAACTCGACGACAGCAAGCGCTACTATGTTGAATACGACGTAATGCCCGACAAGCTTTCAAGCGGTGCAGACTTTGCGTCGGCAACCGTAAACTCTGCCGTAAGCACAAAGAAGGCAAACTGGGGCGAGTGGGTTCTCAATGGCGTGCCGGCTGCAAAGCGCGGAGAATGGACGCATGTTGAAGGACTGCTTGTGCAGAAACAGGATATTCTCGGCTGGTTCGGTATTTATGCGAACGCAATAAACAATACGGCTGTCTACTTCTATCTTGATAATATCACGCTTAAAGAAGCATATGCCGTAAGCTTTACCGACGCAAACGGAAATACGCTTACAGATAAAGGATACAGCTTTATACTTCCCGAAGGCAAGACTGTAACTATGCCCGCGCTCACTTCGGCAATATGCGGCGGCGATGTTTCGCTGTATGCATGGAGCAACGGCAAGGACACCGTTCTTCCCGGACAAAAGTATACGACGGACGGAACCGTTACAAGCTTTAAGCCGGTGCTTGCACCCGCAACCGATACGGAATATTCGTCGATACGCGTAAAGAACCCTGCCGGAATACGTTTCAGAAGCGTTGTTTCGGGAGAACTCCGCGAGGCGGTTTCCTCAGACGGCGAGGTTGGCTTTATAGTTGCAAGAGCCGACAAGCTCGGCGCAAAAGCTCTTACCTTTGATTTCGGCACAGAGGGCGCCGATTACGTAAAGGGCATTTCCATTTCGGAAAAGCAGGGCAAAGAACTCTTTACCTACATTACCGACAGCAATGCATATGAGATATTTGCCGCGGTCGTCGGTATTCCCGAAACCAAGTCTGCGCTTAACAGCGTGCTTGTCGTAAGACCCTATGCGGTGCTCGGCGACGGCAGTACGGTTTACGGCGCAGAGGTTCGCGGAAGCGTTTACGGCGTTGCAAAGGAATATTCCGAAACCGACGCATTCAAAGCACTTCCCGAAAATGACAACACAAGGCTTTATATCCAAAGAATAATTTCGGCTGCCGAAAATTAATCTAAGCATTCCCATTACTCTCCTAATATGCCCGACGGAATTTGCATTAAAAAAGTCATCTGTTCCGTCGGGCGTTCTTTATTTCCGAAAAGAAATTTTGAATTTATACTTGAAAAAAGATCTGCAATGTGATATACTCTTAAAAAATACATGCTGCCGCCGGGTAGCTCCGCTATGTGCATTCTTACAAGCGTCGTTAGGCCTTTGAAGACGTTTGGAAAAGGGTGCATTTGTTTTTTTGTAAAGGAGAAATCAAAATTTATGCGCAATCCGTTCAGAACACTCAACCGCTTTGAGCTTACGCTTTGGATAAGCTCGCTTATTGTGGTGACGCTTTCGTACCTTGCCGCCGGAAACGAGGGAATAATTTCGCTCATTGCCTCTCTTATCGGCGTAACGGCGCTGATCTTTGTCGCAAAGGGAAATGTTTTCGGTCAGATACTCACTATTTTTTTCTGCATACTCTACGCCGTCGTGTCGTACAGATTCAGATACTACGGCGAGATGATAACGTATGTCGGAATGTCTTTGCCTGCCGCGGCAATAGCCGTGTACACGTGGATAAAGAATCCTTACAGCGGCGACAAGTCCGAGGTAAAGACGGCAAAGCTCGGAAAAATAAAAATGACGCTTGTAATATTGCTTACTGCTGCCGTTACATGGGCGTTTTACTACATTCTCGGCTTTCTCGGGACGGCAAATCTGTTTATCAGCACCGTGTCCGTCGCAACAAGCTTTTCTGCGTGCACACTGCTAATACTCAGAAGTCCTCTCTATGCCGTCGCGTATGCCGTAAACGACGTTGTTCTTATAACAATGTGGACTCTTGCGTCGATTGAGGATATTAGATACTTACCGATGATATTCTGTTTCTGTATGTTCCTTTTCAACGATCTGTACGGATTTTTCAACTGGAGAAGAATGAGCAGACGTCAGTCCGCAAAAGCGCCGAATGCCGCACTTTAAAAAATGACGGTGCAGTGCTTGCAATATTAACATTTTCCGCGTATAATTTTACCGTAAAACAAAAAACGGAGGTATTTATACTATGAACATTTGGCATGACGTTGCGCCCGAAAGAATAAAGCCCGAAGATTTTCTTGCGGTTATAGAAATAGCCAAGGGCAGCAAAAAGAAGTACGAGCTTGACAAGCAGACGGGATTTATTATCCTTGACCGTATACTTTACACCTCCACGCATTACCCGGCAAACTACGGATTTATTCCCAAGACTTATGCCGACGACGGTGATCCGCTTGACGTGCTTGTGCTCTCGAACGAGGTTATAGATCCGCTTGTGCTTGTGCGCTGCTATCCGATAGGCGTTATCAAGATGATAGACAACGGCAAAAACGACGAAAAAATTATTGCAATTCCTTTTGAAGATCCGAGCTACAATACCTATAAGGATATTTCGGATCTGCCTAAGCATATTTTCGATGAAATGCGCCACTTCTTCTCGGTGTATAAACAGCTTGAGGGTAAGGCTACCGCGGTTGATGAAATTATGGGGCATGAAACCGCTCTCGAAATTATTAAAAACTGTATTGTTAATTACAAAAGAGGCTTTGAAGGCAAGGCTATCGCTGATAATGAAATCTAAAGGGGACGCGCGCTTTTCGATTCCGAAAAGTGGGAGAATAGAGCTGCACATGGCAGTGAATTGTCTTTTCCGCCAAAACTAAGCAACAATCAGCCAAGCACAAATTTCTCTTTTCGCATAATTGCCCCGGAAAAGAAATATACTTTTAAAAAAAGTCTTTCCGAGGTGCTTTTTGTGGTAAATGAATATTGTGTAAAAACCGCGAGTGCGTATTTTCATGAATTACCGTCGTCAGGGAGTGCAGTAACAGATGAACTTCTTTACGGAACAAGAATTTTTGCTGTGTCTCCCGAAAAAGAAACCGAAAACTGGCTTTGCGCCGAAACAATGTACGGCTATCGCGGATTTGTGCGAAAAAAAGACGTGCGGCGTAAAACCGGACTTCAGATGAGTAAAAGCTTTGTGGTGACGTCGCCGTTCTGCGACATTCTGCCGAAACCCGAATATAAGTATAAACCTCTGCTTACAATTCCGCGCGGCAGTAAAGTCGTAAAAAACAGCTCGTATTCCGACGTCTGCGGCTTTACCGATATAGATTTCGGCGGAAAAGTTTGCTATGTCAGAAGCAGCGAAATAAAACCCGAAGAATTTGAGGAAGATGTGACCAACCCCGGCGCCGTTCGCAAAAATATCGTCGATACCGCGCTTTTGTATCTCGGCACGCCGTACAGATGGGCGGGTAAAAGTCCGTCGGGCATAGACTGTTCGGGGCTCTGCTTTCAGAGTTACGCTATGAACGGGCTGAGTCTTTGGAGAGATGCCGTGCCGGATTCAAAATACGTAAAACAGATTAGTTTTTCGGAACTTAAAGAGGCGGATCTTGTGTATTTCAAGGGACACGTCGTTATGTATATCGGCGGCGGAGAATATATACATTCCTCGGCAACTCTCGGAGGCGTTGTCATAAGCAGCTTTGATAAAAACAGCGCGGTGTATTATAAAAAACTCGACGGCGGTATAATTATGTGTGCAAGAAGCGTAAAACTGCCATGATTTTTATAAAGCCGAAAGCTTTTTTGCGCCGAAATGACCCTAAATCAAAGTAAAAACCGTAAATGTATTGACAATCGTCCGAGATTGATTTAAAATAATATATTATATGCATTATAATTCCAATCGGAAGGAAGTAAAAAACAATGAAATGGACGGGACTCAACGAGCTTCGTGAAAAGTATCTTTCGTTCTTTGAAAGCAAGGGACATTTAAGACTTAAGAGCTTTCCGCTTATACCTATCAACGACAATTCGCTGCTGCTTATCAACTCAGGCATGGCGCCTATGAAACCCTATTTCCAGGGTACAAAGGAGCCTCCGAGAAGACGCGTTACCACATGCCAGAAGTGTATCAGAACTCCTGACCTCGAGCACGTCGGAAAGACGGCGCGCCACGGCACATATTTTGAAATGCTCGGAAACTTTTCTTTCGGCGATTATTTCAAGAAAGAAGCTATTCCGTGGGCATGGGAATTTCTCACCCAAACGCTTGAAATTCCGGCAGAAAAGCTCTGGCCCAGCGTTTACGAGCGGGACGACGAGGCTTATGACATCTGGAAGAACGATATAGGCGTTCCGGAGCAGAGAATAGTAAGACTCGGCAAAGAGGATAACTTCTGGGAACACGGCAGCGGTCCGTGCGGTCCCTGTTCCGAAATATACTTTGACCGCGGCGAAAAATACGGCTGCGGCAAACCCGACTGCAAACCCGGCTGCGACTGCGACAGATATATGGAAATCTGGAACAACGTTTTCTCGCAGTTCGATAACGACGGCCACGGCAACTATACCGAGCTTAAACAGAAGAATATAGATACCGGTATGGGACTTGAAAGACTTGCGTGCGTAATGCAGGGTGTTGATAACCTCTTTGAAGTCGATACCGTAAGACGCATACTCGATACCGTCTGCGAATATGCAGGCAAAAAGTACGGCGAAAACTATAACGACGACGTATCCATAAGAATTATAACCGACCATATCAGAAGCACTTCGTTTATGATATGCGACGGAGTTATGCCGTCCAACGAGGGCAGAGGATATGTCCTCAGACGTCTTCTCAGACGTGCTGCGCGCCACGGCAGACTTTTGGGCATCGAGGGCGCGTTCCTTAACAGACTCTGCGAGATAGTTATTCAGGAAAACGAGGGCGCATATCCGGAACTTCGCGAAAAGGCTGACTATATAAAGAAGATTATAAGCATAGAGGAAGAGCGTTTCGACGCCACCATCGACACGGGACTTTCAATATTGCAGGGCTTTGTAGACGAGCTTGAAAAGAGCGGAAAGACCGTGCTTTCGGGTGCCGACGCATTCAAACTTTACGATACTTTCGGATTCCCGGTTGACCTTACAAAGGAGATTGTGGGCGAAAAGGGAATAACCGTAGACGAAGAAGAATTCACCCGTCTTATGGAGGAACAGAAAGTCCGCGCGAGAGAAAACCGCAAAGCCGGCGGCGGCTGGTCGCATGAGGCTGCCGATCTTATAAGCGACGTTGCAAAGACGCAGTTTGCAGGATATGACAGCACCGAGTGTACCGCAAAGGTCGAGGCAATTATCGTAGACGGCGTTAGAACACAGAGCGCGACAGAGGGAGAATTTACCATGCTTTGCGATAAGACCGTATTCTACGGCGAGGGCGGCGGACAGGTTGGAGATACCGGAACGCTTACGCTTTCAAACGGCGCGGTAATTGATATTACAGACACAAAGAAGTCCGACGGAAAGTATATGCATATGTGCGAATTTGAGGGCAATGCGGTGCTGAATGTCGGAGATACCGTAACGCTTAAAGTCGACGCGGCAAGACGCGAGGCAATAAAGAGAAACCACTCTGCGGTTCATCTGCTTCAGACGGCTCTCAGACACGTTCTCGGCGACCACGTTGAA
This sequence comes from uncultured Eubacteriales bacterium, assembly GCA_900551295.1. GTDB lineage: Bacteria > Bacillota > Clostridia > Oscillospirales > CAG-382 > UMGS1387. The sequence goes on along the minus strand of URVJ01000008.1, from coordinate 50,163 downwards.
CAGGCAGGCTCTTATGTTGACGAGTACAGGGCAAGATTTGACTTTACTCATTATCAGGCAATGACCGGAGATGAAATACTCGAAACAGAAAAGCTTGTAAACGAGTATATCCTTGCAGGATACGATATTACGACGATTGAAACCGATATGGAGACCGCAAAGAGCATGGGCGCTATGGCTCTGTTCGGAGAAAAGTACGGCAAAGTCGTAAGACTTGTAAAGATGGGCGACGTTTCAGCGGAACTCTGCGGCGGTACTCATATGTCAAATACCGCAAAGGCAGGTCTTTTTAAGATAATCGGAGAAAGCAGCGTTGCGGCCGGCGTCAGAAGAATTGAAGCCGTTACGGGTACTAACGTAATTGATTATATTTACCACGATAAGGCCATAATAGACGAGACTGCAAAGGCTCTCAAGGCAGGCGGAGCTGCGGATCTTGCGGCAAAGGCTGTTCAGGCAGAAAACGAGATAAAGGCGCTTAAGAACAAGGTTGACGAGCAGAATTCCATGATTGCCGGAATGAAGACCGCAAACCTTGCGGACAGTGCGGAAAAAGTAGGTGCGTTCGAGCTTATCACGGCGCGTCTTGACGGAATGACTGCGGACGAACTTCGTGCAGCCGGAGATATAATCAAGGATAAGAACGAAAATGCGGCCGCACTTTTTGCGTCGGAGCTTGACGGCAAGGTTATACTTTACGCAACCTGCGGCAAGGCAGCCGTAAAGAACGGTGCAAATGCCGGAAAGATAGTCAAAGCTGCAGCTATGATATGCGGCGGAGGCGGCGGAGGACGTCCGGACAGTGCAAGTGCCGGAGGAAAAGATCCGTCTAAGATTGCAGAGGCTCTTGAAAGCGCGAAAAAGTCGCTTGAAGGCTGATACGGCGCTTTTAAAAGAACAATCGAAAGATTTCGGCCCGGACTCTGTGCCGGACCGGTTTTGTATAATGTTTTTGTTGATCGCGCAATTTTTGTGTACGATTTTGATATTTTGATGTACGATTGTTACTTGTAAAGGAATTTTTTGCATGTTATACTTGATTTACGGTAACAAACTTTTTTCGGAGGTGCATCATGAAAAAGAATATCGGAATATGTGTCGGAATTACGGATTTTAAGGATATACGAAATATAAAAGAAACAGGATTTGACTTTGTGGAAACAAGCTTTTCCGAACTTGCCAAAACCGAGCAGTCGGTTATAGACGAAAGTGCGGATTTGCTGAAAGAACTCGGTTTACCGTGCATATCTATGAACGGTCTTATTGTAGGCGATTTTGCAATGGTCGGCGAAAAGGCGGATCATGCAAAGATAAAAGAGCATATTGAATCGACGCTTGAAAAGGTAAAAAAGCTCGGAACAAAGAATTTTGTTATGGGCAGCGGAAGGGCGCGCAGCGTACCGGAGGGTTATCCGAGAGAAAAGGCGCTCGAACAGCTGCGTGAGCTTGTCGGTGACGTTCTCGCACCGGCTGCGGCAAAGTACGGCGCGGTTATTGCAATCGAGGAACTGCGTAAGGAAGAATGCAATATGTTCGTGACCTGCAAGGAAACCGTGCAATTTATAAAAGAGCTTGGTGTGCCTAATGTAAAGCTGCTTGTGGACTACTATCATGCAATGCTCGGCGGAGATACGCTTGACGAGATAGCGTCATACGGAGATTATATTTCCCATGTTCATATCGCAAGTCCGTCCAATAAGCGCATGATACCATTGCCTTGCGACGGGGACGACTACGGCGCGTTCTTTGCGGCGCTTGACAAGGCAGGATATAAGGCAGGAAACATCTCGCTTGAAGGAAGTGCGGGAGATAAGAGAAATGAAAATCTCAAAACATCGCTTGAGTATCTGAGAACGCTGTAAGAAACGGCAGAATACGTGTGCTTTATGTGTTTTGCCGCGGCGCAGCGATGCTGAAAAGGTAAAATATATGAAGTGTAATGTAAAGATCAAAAAGATAATTGCCGCAGCGGTTATATTCGCTGCAGCTCTTGCCGTATTATACGCTTTTATGAACGTGTACGTCATTGCGTCGGCGTCGGGTAAGATGTTAAGTTCTGATTCGGCAGCAAAAGATACTTACGACTGCATACTTGTTCTGGGCGCCGGATTGAGGAGCGACGGTACGCCGTCGGATATGCTAAAGGACAGGCTTGATATGGCGGCAAAGCTGTATTTTGACGGTGCGTCGGGAAAAATTCTTGTTACGGGTGACAACGGCAGAATTTCCTATAATGAGCCTGTTGCAATGTCAAAGTATCTTGTTCAGAACAAGGGCGTGCCTGCCGATGACATCGTTCTCGATTATGCCGGATTTTCCACTTATGACAGTATGTACAGGGCAAAGGAAATATTCGGTGCGGAAAAAATTGTCGCCGTTACGCAGAAATATCACCTTTACCGCGCTGTGTTCGTCGCAAACGCTCTCGGACTTGATTGCTCCGGAGTTGCCTGCGATACCGTGACTTACCGCGGTCAGTTTATGCGCGATGTCCGCGAAACCGCTGCCCGTGCTAAAGATTTTATAAGCTCTTTCCTTAAACCCAAACCCAAATACCTCGGCGAAAAAGAATACGCATTTTAGGGGGGCGAGAATACGCAGGAATACGCGCTTAAGGGTACGCGCTTTCTTTTTAAAAAGAAAGCTGCAAAGAAAACGGCAGCCCTTAAATAAGAACAGAATTGAGGGATACTCTGTGCCGCCAGCTTGTACCGTCAGCCACCAAAAGGCAGGCGGCTGACTCAGATATGGGCAGGTGCGTGAACAAGCTATGGAAATTAAGAAATAAGGGTAATAAAAAAGATAACTCTGTGCGTTGGGGTTAATTTCGCACAGAGTTTTTTACTAAACATAAATGTAACATTTGAAAAAGTCATCTCGCGTAAGCGAGCCGGTCGGAAAAGCGTGTCCTGTTGACTGTAAGACACTATAAAAAATAGCCCTTGCTTTCGCAAGGGTTAAAATTTGTACAGACCCCATCATCGAGCAGTGCGGAGCATCTGCGAGCGAAGATAGCAAATGTCGGAGGTGCGGGAAAATTTCACCGACGATAGTTTGATGTGTGGAGAGGAAGCCGCGCTTTCGCTGCGGCGTTTGAGCGGCGAACGGCTTTTGTTTACGTTCTTTAGAGTGCAACTTTTTCGCCGTCGAAAAGTTGGTGAATAGGGTTGCACATGGAAGTGAATTCCCGGTTTTCACCCAAAACAGGCAAAATTAACCACGCATAAATGTTACCATTAAAGTCCCGAAGCCAGTTCCTCCACAACCTCGTTTATGATAACCGGATTGCCTTTTCCGCCGGTTTCCGACATAACTTTTCCGATAATAGCCTTGAGAGCAGTCTTTTTGCCCTTCTTGTAGTCCTCTATCGACTTGGGATTTTCGGCAAATGCCTTTTCGCAGAGCTGCTTTAGTAAACCGCGGTCGTTGATCTGCTCAAGTCCGTCGCGTTTTACAATAACTTCGGGATCTTCGTCGTGCTCCCAAAGCTGTTTTGTAAGCTTTTTCGCGGTGGAACTGTTGATCTTCTGCTCTCCTAAAAGCTCCGCAAGCTTTGCCGCATTTTCGGCACATATTTTAATGCTGCCGTCATCGCCTTTGAGCGCGAAAAACTCGGAAATAAGGAGATTTGCAAGTAATTTCGGATATTTCGTGAGCGCCGCACCTTTTTCGTAGTAGTCCGCAGTTTCAAGCTCCGCAGTGATCATTTCGGCGTCGTATGCCGTAAGCCCGAATTTTTCAGTGTATAGCTTTTTGCGCTCGTCGGGGAGTACCGGAATTTCAGACGTAAGCTTTTTTAGCATTTCGTCGCTTATCTCGATTGCCGGTAAGTCGGGATCGGGGAAATAACGGTAGTCGTTTGCGTTTTCCTTTGAACGCATGGTGTAGGTCTTGCCGGTGTTCGCGTCGAAACGGCGTGTTTCCTGAACTATCTTCTCGCCCGATTCAAGCGCGTCAACCTGACGCTTGTATTCGTACTCTATGGCTTTTATTATAAATTGAAATGAGTTTATGTTCTTCATCTCTGTTCGCGTGCCGAATGCCTGCTCGCCGGCTTTTCTTACCGAGAGGTTTACGTCGCAGCGTAATGAACCCTCGTTCATCTTGCAGTCTGAAACGCCCGTGTAAAGAATAACGGCTCTGAGCTTTCTTAAATATGCCGCAGCCTCCTCGGCGCTTCTTATGTCGGGTTCGGATACTATTTCTATAAGCGGAACGCCGCAGCGGTTGCAGTCTATCATGGTGCCGTGGGTTTCGTCGTGAATAAGCTTGCCCGCGTCCTCCTCAATGTGTATGCGCGTAATTCCTATCGTCTTTGAACCCTCGGAGGTTTCAATGTCAACATGACCGCCGACGCATAAAGGAAGATCGTATTGCGAAATCTGGTAGGCTTTTGGAAGATCGGGATAGAAGTAGTTTTTTCTGTCCTGCTTTGAATGGCGCGTTATTTCGCAGCCGAGAGCTTTGCCGGCTTTTATCGCATAGTCAACGACTTTTTCGTTGAGTACCGGCAGCGTTCCCGGCATACCCATGCATATAGGACAGCACTGTGTGTTGGGTTCTGCGCCGAAATCTGTTTTGCAGCGGCAGAAAATTTTGGTTTTTGTTTTAAGCTCGGCATGGACCTCAAGTCCTATTACCATTTCGTAACCCTTGTAGTAAGTCATTGTCTTGCACCTCCGAATACGCTTTCAAAAGCAAAGCCGGTCCTGTATAAAAGCTTTTCGCCGAGAGCCTTGCCGATAAGCTGCATACTTATCGGAAGTCCGGATACAGTCTTTCCGCACGGCAGAGATAAGGACGGAAGTCCGGCAATGTTTACCGGAACGGTGTATATATCGCCGAGATACATCTCGACGGGATCGCTTGTCTTTTCGCCGATTTTGTACGCCGGAGTCGGTGTTACGGGACTCAGAATTACGTCGCACTTTTCAAAAGCCTTTGCATATTCGTCGATTATAATGCTTCTCGCGCGTAAAGCTTTTTTGTAGTACGCGTCGTAGTATCCGCTTGACAGCGCGAAAGTTCCGAGCATTATGCGGCGCTTGACTTCTGCGCCGAAGTTCTGGCTTCTGGTGTTCTTGTAAAGCGAATCCATGTCGGAATATTCCGAACTTCTCGTTCCGTAGCGTACACCGTCGAAACGCGCAAGGTTTGAGGACGCCTCAGCAGAGGATATTACATAGTAAGCCGCAAGCGCGTGCTTTAAAGAGGGCATTGAAAGCTCGGTAATCTCTGCGCCGAGACTTTCGTATACCTTTGTCGCATTGAGTACTGCACTTTTTACTTCGGGATCAATTCCGTCGGCAAAAAATTCGGTCGGAAGCCCGATTTTGAGACCCTTTACGCCGTTCTCGATTCCGTTTAAATAGTCTGTTTCAAACGGTTTTCTTATGCTTGTCGCGTCTTTTTCGTCACTGCCCGCAATGGCTGAAAGTATAAGCGCATTGTCCTTTACGCCGTGGGTTATCGGGCCTATCTGGTCAAGAGAGGACGCAAATGCTATAAGGCCGTATCTCGAAACGACACCGTATGTCGGTTTTATGCCGACAACTCCGCAGAATGCCGCAGGCTGGCGTATTGAACCGCCCGTGTCCGAGCCGAGAGCAAACGGAGCCTCGTATGCCGCAACGCACGCCGCGCTTCCGCCGCTGCTTCCTCCGGGAACACGGTCGGGGGCAGCAGGGTTTCTCGTGATTTTGAACGCCGAGTTTTCCGTCGAACCGCCCATGGCAAATTCGTCCATATTTGTCTTGCCGAGCATTACGGCGCCTGCCTTTTCAAGCTTTTGCATTACCGTCGCGTCGTAGCAGGGAATAAAGTCCGAGAGCATTTTTGACGCACAAGTGGTCTTGACGCCCTTTGTGCAGATGTTGTCCTTTATCGCGCAGGGAATACCGAACAGCGCCTGACTGTCGTCAGATTTTCCGAGTTTTTCCGCGCGTTCTTTTGCCTGTTTTTCGGTTACGGTAAGAAACGCGCCCGTTTCGCCGTCCTTTTCCGAAATGCTCTTTAAGTAAGCGTCCGTGACTTCAAGCGGTGAAAGCTCGCCTTTTTTTATGCTTTCGCAAAGCTCGGTCACAGCCATTTTTGTTATATCCGACATTGCTTTTTCCTCCCTTTCCGATTATTCCACGATTCTCGGAACCGTGATGTATTCCGAAGTCTTTGTTTTTGCGTTTGCAAGCAGCTCGGTGCGGTCAAATGAGTTTTGCGGCACGTCCGGAGCAAATACGTTGGTTTCCGAAACAAGATGTTCTCTTGCGCTTACGCCGCTTACGTCAAGCTCGTCAAGCTGGTTTGCAAAGGCAATTATTGATTCCATGTCTTTTTCGAGAGACTTTTTTTCGTCGTCCGCAAAGCAAAGCTTTGCCAAGGACGCAACGTTGTCAACGTCGATTTTCGGCGTAGATTTTTTCTTTCTCTGAACGCTTAAAGTTTCGGTCTGCTCCGATAAGGACAGTAAAGAAAGCTCTTCAAGCTGTTTTGTTTCTACAAGGTTGGGTGCGTCCGTCATTAAGCAGGACGCGTCTTTTATTTTCGGGAAGGCGATTACGTCGCGCAGACTGTCGCAGCCGAGAAGCAGCATTACGAATCTGTCAAGACCGAACGCAAAACCCGCGTGCGGAGGAGTGCCGTAGCGGAATGCGTTTACCATAAATCCGAAACGCTTCATGGTTTCTTCTTCGGTAAAGCCCAAAGCCTCAAACATTGTCTCCTGAACGTTTCTGTCGTGAATACGGACAGAGCCTGAACCTAACTCAACACCGTTGAGAACCACGTCGTAGGCTTGCGCGCGTACTTTTTCGGGCGCTGTTTTGAGATACTGTAAATCTTCGGGGTATGGCATCGTGAACGGGTGGTGCGTTGCGACGTATCTCTTTTCTTCTTCCGAATATTCAAATTCGGGGAAATCTATTACAAAGCAGGGCTTGAATTCGCCCTTTTTGCGAAGTCCGAGCATATCGCCGACGTCGTTTCTCAGCGCACCCAATATTTTTCTTACATTCTGCAATTTGTCCGCGCAGAAGAAGATAAAGTCGTTTGCCGAACCGTCGAGAGCCTTAACTATGCTTTCAAGATCCTCTTTCGACATGAACTTGTCGAGAACCGTGTAGTAGCTGCCGTCAGGACGTATCAGTATCCACGCCATGCCTTTTGCACCGTAGTTTACGGCTTTTTCGGTAAGCTCCTCAATGCGGGAACGCGTGAAGAAATCGCCTGCGTTTTTTGCATTTATCGCGCGTACTACGCCGCCTGCCTTTGTGACCTTGTTGAATACCTCAAATCCTGTTTTCGCGGCAATGTCCGTGACGTCCTTGATTTCAAGACCGAAACGCAGGTCGGGCTTGTCGCAGCCGTATTTGTCCATGGAGTCGTTCCAGGTTATTCTCGGAAACGGATCGGTAATTTCAAGACCTATCGTTTCTTTGAACATATACTTGAATATCTTTTCAAGATGAACCAGTACGTCCTCCTGTTCGACAAAGGACATTTCCATGTCTACCTGAGTAAATTCGGGCTGTCTGTCGGCTCTTAGATCCTCGTCGCGGAAACATCTCGCCACCTGATAATACTTGTCAATGCCGCCTACCATGAGTAACTGCTTGAATATCTGCGGCGACTGCGGCAGTGCATAGAACATACCGGGGTGAACGCGGCTCGGAACAAGATAATCTCTCGCGCCTTCGGGTGTGGAACGCGTAAGATACGGCGTTTCGACGTCGATAAAGCCGTTTTCGTCAAGATAGTGCCGCGCAACCGACGCAACTTTGTGGCGGAATCTCAGATTGCGGAGCATTTCGGGACGTCTTATGTCAAGGTATCTGTACTGAAGTCTTAAATCCTCTCTTACCGTTTCGTCAAGCTTGAAAGGCATTGTGTCCGCAACCGAGAGAACCTCAATGCTCTGAGAAGCAATCTCGACGGTTCCGGTTTTTATCTTGGGGTTTACCGTGTCCTCTCCGCGCAGTCTTACAAGACCGGTGATTGCTATGACCGACTGATTTTTCAGACCCTCAGCAGTTTTGAAATCCTCCGCACTCAGATTCTGCGCGTCAAAGACCGCCTGTAATTCGCCTTCTCTGTCGCGAAGATCAATAAATATAACTCCGCCCATGTCTCTCTTGGTCTGAACCCAGCCGCAGGCTGTCTGCGTTGTGCCTACAAGAGCCTCGCTCAGCTCTCCGCAGTAAATTGTACGCTTTTTCATCGGGATACCTCCATGAAAATTATAAGCATTGAAAAAATAAAAAAAGCCCCGTCCCCTGTATATAAAAAGGGACGAAGCTGTGTAAGTTCCGTGATACCACCCAGATTGATCGTCGTCTTTGACGATCCGCTTTTCTCGGTACATTTCAATACCTGTCGGCTGTAACGTGCCGCCAACGTCTGCGCCTACTGCGGTAATTCCAACCGTTTCGGGCAGCGGCTCCGGAGCGTTTTTCACATTTGCTTTTCCTTGCCCGAATTTCAGCGTACATCAGGCTCTCTGAAAGGTAATTGCAAAGCTACTCTTTCCATCAATGCATTTAAAATTTAATTTTTCTAAATCATACAATACTTTTTTGTCTTTGTCAAGATACTTTGCACAAATTTTGTAGAACTGCACAAAAAAATATACGCTGTAAAAGCACAGGTTTGTAAAATCGCAAAAATTTCTTTTTTGCAATGCCGCAGGGCATAAAAAACGGACTGCATTTTTTTGCAGCCCGTAAAAGGTCAAATTTTTGTGTTGCGATTACTCTGCGTCGGTCTGCGCAGCGTCAGTGTTGTTTTCATCTGTTGTTTCGTCAGCGGCAGCGTCGGTATTGTCGGCAGTGTCCGCGCCGTCTGCGTTTTCACCGTCTGCGGCATCTGCATTTTCAGCTGCATTGTTTGCGCTGTCAGCCTGTTCCTTGAGATAGTCGGTAAGAGTCTGAGTGTAGGGAACGTACTGATAGTTGCCGTCGTCGCCTGTTTCGACGGTGTATCCGCTGAATACGGTAACCTTGTCGGAAATGGATTCAAGCGCGCTCCAGTCCTCAATTGTGTTTCCTGAGAAGTCGAGAGATTCAATGTTTTCAAGGTTGAGGTTTGCGAAAGTTTCAACAGTTGTAATTCCCGCATTTCCGAAGTAGCCTCTTGTGAGGTTCTTGTAAACTCCGAAATCGAAGTCGGCCGGGAACTTTACGCCGTGAACGGAGATCGTTTCAACGCCTGTGAAATACTTAAGATCTGCAAATACGTCGTCCTCGGTGCCCTTGAACACTGCGGATTTTACAAGAGTCGAAAGATCAACGCTGTCGTCGTTTGCCTTGTCGCTTGAAGTATCGTTTGCAGCGTCCGCAGTATTGTCGGCAGCGGCGTCGGCAGCAGTGTTGTCAGCGTTTGCGTCGGTGTTTTCGTCTGCCGCAGTTTCGTCGGATGCGGTGTCGCTTGCATTTTTTGCTTCAAGCTGCTTTGTGTATTCAGCCATGAAGTCGTCGTAACCTACTGCAAGGCTGTACTGCTTGTTTGTCGAGTCGTAGCTCATTTCGAGATACTTTACGGCAGCAAGATCGTTTTCCGAAATTGCAAGCGGAGTTTTTCCGGTCACTTCGGAGAGTGCCTTTGCGAAATTCTGGTTTTCAAGAAGATTGGACTTTGCGGTAACGCCGCCGTAAATTACGTAAGCGCAGGCAGCGGCAACAATGATTATGCCGATGATGAGCGCAATAAACTTGTTGCGGCTCTTTTTCTGTGATGATGTTAAATTTGCCATGATGTCCTCCAAATTTTTAAACTTACTCGGTAATAATTTACCATACGAAATACATTATAACACCGCTTTAAAGAAAAAACAACACTTTTTATAAATTTTCTTGCCGTCACAGTAAATTAAAGGGCATAATGCGTAAAAAAAGATATACATTTTGCGCTTTCAATTGACAAAAGCACATAAAACGGGTAGAATAATAAACGTATAATTATGCTTATGAAGGCAGGTATTGCGCGCATGACAAACAGGGACGCAAAAAAACGCATAGACGAACTTACGGAACAGATAAATTACCACAGAAAAAAATATTATCTCGACGACGCGCCGGAAATTACCGACGATGAGTTTGACGCGCTTATGCGCGAGCTTGAAAATCTCGAAAAGGAGTATCCCGAATATAAAAGCCCGTCGTCGCCGACGGTGAGGGTAGGCGGATATGTCGCGGAAAAGTTCGGAAAGGTCACGCATAATGTGCCTTTAAAGAGCCTGACCGACGTGTTTTCGCCGGAAGAACTTCGGGATTATCTCGATAAATGCCGTGAGGAACTGGGATATAAACCCGTATTCGACGTCGAATATAAGATAGACGGACTGTCGGTAAGCCTTGAATACAGAGACGGAGTTTTTGTCAGAGGCGCGACAAGAGGCGACGGAACCGTAGGAGAAGATATAACCGAAAATCTGAAGACAATACAGGATATACCGCTTGAAATAAGCTGTAAATGTCCGTATCTTTGCGTGAGAGGCGAGGTGTATATGCCGAAAAAAGCCTTTGCGCACCTCAACAGAATACGCGACGAAAAGGGAGAGCAGCCCTTTGCAAATCCGAGAAATGCCGCGGCAGGCTCTCTGCGCCAGCTTGACAGCAGAATTACGGCGTCGAGAGGACTGAGCATATTTGTGTTCAATATTCAGGCATACGAAGGACCTCTTGAATTCACGTCGCATTCTCAGAGCCTTGATTTTGTTTCGTCTCTCGGCTTTCCCGTTTCTCCCATTCATAAGGGATATACCGAATTTGAAGATATATATAAGGCTATAACCGATATAAATAATAACCGTTCGTCTCTCGGCTTTGATATAGACGGAGCTGTAATAAAGGCGGACAGCTTTGAGGACAGGCGTATTCTCGGCGAGCTGCCGCACGTTCCGAAGTGGTCGGTCGCGTATAAATATCCGCCCGAAGAAAAGAAAACAAAGCTTTTGTCTATCGAAGTAAACGTCGGAAGAACCGGAGTTATAACGCCGTTCGCCGTGCTTGAACCCGTGACGCTTGCCGGAAGCACCGTAAGCCGCGCAACGCTTCATAATATTGATTTTATCCATGAGAGGGATATACGCGAGGGCGATACCGTCGTGCTGAGAAAGGCGGGAGATATAATTCCCGAGGTCCTGCGCGTCGACAAGAATGACAGAGACACTCAGAAAGTTTTTGAAATGCCCGAAAAGTGCCCGTCCTGCGGCTCTGTGATAAGACGCGAAAAGGACGAGGCTGCATACAGATGCGTAAATCCCGAATGTCCCGCACAGCTTTCGAGAAGCCTTGAGCATTTTGTTTCAAGGGACGCCATGAATATAGACGGCTGCGGTACGGCGCAGATAAACGCGCTTATTTCGGCAGGACTTGTAAAGGACGCGGCGGATCTTTATACGCTTAACGCCGGACAGCTTGAAAAACTCGAACGCATGGGTAAAAAATCCGCCGAAAACCTTGTGTCGGCAATAGAAAATTCAAAGAGTGCCGGACTTTCAAGACTTTTGTGCGCACTCGGAATAAGACACGTCGGGAAACAGACAGCCCAGAGCCTTGCGGATAACTTCGGCAGCCTTGAAAAACTCATGTGCGCCGATAAGGACGAGCTTTTGGGCATTGACGATATAGGAGAGACGGTTGCCGAAAGCATAGCGGACTTCTTTTCTCTCGACGGAACAAAGCTGCTTTGCGAAAAACTGAAAAACGCGGGCGTTGTAACCGTAAAGGAGGCGTCGCAAAGGAAGTCTGATAAGCTTTCGGGACTTACTTTTGTAATTACGGGAACTCTACCGGGTATGCCGCGCGAAAAGGCTGCGGAGCTTATAGAAAGCGCCGGGGGAAAGGTCTCGTCGTCCGTGTCAAAAAAGACAAGCTATCTTCTCTGCGGAAGCGACGCGGGCAGTAAGCTTGCGAAGGCGCAGAGCCTTGGAGTTGAGATAATCGACCTTGAAACTCTTGAAAAAATGATAGATTAAAAGCGTATTTCGACAGCGTTTTGCGAGTGTATGCGTGTATTTTCTGCGTACAAATCTTAAATTTACGAAATAATACCCTGCTTTGACAATATTCGACAGCCGTTCTGTGTAAAATAGGACATACAGACACGAAAAAAGCCTTTTTACAAGACTTGTGTACTTGTTTTTACACAAAAAAGCAAAAAATGTTTTCCGCACATTTCAACGGAAACGCAGATTTTTCTGAGAGGAGCTGTTTGAAAAAATGTTTGATGATTATTACGCAGGAATAGCAACGCAGTACGGAGTTGACGAAAAAGAAGTGAAAAGAGAAATATCCAATGCGCTCTCCGAGTCAAAAATTCTTCGCGAAAGACGCGAAAAGGGGCTTTTTCAAGATCATGACGACTCCGAAAAGCTTGATATGACGCTTCTTCTTTTGTCGCTGCTTTCATATAACGAATTTATAAAGGCAAATCTTGAACTTCAGGATAATATGTATAAAGAAGACAGCGTAAAGAGCGGCCGCGGTATCGGAAAACAGGCAAAGTTTGCCTGAAGACAGCTGATTTCGTACGGCGGCACGGCAAATGTTAATTTTTGATTAATTCGGAAAGAAAATGCCGCAAAACGCTTGAAATCGTTTTAAACGTGTGCTATACTCTGCTATGTACAAACACGATGAAAAAGAGTGTCCGTGCAGAAATGTGCCTTTAATAAGAGAGGAAACCGTAAGCTGAAAGGATTCCGGGGCATTTGTGCGGTACGTTTCGCTTTGGAGTGGAACCGGGGAAAGACGGTTACGCATGGGCTGCGTTACAGGCTCGTTTCGGTAGTAAGATAAGCCGAAAATAAGAGTTCCGTAAAAAAAGCGTGCGCCTTGTGCATGCCGAACGGAAAATCAGGGTGGTACCGCGTAAATTTTGTTTTTACGTCCTTGACGGGAAAATTTTTTCCGCCGGGGACTTTTTTGTTTGTCAAAAAATAAAAATATATCAAAATATTTGGGAGTTGAGAAATTTGAAGGAAAAACTTGAAGCTCTGAAAGCAAAGGCGCTGTCCGAACTTAAAAACGCAAAGAGCGCTGCCGAGCTTGAAAACCTCAGAGTAACCTATCTCGGAAAAAAGAGCGAGCTTGTTTCGGCGCTTAAAATGATGGCGACGCTTTCCAAAGAAGAAAGACCGATAATGGGACAGTTCGCAAACAACGTAAGAGCCGCTATCGAAACCGAACTTGAAAACGCAAAGGCAAAGATCTCGGAGATCGAAATGGCAAAAAAACTTGAAAGCGAAAAGATCGACGTAACGCTGCCCGCAAAGAAATGCGCCTGCGGCAAAGTACATCCGCTTACAAAGATTCAGAACGAAATGGAGGATATATTCCTCGGAATGGGCTTTTCCATTGCGGAAGGACCGGAAGTTGAAACCGATTACTATAACTTTACCGCGCTCAATACGCCGGAATTTCACCCTGCGCGTGATGTCCAGGATACTTTCTATATAACCGATAAGGTTCTGCTTCGTTCCCAGACGAGTACCGTACAGGTTCACGTAATGGAAAATCAGAAACCTCCGATAAGAATAATCTCGCCGGGACGCGTTTACCGTTCCGACGCCGTTGACGGCACACACTCGCCTATGTTCCATCAGGTAGAGGGACTTGTTGTTGATAAGGGCATAACCATGGGCGACCTTAAAGGAACTCTGCTCATGTTCGCAAAGCAGATGTTCGGCGAAAAGACCGAAATACGTTTCCGTCCGCATCACTTCCCGTTTACCGAGCCGTCCTGCGAGGTTGACGTTTCGTGCTTTGTCTGCGGAGGAAAGGGCTGCAGCCTTTGCAAGGGCGAGGGCTGGATCGAGATACTCGGCGCAGGCATGGTTCACCCGAACGTGCTCAGAATGAGCGGAATAGATCCCGACGTTTACTCAGGCTTTGCTTTCGGTATGGGCGTCGAGAGAATAGTTATGACAAGATTCGGTATTTCCGATATGCGTCTGCTTTATGAGAACGATATACGTTTTCTGTCGCAGTTTTAATCAGGAGGTAAATGCTGTATGAAATTATCAATGAACTGGCTTAAAGATTATGTGGATAAAGATTTTGAGCCTAAAGCTTACTGCGATAAAATGACAATGACAGGCTCCAAGGTTGAGGGTTATGAGGTCATAGGAAGCGATATAAAGAACGTCGTTGTCGGAAAACTCATATCCGTAGAAAAGCACCCGGACTCGGATCATCTGCTTATATGTATGGTTGACGTCGGGAAGGACGAGCCTGTGCAGATAGTAACCGGTGCGCAGAACGTAAAACCCGGAGAATATGTTCCGGCGGCGCTTGACGATTCTTATCTTCCCGGAAACGTTCATATAAAGGCGGGTAAGCTCAGAGGAGTTGCGTCAAACGGTATGCTCTGCTCGCTCGGCGAACTCGGACTTGATCTGCATGATTTTCCGTATGCCGAAGAAAACGGAATATTCTTGCTCCATGAGGACTGCAAACCCGGCGACGATATAAGAGACGTGCTTGATCTGAACGACGTAAGCGTTGAATTTGAGATAACCTCCAACCGTCCCGACTGCCTTTCCGTGATAGGACTTGCAAGAGAGACCGCAGCCTCCTTTGACGTTCCCTGCAAGATAGAAGAGCCCAAAGTAAAGGAAACCGATAACGGCAAGACGATAAACGACTACCTTTCCGTTGAGGTAAAGGATCCAAAGCTTTGTCCGAGATATACCGCAAGAGTAGTCGAAAACGTAAAGATAGAACCGTCGCCCAAGTGGCTCAGAGCAAGACTCCGTGCCTGCGGAGTAAGACCTATCAACAATATAGTCGATATTACAAACTATGTCTGCCTTGAATACGGTCAGCCGATGCACGCGTTTGACTATAAATTCATAAACGACGGAAAGATAATAGTAAGACACGCAAACGACGGCGAAGTTATCACAACTCTCGACTCTGTCGACAGAAAACTTCAGCCGCAGATGCTTGTAATTTCCGACCCGACAAAGGCGACCGCAGTAGCAGGCGTTATGGGCGGAGAAAACAGCGAGATCAACGATGCAACTACAACGATCGTGTTTGAAAGCGCAAACTTCAACGGCCCGTCCGTCCGCACCACCGCAAGAGATATAGGTCTGAGAACCGAAAGCTCGGGAAGATACGAAAAGGGACTCGATCCCGAAAACACTCTTCCGGCAATAGAAAGAGCGTGCGAGCTTGTCGAACTTCTCGGCGCGGGGGAAGTCGTAAAGGGAATAATTGACGTTTATCCTAAAAAGCCCGAACAGCGCGTAATCAAATTCGAGCCTGAACGCATCAACGCTTTTCTCGGCACGGACGTTCCTGTTTCCGAAATGGAAGATATATTCAAGAAACTCAATATCGTTCTCAAAGACGGCAATCTCTATCCTCCGTCTTACAGAGCAGACCTTGAGTGTATGCAGGATATAGCCGAAGAGGTAATACGCATACACGGCTTTGAGCTTATCCCGACCACAAACTTTAAAGCCGAGGCGCTTGTCGGAAGAAGAAACGCGCGTCAGAAAACCGTAATGCTCATAAATAATCTGCTTACCTCAAGAGGATTTTATGAGGTTCAGACCTATTCGTTCATAAGCCCGAAGTATTACGATAATATTCTTATGCCGACAGACAGTCCTCTGCGTGATTCCGTAAAAATTTCAAATCCTCTCGGTGAAGATACAAGCATAATGAGAACCACCGCGCTTCCGAGCGTGCTTGAAGTCGTAGCCGCAAACCGCAGATACAGAAATAAGTCCGCCGCAGTTTATGAAAACGCAAAGGTATATATAAAGAAAGACGGCGCAGAACAGCCCGACGAAAGACTTTCGACCGTAATGGCGTTCTATAACGCAGGCGATTTCTATACCATGAAAGGCTATTGCGAGCTTATACTCGATATGCTCGGCATAAAGGGATATGATTTTGCGGCAAATACCTCTTACAGTGCATTCCATCACGGAAGATGCGCGGACGTTACCGTAGGCGGCAAAGCTGTAATGACATTCGGTGAAATTCACCCGACCGTTCAGAAGAACTACGGACTCGATACTCCCGTATATGCGTGCGTATGCGATACCGAAACGCTGCTTACACTCGAAAACTTCGAGAAGCATTATAAGCCTCTGCCCAAATTCCCGGCAGTCGAACGCGACCTTGCGTTTGTGTGCGATAAGGCTCTCGAATCGGGCGAGATCAAGAAGGCAATCAAGAAGTATGCCGGAAAGATTCTCGAAAGCGTTGAAGTGTTCGATATCTATGATGATGAATCAAAGCTCGGAGAGGGCAAAAAGAGTATGGCTTATAACCTTATTCTCCGTTCTCCCGAAAAGACGCTGTCAGATGAGGAGTGCGACAAGGCTGTAAATAAGGTTCTGTTCGGACTCGAAAAGGATCTCGGAGTTTCTCTCAGAAAGTAATATTGCAAAACAATATGTTACCGGGATAGGTTTAAACGCCTTTCCCGGCTTTTTTGCGCTTCGGAACAAAACTCGGCGAATTTGCGTCAAATTTTAATAAGGTTTGATTTGACAAGAACAGGAAAACGGTGTATAATTAAATATTATAAAATGAGAAACTTTTTTTGCCCGACGGAGGTAAAGATGAGAAAATTTTTAAAGTTAATTTTAGCGCTTTCGGTTCTGAGTGCTGTTTTTACGCTTGCCGCAGGCGCACGTACATATACAGGCAAAGCCGGAGACCTCGACTGGTCTTTTGACCTTAACCGCGCCGTGCTTACAATATCGGGCGAGGGAGAAATTCCCGACAGCCTTAACAGCTTTGATACGCCGTGGAACACATTTACGCTGTATGTAAAGACGGTAAATATAGAAAGCGGAGTTACGCGCGTCGGAAACAATGCGTTTATGTCAATGCTGTTTCTGAAGAACGTGACAATTCCCGAAACCGTAACTGAAATAGGCGGCTGCGCTTTTGAAAACGCGGTGTCGCTTGAAAATGTATCTTTTCCCGATAAGCTTGCCCGTATCGGCGACCTTGCTTTTGCGGACTGCACATCGCTTAAAAGCGTGAATTTTCCCAAAAGCCTTTCGGCTGTCGGCGCATATGCCTTTGAAAACTGTAAAGAGTTAAAGAGAGTTGATATGTCGCACCTTTCGGAAATTTCCGAACTTCCCGAAGGAATTTTTACAGGCTGTACGTCGCTGCAAAGCGCGGAACTTCCTAAAGAAACCGTAAAAATAGGAGAGGGCGCATTCTATAACTGCGAAAAACTTGCAAACGCCGATTTTCCCATGTCGCTCAAATATATTTCGGACAGGGCGTATTTCGGCGCGGCATCACTTGAAAAAGCGTCGTTTAATTCCAAACCGAAAGTCGGCAAGGACGCATTTTTCGGTACAAACCTTTCCTATACCGCGGAATTTCTAAATTACGACGGAACGCTTCTCTATTCAGAAACGCTTTATCCGGGACAGACTCCCTCTTATCTCGGCGAAACTCCCGAAAAGCCCGGCTGCGAGTTTGAGGGCTGGGATAAAGAGCTTTGCCCTCTGTTTGAAAATACATCGTATACCGCGCTGTTCAAAGGCGACGGACTTGAATTTACCGTCCGCTTTTACGACGAGGACGGACAGATGCTTATAGCAAGCGATATTGTCGCAAACGGAATGAGCGCCGTGTGCAGAGCAGAAATTCCCGACAGGGAAACCGAAGACGGACTTGTGCGCGTGTTTGCATACTGGAGCGATGACGTGTCGGCAGTGACATCGGATATGGACGTAAAAGCCGTGTATACGCTCAGCGCAGATATAAACCTTGACGGAAAGATAGACAGCCGCGACGCGGTGCTGCTCGCAAAGTATTTAAAAACTTCGGACGGACTTGAAAAGGCGTCTGTTGCCGCAGCCGACATAAACCGCGATAAGACGGTGGACGCGGACGATCTTTCGTACCTTGTAAAATATCTTGCCGGATTTGAAAACAGCGTTCCGGGCAAAGCCGGATAAATCAAAACCCAATAAAACAATCACAGCCCGACAGTGCCGAAAAAAGCATATGTCAGGCTGTTTTTTTGCATTTATACTTTAGTTTTTGTGCTTTGCGATAATAAGTATGCGGCTGTTCTCGTTGTTGTCGTTTTGCAGCTGTTCCGGATCTACTGCATATGTCTTTGCAATTTCCCAGAGCGTTTCGTCCTTGTCAGGGTAGTAAACAATTATCTGAGCCTTGCCGTCCGAAAGATTTGCGTCCTTGTCAACCTCGCATGATTCTACGGCACTTACTTTTTCTCTCTGCGTCTGTGCGCCTACAAGCGAAATTGACGCATTGCAGGTCAGCACGCCGTTTTCCGCGGTAAAGTCTGCACCGTCCATGTGCGCGTCAACTTCAAAACGGCTGTCGGGATAAGGCTTTACGTTGTCAATCGGCACTTTGCAGCCGAAGGAATAATCCGCGCTTGAAAGCGAGCCGTTTTCAGCGGTTCCGAACAGCGTCACGTTTGCTTTGATGTTGGCAAACACCTTGTTTTCCGAGTTTTCAATGCCCGTTACCTTGCACGTTGCGGTGCTGTCGGTTATTTCGCGAAACTGCCTTAAGTCGGCGTGAATCTTCTCATTAACCTGAGCTTTGGTGTTTATAAATTCCGTGAGCTTTTCAATTGTCTGCACGCCGTATTTCGCGTCGCACTTGTATTTTGTGCCGAAAGCGTCGGTGCATATCTCGGTAATTCCGCAGTTGTAAAGACTTCCCGAAACGATATACTGAACGTTTAAGGTTATAATTCTGTTTTCACCGTAAGGGTCGTATGAGATGCCCGAATCCGTCATGAAAACCTCAGGAACAAGCACGGCTTTGCTGTCGGGAGTAATGCCGGGCATATCGACGCTGCCCGAAAATTCAACTCTTCGCTTTACGGCAAAATATGCAGGCTCTGTTTGTTCTTCGTCTGACTGTTCGGCCTCGTAAATGCAGTGAATGTCGGTGTATCCCGAATAGTCGGCTGCGCCTTCGCGGCAGGTTGCCGAGGTAATTACGGGTTCGGCATCTGTGCAGAGTATTTCTGATATGTTAGGCTCGCCGTTTTCAAGGTTTATCTGAGTCTGGAGCGTATCGGACACGGGTTCGATATAGCTTTTTTCACATACGGCGGTCTGTTCGGTTTTCGCACATACGCCGTCTTTTTTTCCGTCTGACGGGTCATACAGCTTGTGCGTTTCGGCGCAGTTTGCAAAGACGTTAAGCGAGATACGCGGCGTACACTGAAGCTGGCGTGCCGACAGCATTTTGCAGGGGCAGGATATAAGAGAAACTTCTGTGCCTATAACGGTATTTTCGTCAGACAGATCGGTTTTAGGAATAAAGTCGTGTGAAAAATCGCGGCTATCGGAAAAACACTTCGGCTTGTCGTTGTAGTCGGATATGTAAAGCAGGCGCATATTCAGCTTTCCGCAGATGGTGAGATTGCCGTCGCGAAGATTTTTTTCGGTGATAACGGGCTTTGCGTCGCAGCGTATGATCTTTACGCAGTTGGGAAGGTAGTCCGGCAGTGTAAGTGTAACCTCAACATCTTTTTCGGCACGGTCTGAAAAGCGCTGTTCGGTTGACATAACGGTATAATTTTCCATAAAAAATAACTCCTTTGCACTTTCTTGCTCTGTTATTAAAAGCTTATGAGCGTGCAAGGGAGTTTATGACTTATTTGTCCTTTGATTTGAGAAAAAGCGCAAACAGCGGCTTTAAGAATGACGGCGGTTTAAAGAGCACGATTTTCAAAGCGCAATTCACCTCCTTGAAAACGTCGGACACGGCGGTAGTTTGGTTCGGAGTTTAACACTTAAGGCAAAGAAATCCGGCAATTATGAGCAGCAGCGCCTCGATACAGACAAGCACGGCAGTCGGAAGAAAGCACGCGATAAGTATGCCTATTCCTGCCGAGAGCAGGCACATTCCTATAATTACGGAAATTTTTCTCACGGTTATTCTTCCTTTCTTGATAATTTACTTTGTACTGCATTATATGCGGCTTTTTCGGATTATGACACATTTTTTCGAGGAATGAATGTAACTGTTTTGGGCTGAAACGGGTTATATTCTTCAAAGTGCAACTTTGTACTGACGCTTTTCTACGGAGAAAAGCTGAAGATGTTTGACGTTTGGCAAAATGGTATTTGGTTTTGGCTGAAAAAGATAATCCACTTCCACTTGCAGCCTTATACACCCACTTTTCGATTCCGAAAAGTAAGCGTACAAAGCTGAACTTTTAAGAGAATAGCCCGTTTCCGTCCCAAATAATCAACAATCAGCCCCAAAAGAAATAATGCTACATCACCCTCAACAGCGCCATGTAAAGCACCGTCGAAACCCCGATGCTTAATAAAGCGTTGCTCTTGTAGGCGTGTAAAGCCGCAGCGACGGCAATGGATATAAGCTCGGGGATCCCGTGATAGCCTGATAAAAAGTCAACGTTTTTCACACAGAATATCACAAGCGTCGCAATAATGGTCGGCGGAAGAACTTTTCCCAGATATTCGACGGTTTTGGGTACTTTGCGCTTGCCCGAAAAGATCATAAAAGGTAAAAGCCTCGTCAGCATGGTGCAGGCAGCACAGACCGCAATTATTAACGCAGCATATGTGTATGTATCTCTGTTCATGACTCTACCTGCTTTCCAACGCTTTGATTTTCGCTTTCGGAATTTCCGCCGTCAATTCTGCTCTTTGCGAAAATAAGTATTATTGCCGAGAGTAACAGTGACGGGAATATAAAACTGTCAGGCCCTAAAATTATTAAAAACAGTACCGAAGAGAAAAATCCCGTAATCGCCGGAAGATGCATCTTGCTCGATTTCCATTGATCTACAAATAATACCACAAATAAAGCCGTCATTGAAAATTCAACGCCCGTGAAGTCAAACGGCAGATTGCTGACAAGCGAACCTATCACGGAACCCGCTATCCAGTATAAATGGTCGAAGATAGAAATAAATAACATGCATAAAGGATCGGCTTTGTCCTTGTCAGTAAAGCAAAGAACCGAGTATGTTTCGTCGGTAAGTTCTAATATCGGTATGAATTTCAGCTTTCCCAAAGGCTTGAATTTTGAAATGAAACTTAACCCGTAGAAAATGTGCCGGCTGTTTAAAAGTATCGTCATGACTGCCGCCGTGTATAGGGGAACCTGATCTTTTATTAAATCGCACATTAAGAATTGACCGGAACCGGCATATACAAATGTGCTTGAAATAATCGCTGTAAATACGCCGTAACCGGTCTTGCTGCGCAGCAAAATTCCGAATGTCGTGCCTAAAAAGAGGTAGCCGAACATTACCGGCAGCGAACGCTTAAACGAATAGGAAATTATTTTTTTCAATCGAACCGACCTTTCCGTCCGTGGATTTTGTCCTCATATTATAACACTCGCTTTTTGCACGTATATACCGCAATTTGTAAATAAAAAAGCAAGGGTATTGCAAAGAATCGGTTTTTGGGGTATAATAAACATAAATTAAAAGAAATATACGGAGGTAAAAACCATGAAAAAAATAACAAAAGAAACAATAATCGGCGATATACTCGACTTTGCACCCGAAACCGCACCTCTTTTTCTTGAGATCGGAATGCACTGTCTCGGCTGTCCTTCTTCAAGAGGCGAGAGCGTAGAGATGGCGTGCGAGGTTCACGGCGTTGACGCGGACGAGCTTGTAGAAAAGCTTAACGCAGCAATCGCAGCAAAGTAATGAGCCGTTCGCTGACATTGCCTTCAGCACGGATACTCACGGCGGCTGAAATGGCTGCCGTTTCTTTGTATCCGAATGAAAAAACGCCGCATTTTGCGCTTGACGTCGGCTGCGACCATGCAAAGCTTTCGGCTTATCTTGTGCAGTCGGGAATATGTAAGGGCGCAGTGGCGTCGGATATAAACGAGGGACCTGTCGAAAAGGCAAGAGTAAATCTCAGATCGAGAAAATTCGGAGGAAAAACTCTCGACAACTATATCGAGGTCGTGAAAACCGACGGACTGCGCGGACTTGAAAATAAGGGCGCGGACAGAATATTTGTACTCGGAATGGGCGGAGAACTCATAGCGTCAATTCTCGATAAGGCGGACTTCTTGAAAAACGATGAGAATAAGGGGAAAATAGGTCTTGTGCTCCAGCCTATGACAAGCGAGGACGCGCTTCGTAAATACCTTGCACAGAACGGCTTTGAGATAAGGGACGAAAACCTTGTTCTTGATAAAAACAGAGTTTATGCGGTAATGCTTGCAGTGTTTGACGGCGTAAAAAGAAACTTCACGCAAGCCGAATATCTTCTCGGACGTAAAAATATTGAAAAACATACCGAACTTTTTTCGCGTCAGCTTGAACGCAGAATAAGAATAACAAAAAACGCCCTTTCGGAAATAAAGAGCGCTGATATAGATAATCCGGAACTTGAAGAATTGTATAAACAGCTCTGCGATATAAAGGAAATGATAAAATGACGGCAATAGGACAAATTGATAAGCTTTTTTCAATTATTGCACCGAAATCTCTCTCGGAATCATGGGATAATGACGGAGTAATGCTGTGCGGAAATCTTGAAAAAACTGTAAAAAAGGCGCTGTTTGCTCTCGAAGTGCGAAAACAGACGGCAGAATACGCGCGCGATAACGGCTTTGATCTTATAGTAACTCATCACCCCTTTATTTTCAGGGGAATTTCGCATATAACGCCCGAAAATTACGGCGTGCTTGAAATACTCATAAAAAGCGGAATATCGGTTCTGTCATATCATACAAGACTTGACAGCGCACAGGGCGGAGTAAACGACGTGCTTGCGCAAAAGCTCGGACTTTCCGAGGTGCGCTGTTTCGGCGGAGAGTCGGGACAGATAGGCAGAATAGGCAAAGTAAACGGCAATGACGGACTTTCTTTAAACGAGTTTGCAAAAAGCGTAAAACAAAAGCTCGGATGCGAAAATATAATGGTTTCGTGCGCGGACACAGGTAAAGTTATAAGGATCGCAGCCGTAGTGGGCGGCGCAGGAAAAGACTTTATGTCTGAGGCAAAGAGCGCCGGAGCCGACGCGTTCGTAACAAGCGAAATTCCGCACCATATGTTTATTGCGGCGCAGGAAACAGACCTTTGCGTGCTTGACTGCGGACATTATTATACCGAAAATCCCGTCGCATATATGCTTGAAAATGCGGTAAAACAAAAGTTTCCCGAAATTTATACAGAAGTTTTCGATGTAAAAAGCCCGTATTTCTGCGTCTGATGTTACACATAGGAGCGTGTTTTTGAGATGTCTCTTGAAAAAGCAAAAAAATATCTTGAAGAAAACGGTTTTGCCGACCGTATAATAATACTCGAAGAATCTACCGCGACCGTAGCGCAGGCAGCCGAAGCGCTTGGCGTGAAACCCGGCATGATAGCAAAAACCATGTCTTTTATAAAGGACGGCAAAGCAATGCTTGTGCTTACCGAGGGCAACGCGCGTGTAGATAACAGAAAGTTCAAGGATGCTTTCGGCGTCAAGGCTAAAATGATACCCTTTGACGAGGTTGAGGGGCTTGTCGGACACGCACCGGGCGGAGTTTGTCCGTTCGGCGTAAATAAAGGTGTGCCGGTATACCTTGACGAGAGCTTAAAAAACTTTGAAACGGTTTATCCGGCAGCAGGAAATGACCACAGCGCGGTAAAGCTTTCGGTTAAGGAGCTTGAGAGCGTTTCTGAGGCTGTCGGCTGGGTCGACGTGTGTAAGCAGCCGGAAACGGCGGAATAAAAATATCTTAGAATTAAATCCGGAGGGATAAAACAGTGCCTTTTGATGCAGGCGTAATGGCGGCGGTCGTAAAACAGCTTGAAATACAGGTCGTCGGAGCAAGAATAGATAAAATATATCAGCCGGACCGAGATGAGGTAATGCTGGGACTGCGCGTGCAGAACGGGAATAAGCGTCTGCTTTTGTCCGCGTGCGCAGGAAACTCGCGTGCAGGTTTTTGCAATGCCGAAAGGGAGAACCCGGCGACGCCGCCTATGTTCTGTATGCTGCTGAGAAAACATCTTTCGGGCGGACATATACTGTCGGTAAAACAGATAGGATTTGACAGAGCACTTGAAATGAAGATAGGCGCGACGGACGATATGGGTTTTGCTACGGAGAGGTATCTTATCTGCGAGATAATGGGAACGTACAGCAACGTTATTTTTCTCGACGAGAACCGCCGTATACTGTCGGTAATTCACCCGGTAAGCCTTTCGGCGTCGAACAAACGCCAGGTGCTGTGCGGATTTGAATACGAAGATCCGCCAAAACAGGAGGGCAAGATCAACGCGCTTGACGTAACGGAGGAAATATTTGCCGAAAGCTGCAAAAACGCGCTTGATTTCGGAAACGCATCGGCAGCCGATAAGTTTCTTATTGCAAACTTTGCCGGACTTTCGCCGCTTATCGCAAGGGAGATAACGTACAGAGCGTCGGGAAATACTTCGACGCCTCTCGGAAACGTTGATATTCAAAGGCTTTGGTTCAATTTTTCAAAAATATATACAGATGTTAAAAACGGCGTCTTTTCGCCTTGCCTTATAAAGAATACCGACGGCAAGGTGATGGATTTTTCATTCTGCGAGATACGTCAGTACGCAACGCTTGCTGTCACAAAGCCGTATGACGATATAAGCGAACTGCTTGACGTGTTTTATTCCGAACGCGACAAAAACGAGCATATAAAACGCCGCGGGCAGGACGTTCTCAGACTTCTCGCAAACGCGGAAAGCAGAATAAAGAAAAAGACCGCGCTTCAGAGAGAGTCCCTTGCGGAATGCGAGAACCGCGGAACGTGGAAAAAATACGCCGATCTTATAACGGCGAATATGTATGCTTTAAAAAAGGGCATGAAAAGCGCCGAACTTATTGATTATGAAGACGAGAATATGCCGACGGTGTCCGTGCCGCTTGATGAACGCTTAACGCCGTCGCAGAACGCGCAGAAATATTACAAAAAGTATGCCAAGGCAAAGTCCGCGCTTGTTATGCTCAATGAGCAGATAGAGGAATCCGCACGCGAGCTTTCGTATATAGATACCGTGTTTGAAAGTCTTGCAAAGGCGGAAAATGAGAACGATTTTGCACAGATACGCACCGAGCTTTCCATGACCGGCTACGGCAGAAAGCTTGAGAATATGCGAAAGTCGGGCAATAAGTCCAAAAAAGATTACCGACAGAATATGAAAAAGGACTATAAGCCCATGCGCTTTATGACAAGCGGAGGATATGAGGTGCTGTGCGGTAAAAATAATCTGCAAAATGATTACGTGACCACCGTGCTTGCGTCAAAGGACGATTATTGGTTTCATGTTAAAAATGCGCCCGGTTCTCATGTCGTAATGCGCTGCGGAAAAGATGAACCCGACGCAAAGGACTTTACCGAGTGCGCAAAAATCGCCGTGCTGTATAGTTCGCAAAAGGAAACCCCTAACGCTGCCGTCGATTATACCAGAGTGCGCCATGTTAAAAAACCTTCCGGATCTAAACCCGGTTTCGTCGTCTATGATACCAACTTCACAGCTTTTGCTACCGCTGACAAAGACCTCGCAGATACTTTACGCCGCAGCTAAAAGAGTACGAGGGGTACGAGGAGAACGCGCTTAAGGAGTACGCGCTTTCTTTTTAAAAAGAAAGCTGCAAAGAAAACGGCGGCCCTTAATTTAGAAAAGAATTGTGGTATACTCTGTGCCGCCGGCTTGTACCGTCAGCCACCAAAAGGCAGGCGGCTGACTCAAATCTAAGCAGGTGCGTGAGCAAGCTATGGTAATTAAGAAATAAGGGTAACTAAATAAAATATAACTCTGTGCGTTAGGTCTAATTTCGCACAGAGTTTTTTACTATACATAAAGTAACATTTTTCACGGCGCTGCTTTTCGATTCCGAAAAGGAAACGCACAAAGCTGCACTTTTAGGAATATAACCCGTTTTTGTTTAATAATGCAAAATCTACTTGTCACAAGAATAACTTGCTATGTCATGCATCAGTCTGTATTTCAGCTTTGTTGCCTCTCCGCCTCGAATGTGGCGCTCGGATTTGTTTTTTTCAAGAACATTCTTTACAAGTCCGCTTAAAACCTTGTCCGTTTCCGGAAGTCTTACCGTTATGTCTTTATGTACGGTCGTCGTTAAAATGATACTTTTTGTCAAGCCCTATGTCGGTCAGAAGTTTTAAGTATATGTCAACCTGTCCGGCGGGCGACACTTCAATGCGGTCGATAACCTGTTTTAACATCTCGTTTGTAATCTCGGCGGAGTTTAGTATGTCGCCGATGGTTTTGAAGGTATCTACAAGACCGATTTGCAGTTTGTCGCCCTGTGTAATTCCGTACCGTGCCATTTTCAGCTTTTCTTCAAGGTGTTTTATTTCGGCATTTATCGAAGCCGTTTTATTTTTTAAATCGTCCATTGATATAACTTCGCCCACGTACATATCAATGTATTTCTGGCGGCTCTTTTTTAGCTTTTCTATTTCTTTTTCAAGCTCTTTTTCCGTTTTTCGGTTCTTGTTCATCGGCTCGTAGCTTTTGTTGAAGTCGGAAACGATTTTTTTGATAACTTTCTGCTTGTCCGAGATAAGCCCAGAAAGATATTCTTTGATTGAGGTTAATAGCTCGCCCTCGTCAATAACGATTTTGTTATTGCACGTGTCCTTGCCCTGTGAGTTTCGTCCGCAGCACACCCAGCTGATTTTCTCGCCGTTTTTAACCTTGCGCTTTGTACGGCGGAAAAAATGCCCGCAGTCGGCGCATTTAATCAGGGTGCTGAATATGTTTTTGCAGCTTTTCCTCGTGCCGTCCGCTTTGAATTTTACTGCATTTTCCGCCATAATGCGCTGTGCCTTTTCATAGGTTTCGCGGTCTATGATTGCAAGGTTTCGCCGCTCAAATATTTTCCATTCTTCTTCGGGTTTGTTAATCCTCTCATTTGTCAGAAAATCGCCGATTTCCTGTTTCCCGTTTACAATTAAGCCAGTGTAAATTTCATTTGCTATCAGTCTGCAAATTGCGTTTTGCGACCATTTATATCCCCGTTTGGTTTTTATATTTCTTTCGTTCAGTATCTTTGCGATTTTGCCTGCTCCCAGATTGTCGGTGATATACATTTTGTATATCTGCCGCACAATGTCCGCCTCAAATTCGTTGATATTGAGATTAAAGTAATCGCCGATGATTTTATCATAGCCGTAGACAAGGTTCGGGACTCTCCCTTTTTCGGCATTCAGTCGCTTGCTGAATTTTATTCTTGACGAGGTATTTCGGCTCTCCTCCTGTGCAACGGTCGCAAGCATTGTCAGCATCATTTCGCCGTCCTGTGTGGACAGGTTCGTGTTGACAAACAGAACCGGTATCCCCATTGATTTGAGTTTTCTGATAGATTGCAGAAAATCAAGCACATTTCTTGCCATTCGTGACACGTCTTTTGTCACGACCATATCGAATTTCCCCAGCTCCGCATCGTGCATCATTTCAAGGAATGCCGTCCGCTTTTTAAGCTGTGTTCCCGAAATTCCCTCGTCGGCGTATATTTTCACAAGCGTGTGATTGTTTTTTTCGGCAAATTCTTCAAAGAATGTTTTTTGAGTTTCCAAACTGTTTAACTGGTCTAATTTGTCGGTTGATACTCTGCAATACACACCAAGTCTCATAAAATCTCACTTCCTTTCGTTTTTTCAAACACAACATACCACATTGTTGTCTGTAAGTCCAGATATATTTTTACTTTGCTTAAAACAATACCCCGCCCAAAAAATATCGTTCAGGCGGAGTATGCTTTCTATTTATTTCCTAATCCAAATCACTTTCTGATTCAGAGTTGTTTTTTAAGGTACGCTTTTCTTGATTATCTAAAATCATCTTGGTCAATACTCCCGTTGCCGCCCGTGAAATAAATTCACCGGCTATTTTTTCGGAGTCCGACCTTGTATTTGGATTATGGAAGGTTATATGTAAAACTTGTCCTTTCATATAACATTAGTCCTCCATTTCCAAATTAGATTTATGTTACATACTATGTCTGTCAAAATCCAAATATTCAATTTTTATTATTTAATTTTACTGCATATTCATACCGCCGAGTTCGTTTTCTTCATTTTCGCCGAGTTTTTCAACCATTTCCTCTATGTAATCCTCCGTCAAATCTTTATCGCGTGCGTTTTTAATCAACTCAATCAATATGCAAACCGATGCGGCGGACAGACCTGTTATAAGAGATATTGCTGCCGTATCGTCCTCATCATAGCCGTTCTCTTTACTTATCCCCGAAACAGATTTAACAAGGCTAAACACCCTTTTACCAATGCCGTAATTGAGATTATTGAAATCACTAACGCCACTGTTATGCGATACACCGCTATGCGGATTTTCTTTAATCCTTTCTCGGTTTTTGTAAAAAGTTCTTCTTGAATTTTCCCAACCTGTGTTGAAAGCAAATTCAATTCCGCCGTCAGCCTGTCCCTGTTCTGATGTGCCAGACTGTCGATTTTCTCCTCCAAAATATCCAGGCGATTTAAAATCGGTGTTAAGTCCTGCATCTGTCGGTTCATACTTTTTAATTCCTCTAAAGTTGAATTCATTTTCCATATTCTCCTTCAAAAACTTATCTTCGTGCAGTCTGTAATCTCTGCATTTTTTGCCGCCGGGAGTGGTGTAGCAAATAGATTTTCTCTCGTCTGTCCAGTTTACTTTATATCCCTCGCTTTTCATATAGGATATAAATTCCGCTTTGTTTTTGCAGATGTTCATTGCAGCTTCAATGGTATTTATAAGCCTGAACTTCCAACTGTTGCCGAGAGTTGCCGCCGTATATTCGCCGTGTGTCATTGTTTCGGACGATTTTTGCCCCTTGTGTTTTATAACCGAAAGACCGTATTCGGAGCATATTTTATCGGAGACGGTTCGTATATTTTCAAGCGATTTTTTATCCTGATGAAGTTTCTTTCCGCTTTCAAAACTGACACTGTTTACGATGATGTGATTGTGCAAATGATTTTTTTCAATGTGCGTTCCGACGATTACTTCGTAGCCCTCAAAACATTCTTTTGTGAGCCCTACACCGATTTCGTGTACGGTTTTCGGTGTGATTTTTTCTTCCGGACTGAACGACTGACAGTAGTGATAAAAGTATCTGCCGTTCGTCTTTGAGTGCAAATGTTTTGTCAGCATAAATTCATCGTAGGCGGAGTGAGGAGAGCAGTTTATTCCCGAAACTAATTTCTCACCGCTTTGCAAAAGTGTTTTTCTGTCGTTTGAAACATAATTTATAACACCTGACAGTCCGGCTCGGCTTTGGCGTTTATTGTTCAGTGCAACCACGATTGCCATTTACGAACACCCCTTGCAAATTTTTTGAAGTTCAGCATATATGTTTTTAAGTTCCGCACTGACATCTTGCAAATATACGGAATTTATTTTGCCCATATTTGCAAGCAATGTAAGCCTGTTTATGTTGCCGCCGATTCTTTTCACTTCGGTTATCAGGGGCTTAACATCTATCACATTGATTTTCTTTTGCATCGCACATTTGATGATGTAATCCGTCATAGTTTCTTTTGCGTCGCCGGCTAAATTTTTAATTACATTGTACTCAACATCTGATGCTCTTATGGATATAACATTATTTCTGTGTCTCATTTTATTCCTCCTTTGCTTTGAAAAGTGGGTACGGGCTGCCGCCCGAAAGTCTGCGCCGTTTTCGGTGCGAATGCGCGTGTGGTAAAGCCACGCGCGATGCTTGCAACCTCTTAAAAGAGGTTATCGCTCTTGCCGACAGGGTCGGCAGGGACGGTTATTGGGATATAAGAATTACCGTCACTATCGGCACTTCGTCGAACATCATTTGGATTTTGCGGGGCTGCTGACAGAAAAATAAGTCTTTTGCCGTTGCTCCGCTTGGACTGATAGGCAATTCCAAACTCTTTGAGTTCCGGGATATTCTGTTTGAGCCTTTTTGACAAAACGATAGGGGATATTTCTTCGTCAGTATATTTTGACAGTCTTTCCGCCAACTTTGCAGGTGTTCCCGAAAAAGATTTTTCATTCTGCATAAACCGAACAACAGTTGCGGTAATATCTTCGAGAAGTATTTCGGGGTTTTCTGCACTGTCGGAAACCAATTCCCAGCTTTTATTGCCGGTATTAAAATTAAGTTCCAGTTCCCGATATTCAATATCCCGTCCCGTGCAATAAAGTGTTGCCCGTGAGCCGGCACGCTTTGACTTGCAAAGAACAAAACTTGAATCTGCACCGCCGGTAATTCCCGTTGTACCCGACACCATATTCATCGGATCGTCATCTTTTTGCTTTCTCAAATGATGTATGAGAACGATTGCAATTTTCAGCTTATCCGCAATATTTTTAAGAATACTTATATCTCTGTAATCGCTTGCGTAGGCATTATCATTTGAGATAGTACGTATTTTTTGAAAGGTGTCGATAACGACCAGTTTGGTATTTTTGTTGCTCAAACAGAAATTTTCAATCTGTTCCTCAATGCCGCTGCCGATGCTTTCCGCAAAGGTTGCAAAGTTGCCCTGCCTGCATATCTTTTGCCCTGTTACGGGGCTTAAATGCCGTTATATCGGCTATTAAAGTTGATTTTCATTCAGTATATAGGTCATCATTTTCAAAGCACGCCATAACAAATCTTGCTCCGAGCTTAAAGCCTTTTATGAATGTCTGACACTCTGTAATTTGTGTCATTTCATCTTGACAAGCCTTGTATCAGTAATTTAAACACTTTGTCAAATTGCCTTTGCCGCTGAAACGGTATTTCAACCGGATTGATATTGCCATACCAAAATTCTTCTAATATTCGCATTGTTTTTCCTCCTCACATAAAAAGAGCTGCTCAAATTCCGGTATATCCGAAATCGAGTCGCCCTCTTTTAATAATCTTAATGTTGTCTTAATTGCTTCTCGTATGTCCGCCGGCTTTAGAAAGCAAGTGCTGATATTTGCTGTATAAGTAGTAATATACATATCTATAATCAGCTTTTTCAGGGTCGATAATCAAATTACAACAGGCTTGATTTGTGGTTAATGGTATTTTTGCAATAGCTGTTCTTCCCGCAGTTGCTCCATACATTGCCACAATAACACTATTTTCAGGAATCCATTTTGCTGATGAATTCTCCAATCCTAATTGTGTAATATGTTTTTCGGTTTTATGTATCCTATTAAAAATGACCTCTGATGTATTAAGCCACGGAATATTCCCGCCTTCATAGTATTCAAGATGCTTTCTATTTGGTGTTCCTCCGCTATATATTTTTTCGCAAATATCATCCAGCAAAAAAGTCTTCCACTCAGATTTCATACCAAATCGCCCCCAGTTTCTTGCGGATTTCGTCCTCCGGTTCGTGAGACTTTGCAAACATCTCCGATAATTCAGAAGTAAGACGGGTCATCTTTTCTTCAAACGGTTCTCCGTCATCCTCTTGTTCCTCAATGCCGACATATCTGCCGGGAGTTAAAATAAAGTCTTGCTTTTCAATCTCTTGAAGGTCACAGACGGCTCAGAATCCTTTTGCATCTTCAAGTGTTCCGTCTTGGAATTTTGTAAATGTATCTGCCAGCTTTTCTATATCTTCATCGGTAAAATCTCTGTGCTTACGGTCAACCATATATCCCATTTTGCGTGCGTCAATAAACAAGGTTTTGCCTTTTTGCTTTTTATTCTTGGAAATAAACCAAAGCGTAACAGGAATTGTGACACTGTAAAAAAGCTGTGTTGGCAAAGCAACGATACCTTCTACAAGGTCAGCCTGGATAATATTCTTTCTTATTTCGCCCTCGCCGCTTGATTGCGACGATAATGCACCGTTTGCAAGAACAAGACCGATTTTTCCGTTTGGTGCAAGGTGATGTATCATATGCTGAATCCACGCATAGTTGGCATTTCCGGCAAGCGGAACACCGTATTTCCAGCGAACATCGTCTTTGAGTTTTTCCTGCCCCCAGTTAGAAAGGTTGAACGGCGGATTAGCCATAATAAAATCAGCCTTTAGCGTTTTATGTAAATCATTAAAAAATGTATCTGCCTGATATGGACCGAAATCCGCATCAATACCACGAATAGCCATATTCATTTTTGCCATTTTCCAAGTGTCAGCGTTTGACTCCTGTCCGTAAACGGCGATTTCACCGCGAGTTCCGCTGTGTGCTTGAATAAATTTTGCACTCTGCACAAACATACCGCCGCTGCCGCAGCAAGGGTCTGTTGCCCGACCAAAATTGACACAATGGAACGGTTGTACTTCTGAACGGTTTGAACAGTGTGCATTTGAAACCCCTTGAACAATATGCACAGTGTGCAAGGGGTGTGCATAATTGAACGCTTGCATTACTGCTGGCACAGTCGACCCGTCTCACAACTGTAGTAGTGTTCTCCTGCTGCGGGGTGTTTTTTTATATTTAAAAAGCATCTGACTTCAACCAGATACCTATCTTCAACGCAAAAAGCACCCAAGACCATAGTCCTGAGTGCCATGAATTCTTCTTATTCTGCTTTTATTTCCGTGCCGTCTTTGAACACTACCATTACATCGTCCTTTGCCTTTACCAAAATCTTTTCTGCCAAGCTGCTCCAAAGCGACTCATCAAATTCTGTTATGAGTTCGTCTTGCCCTTTAAGGACCTTGATGAATCTACCCATCTGCTCGTACTTGGCATCCTTATCGGATATTGTGGTGCATACTTCATCATATTCTTCTTTCAGCTTATTGTATCGCTCCATCAAAGAATTATACTTTTTATTGTATTCATCTTGATTTTGAGCCACACTCGCATTCTCTGCAACAATATTCTGCGTCATTTCTACTGCTACATTGATTTCTTCTTCCAATGCCTCTTTCTGCTTGATAAGGTCTGCCTTGTCACAAAGCATAGTCCTAATTAGCTGAAGATTATCAAGTATCTCTGCTTTCTCCGTAATCAGCTGATTTACAGCTTTTACAAAATAATCCTTGATTTCAAACTCCGTTAAGTGAGTTGTGGAGCAGCCAGTCTTATGTCTGAACTTATTATTACATTGATAGATAACCCTTCGGTATTTATCATTGGAGTGCCACACCTTGCTACCGTACCAGCCGCCACACTCGGCACACTGAACTTTGGAAGAAAAATGAGAAAGTGATTTATAATCCATTCTCATACCGCCGCTTGCACAGTTTTCTATAATAAGTCCCGGATGCCTTGAATACAGCCCGTCAACCCAATTAAGATACGCATTGCAGTGTTCCATAAGTCCGTCACCGAAGCTGTCGCTGTCAATTTCGGTTCCGACACCGCCGTCAATATTGTAATCGAATTTAAAATACTCTATTCCGTAATCGTTTATAAGTCCGTCAACAACACCATTCAAAAAGTCCGTCACTTTTTTGTTTCTGAAATCAAAATGGTACCTTCCGTGGTCAATAACCTTTTTCCCATGCCTCGTAAAGAAACAGTCATCGGTAAATTTATAAAGTATCGGACAATTAATTCCCATAACCTCCGGCTCAAGCCATATTCCGGGTTTCATGCCCTTTTGTCTTATATAATCTAAAACCTCACCCATACCGTTTTTGAATCGGCCTTCACAAACTTTCCATTCTCCTTATTTATGTCAAAGCCGTACAGGCAAAAAGAAGCGGCATACTCAAGTCCCATCTTTTCCTTTGAAATATTTTCTATTTCCGCATACGAACGTACAACTTTTACATTTTTAAAAAAGTCATAATGCTGTGTTACCCGAATTTTACCGTTGTTCATCACAAACACAAGCTCATTTTCGTTTTCATAATATGATTCATATTTTAAAAGATTGTTTCCCGTATGCTTTGCACCATGATGATCGTTGGGATTTTCTCCCGTAACAAATACTTCTGTCGGAGTAAAAAACTGTTTCCTGTCAAATTTCCTTTTTCAGTGCCTATATGATTTATCAGCAGCCTGTTCTCATCATCAATACAAAATTGCAGATATATTCCGTTTTTATAAAAATTCTAACATTTCATTTTCTTATTCTCCGCAAAATACAGATATTGCCTTTTTGACATCGGCTTTCATTGCCGCAATTGCGTCATTTGCTGCATCGTGGAACTGCCCATAAGTTTTCCCCGAAACAGCCTCTGCGCCTGCCTTTGCCATGTATGTATAGTAATTGATTTTGCGTACACCGAGCGAAATCACCTTTCTGTAATCCTTGTGACTTACACCGCTGCCGCCGTGCATTACTATCGGCACATTCGTGATTTTGTTAATTTCGTCAAGACGTGCAAAGTCAAGCTTCGGCTCTTTTAAATAAATTCCATGTGCTGTTCCAAATGCGCACGCAAGTGCGTCAATTCCCGTTTCCTCCGAAAATTTCTTTGCCGCCGACGGAGTTGTGTATATGCTCTCGCCGCCCTCTGCGCCCGATTCTCTTGCACCCATCGACCCGATTTCCGCCTCAACGCTTGCTCCTGTTTCCTGTGCCATCTCAACTGCGATTGAAGTATTTGCAAAATTTATCTCATCAGGCAGTGCCGAACCGTCATACATAACCGATGTAAAGCCCAAATCAAGCCCTTTTTTCACATAATCAAGGTCTGTGCCATGGTCTAAATGTACACATACAGGTACTCTCGCACGGTCTGCCATAAACAGCATTATCGGTGCGATTTCGTCCATTTTGCAAAGCCCCATTTCCTCATGAATCTGTGCGTGCATTATGATTATCGGCTGATTTAATTCCTCCGCTGCGCCGATTACGGCTTTTACGCTTTCAAAATTCGGTGTATTAAACGAGCCTATCGCGTTTTTTTTTGCCTCTGCGATTTTTAAAATATTTTTTAGTGTTACAAGCATTGCTATTCCTCCGTAAAATTAAATTCAATATGGTGTATTTTTTCCTCATTTGGCTTTAAGAATACAAGCAATCGCTTTTCTCGCATGACATTTCTGCCGTCGGGCAAACAGTTGCCCGGCTCAAGTCCGAGTACATAGTCATGCTCGCCCATCATCTTCCATTCGACAAAATACGGCAGTTCCCTTATATCGAACAAAATTGTGACACGCTTATTTATATCGGGATTATATGCCGATACTCTGCCGTTTTTTAATGTGTGATAATAACACATTTCTTCATATCCTCGCTGAGGCTTTTCCATTTTAAAACAGTCGGCAAGTGCGCTTTTTGCGTGTTCGTTTCGCGGTTCCGTCTTTATTGACGGAATATCCAAAACTGTATTTTCCGATAAAAGCGGATAGCCGATATTACAGTGATACAGTACTTCAAGCGGTGCTTCGGCAGAGCCTATATTTTTGATTTTGTCACATAATGACAATTTGTTTTCGTTTTTTGAAATTCTGTATTCCCTCATTAAAATTAATTGATGTGTAAATATTGCCGCGTCCCGCACTTCCGCTTTTACAATTATTTCACTTTCCGTTTCACTGTAAGAATAGTTTTCGCACGGTGCGTTTGCAATTGTACCGTGAAGCGGAAGCTCCTCACCGTTATCGGTGCAGGGTGAGCCGACTGCTGTGAGTCCACACGTTGTCATAAATCCGGCAGTAAACGATTTTAAAAATCCTGTACCCCGATTATCGTAAAAACTTGGCGCAACATATCCGCACGGCGAAAAATAACTCAAATTATCGCCTTTGAGCGTCACTCTTGAAATATCCATTGCACGGTCGGCGGAAAAGGTTATCTCAAGACCAAGTCCGTTTCGTACCTGTAAAAGCGTCATGCCCTTACCTTTTCCTTTTGCCAATATTACCTCGTCAACTCCGCTTATCTGTCCCTGATGTCCCAAATATTTATTCACTTCTCATTACCTCCTTTGCCGCATTATAAATTTTCTTGTATTTTACAAGCTGTTTTTTATAGTACTCATGTCTTGCATCGTTCGGATAAAATGTCTTTCTCGGTTTTGCAAGAATCATGGTTTTCTCATATATGCCTGCCGCATATCCTGCCATGACAGCCGTTCCGGCACTTCCGATTTCCTTGCAATTAAGTGCAGTTACGGGAATCCCCAAAACATCAGACTTGATTTGCAGCCAAACATCAGACCTTGCGCCGCCTCCCGTTGCCGTTACCGACTTTGCCGAAAGTCCTCTTTTTTTAAGTATTTCAAGGTTCAGAGCAATTTCATAAGCCGTTCCCTCCATTAACGCCTTATAAATATCGCTTTTGGTATGCTCAAAGGTTAAGCCCAAAATCGCCGCTTTTGAATTTGTGTCCATATACGGTGTTGCCGCTCCCGCAAAATGCGGCATGATCAAGAGGTCTGACGGGTTTTCCTTTACCGTTTTATCAAGCTCGGCATAATCTATATCGGAAAAATTATCACGAAACCATTTTAAGGTCGCACCGCCAGTGTATGACAGAACATAGCACGCATAACCGCCGTTTGGGTGCGGTGCGAAGGAATATCCCATATTATACAGCTCATAATCTTTCGGAATATTATCGAACAATACAGGCACACACTCTACCGTACCCGTTCCATCCATAACCTGTTCATTTGTTGATATATTTGCACCGCACATCGCAGCAATCTGGTCATGCGCACCGCTTACTATAACACAAGCTGCCGAAGTGCCGAGTTCATTTGCAAGCTGCGGCTTTATTTTTTCTGCCAACGAGCCTGTCGGAACAGGCACTGACAAAAGCTTTTCGTCAATTTCGGCAAAAGCCAGAATTTTTTTATCCCAGCATTTGTTTTTTATATCAAAGCATATCGTTCTTGCGGCGAGCGAGCAGTCGATTTGACATATTCCGCACAGCATATAAACAATGTAGTCCTGCATCAAAAGGATTTTCTTTGCACGTTTAAAATTATCGGGCATATTTTCCTTTATCCACATCATTTTCGGCAGTGAGTACATTTCATGTGTTTTGGCACCCGTTTTAAATGCAAGTTTTTCCGCACCGAATTGATTTATTAACCTTTTGCATTGTTCTTTTCCTCTCGGGTCGGTGTACAGCATGGACGGTACGCAAGGTTCATCATTTTCGTCAAGCATTGTAAAGGTTTCTCCGAAGCTTGTTACGGCTATCGCCACCGTATTTTTGCAGTTTGCGGCTTTTATAACCTTTTTTACCGCATTGAAAACCTCTTTTACGTCAATTTCATGATTTCCGCCGTTTCTTGATACGTTATACTCGGTGTATTCATCACGCACAAAATTACCGTCTGTATCATACAATGCGATTTTGCAGCCGCTTGTGCCAATATCGAGTCCTCCGATTAAAACATTATTTTTCATATTTATAACTCCATGATATCATAGCCTAAATAATGTTCAAATGATTCCTTTAAAATCATTGATATGTGTCCCACACCAACGGTTGTATGATGTCTAAACCCGCATCTTCCGAGCTTTATCAGCTTGCGCTGCAAATCGGGAATTTTTGCAACGCCGCCGCAGCCGAAAAATCCCTTTTCTATATTGTCATCGGTAAATTCGCCCTCATCGACATAGAATGTCAGCTTGCCGTCCTCTGTTTTACAGTTGGAAAGCGTCATAGGGAATGAGGCAATTCTGCCCTCGTTTGCACCCCAGCCGCAGCCCGGACAGCCTTTTGCAAACATTTTGTGGTCGGTAACAAGTCCCTTTGATTTCATCAGTTTTTGCGCAGTTGAACCGCAGTGGAATAAAATCACCTTATTTTCATCATTACCGTAATTATTATTCCAGTCAAGACAGGCTGTCGGTTTACCCGTTGCAAGCTGCATCGAGTACATATTAATTGCGGAACAAAGGTCAATTTCGCATGACGCAACTATACCTCTGTCGTTTAATTCACTTAAAAGCACACACGGAGCAATACCGAGAACCGTCTGCATTTCCTCCCAGCAGCGGAGCGTTATGCAGTCAAGGCGGAACTCACTCATATAATCGTCAATCACAACCGATACTTTTGCAAGCGCAGTGAGCTTTTCATCGGGTACAAGTGAAAAATCGGTATAATTTTTAAGGTGTTCTTTTCTGTCAAGCACCTTTTTATCATTATCGGCATACTGCTCCACTCTCCAAAATAAATCGGATAAATCAAAGGTTTCGCAGGTAATACCGTATTTCTGCAGTGTTATCTCATCATATCTGACTGTTTTGAATTTTGACGTTCTTGCACCCAATACGCCGATTGAAAAATGACGCATACCGTTTACAACGCGGCAGACAGCGGCAAAATCGTGCAGATTTTGTTCAAATTCCTTTGAAAGCGGTGAAACAACGTGCGGTGCAAAAACAGTATACTGAACACCGTACTGATGAAATACATCTTCTATGCTGAATTTTCCGCAGTAGGAATCACGGCGATGGTCAAAATCCATCTTTCCTATTTCATCGGGGTATGCCTGAATATAAATCGGTTTGCTGCAATGCTCCAATGCCGCAATCGCACCGTTTTCATCACTGAAATTCGGCAGCGACATGATAACTCCGTCATACTCACCCTCATGAGATTTCAGCCACTCTGCATACTTCCAACCCTCCTGGCGTGTTTCAACAGCACCGTAGCGTGTCAACTCTTCGGGCGCGATTATATAATCGTAGCCTGCGTCTGTAACAGCTTTCACCATTTCCTCTCTTGCCCCTGCAATAAGGCTTGCCGGAAAAAATCCTCTGTTTCCGAAATACAATGCAAATTTCATCTATAAATCCTCCGTTCATAAAAATTTCTTTTTTTATCTTGATTATATCAAAATTTATGGTATAATTATAGTTAATAACATGCAAAAAACTGTAATATTGTCCGAAAGGCTGGATATTTATGTCTTTATTTTTCTACGATAACGAATTATCTGTTTTAATGGAAAATTTTTATACGCTCACCGGAATACGGATTGTGCTGTTTGATAATGAATTTAATGAGGTTTTGTCATATCCGTCTAACGGAAATTCATTCTGTTCGCTTATGCGCACCAATGCGGATTTTGATACTCTGTGCAGAAAAAGCGACAGAGTTTCTTTTGAAAAATGCCGCAAAACTCACGCTCTGTGCATTTACAGGTGTCATGCGGGGCTTATAGAGGCTGCTGCGCCGATTATTCAAAATAATGCTATTATAGGCTATATTATGTTCGGTCAAATTACTGATATTAAAGACAAAGACGCTGTTTATAATTTTGCGGATAACCTCTGTCAAAAATATCCGCTCTCTGTCACTATACCGAATAAATTAAAGAAAATAAAATACAAAAGCTCAAAACAAATAATTGCCACGTCAAAAATTCTGGATGCCTGCACAAGCTATATAATGCTCAAAGAAATGATAAAAGCTCAGAATGAACAGCTGATTGAAATGATTTCAAATTATGTGGATATTCATATGCATGAACGCATATATGTTGAAGATATATGTAGGGCTCTCGATATAAGCCGCTCTCAATTGTATGAGGAAACGAAGCAATATACAAACGGCGGTATTGCTTCGTTTATAAAAATCAAACGGCTTAATAAAGCCAAAGAGTTGGTTACAGGCACATCTATGTCTGTTTCCGAAATATCCGATAAGACGGGCTTTTCGGACTATAATTATTTTCTGCGTGTGTTTAAAAAACACTACGGAATTTCTCCGAAAAAAATGAGGAAAACCTACTGATCAACCTACTATATAAAAATTTATTTCAAAGGATGTAGATTACATTGATTTTGTATCTACAAGCAACAACAAATGTGCAGGACTTAGTGATTGACTACATTGAAGCCAAATTGAAGTCCGGCAAAACCGTCAGCTTAAATTGGGATGAAACGGTATAAATCGCTCGGAAACCGATTTTGATGCGCGGTACAAAGGTGTGTATTTCGATGAGGAATACGCTAACGGCAAAATTTTCGAATTGGCCGGTATGAAAATTGATACTGTAAAGTTATATTCGGAACAAATTAAGAATCCGGAAATAACAATTACGCAGATGTCATTTGAAGATGGTGATGAAAGACTGGATTTTGGTCCCAGCGTTTTGTATAGCAATAAATCTTCCTCAAAGAAATCGTCCTCTTCCGACTACTCCTCAGACGGTTACGATGATGGGTATGATGATTTCTACAGTGACGGCGAACCTGATTGGACAGGTACGATGAAGATGAAGATTATGCAAGAGGAGCTGACGACGCTATGGACGAATATGAAGAATACGGAGAAGATTGGTAAAATTTCGGATAGTTCAAAATATTGTTTTGAAAGAATAAGTTATTCGAAAAAATCGAATAACTGCATTAGATAACAGGATACAGATAATTTCAGGTTGAGACAGTGAAACCCGGCAACTCGTGACTTCGGGCATTTTCGGACAGTTGAATAGATGACAGTTTTATAATCGTAATCGAGATAGGGAGGCGATTTGTTTGAATGATAAATCAAAAACAGGTGCAGTTATACTGGTGTTGCTCGCAGCTGTATTTTATGCAATTAACATGCCATTTTCTAAAATTTTATTAAACGATGTTTCGCCTACTTTCATGGCTGCGTTTCTGTATCTTGGAGCAGGTGTCGGAGTAGGAATCATGTACCTGTTCCACGCAAAGAAAGAAAACAAATCGGAAAGACTTGCTAAGGGTGACTTGCTTTATACAGTCGGAATGATTTTACTGGACATTGCAGCACCGATTTTTCTGATGATAGGCATAAGTATTGGTGCTGCATCAAATGCTTCGCTTCTAGGAAATTTTGAAATTGTTGCTACAACGATAATAGCTTTACTTGCATTTAAAGAAAAGGTATCTTTAAGATTATGGGCAGCTATTGGTTTTATTACATTATCAAGCATCGTCTTATCGTTTGAAGGTACGGGTAGCTTTGATTTTTCTTGGGGTTCTTTATTCGTAATTCTTGCGACCTTCTGTTGGGGGCTTGAAAATAACTGCACGAGAAAGATTTCAGAGAAGAGTACCTATGAGATAGTTTTGCTGAAGGGCATCTTTTCAGGAGGAGGTTCGTTTATCATAGCGCTTCTTTTGGGAGATAAGATTCCGGCTGCAAAATATATTGTTGCCGTTATAATGCTGGGCTTTGTAGCTTATGGTCTTAGCATATTCCTATATATTAGGGCGCAGAGAAATTTAGGCGCTGCTAAAACAAGTGCTTACTATGCAGTGGCACCATTTATAGGTGCGTTTCTGGCATTCGTACTGAATGGCGAAAAGCTGACCTTGATGTACTTTATAGGTTTAATCCTTATGGCGATAGGTTCGGTCTTTGTTGTCTATGATACGATAGTAAAGCATCATGTGCATAGCCATAGTCATACGATTGTTCATACCCACAACGGAGTAATGCATACACACGTGATTTCTCATATTCATGAGCATAGCCATTTTGGAAATGAAAGCAGACATAAACATCAGCATGATGACTGTATTAATAGCAGAGAACATAAATTGTCTCATGCGCATATCGTATAGAATTGAAACATTTGTAAGATGTAATGAAGAATTTAAGAAATAAGAAAACTTCCCATCCCCGGAGGTATTCCGGTGGTGAGAAGTCTTTCTACGTTATAGGCATTATCCTTCAATATCAATTTTCAATCCGGATTTGAGCTCCTCTGTGAAGTGGTCTTCCCAGACGATTATCTGTTTCAGCCAGCGTTTAACTAAGGTTTCATCGAATTCAGCAAGGTCGGTACGCTGCTCCTTGATGTAATCCTGCAGGTCGTTGATTCTTGCAATTTGTGCATCTCTGGCAGCAGTGCCAACAGTACACTTCCGGCGCTGTTCGCGGAGCTTGAAAATTTTATCGGCAATCTCATCGTAGGCTTCCTTGTTGTTTGCCTTTTTAAGAAGCTCCTTCTGAAGCTCCAGAAACTGTTCGTCAATACCGTCAGCGGTGGTTTTCTGGGCATCACGGATGACCTTTGCAATATTCTGCTGCAGTTGTGCCTGATAGGTGGATTTGTCGCCAAGGAGCGTGTTTATTGCCTGAACCACCACATTTTCTAATACCGTTTCATTGACGGTTCTGGCATGGCATTCCTGACTGGTAGGCTCCAGCCTGCTAAGGCAGCGCCAGACGATGGATTTGCAACCGCGATTGTTCCAGTGGATTCTGCGGAATACTTCACCGCATTCGCCGCAAATGACAATCTGCGCAAAGCAGTGGTTGCAGCTGTAGGAGCGCTTTTTATCATTGGCGCTTGTCTTGACAACTCGCCTGCGTACCAGTTCTTCCTGTACCCGCAAGAAGATGTCCTTTGGAATGATTGCTCCGTGGTT
The DNA here is from genome assembly GCA_900551295.1 of uncultured Eubacteriales bacterium. Classification (GTDB taxonomy): domain Bacteria; phylum Bacillota; class Clostridia; order Oscillospirales; family CAG-382; genus UMGS1387. The sequence goes on along the minus strand of URVJ01000008.1, from coordinate 8,010 downwards.
GCCTTCCACATAGTATTGCGGAACGATGCCATTGTTCTTCACTCTGGTTTTATTCAGGAAGTCTGTGGTGTAGGTCTTCTGAAGAAGGGCATCACCGATGTATTTTTCATTTCTAAGAATCTTGTTGATGGTGCTGGTCCACCATTTTGTTTTGCCAGCGCCGGTGAGGATGCCGTCTGCTTCCAGACCTTTTGCAATCCGGTCCATCGAGTATAATGGGATTGAGGCAGAATCCCTCGACAAGAAAGCTGTGGTCGACCTCTTAAAAAATGTACCGTCAGACATAGCTGATGTTCTGTTGCTTCGTCAGCAGCTTGCCAAATCATCCGTGAAAAAAGTATCAGGCAATGCAAAATGCTGTGTGTTCAGATGGACGTGCAAGAGGAATGTTCCAATTCTACGGAGCCAATCGTTCCGGCAGATGGGCAGGACATATTACCTATCGTTCAAAGGTGGTGCATTTTACTCTTCAGTCCCAGCACCATTAACACCACCGGAGAAATAGCAGGCAAAAAAAATAAGACCTCTCGAAACTATATCGTTTCAGAAAAGCCTTTATTTCAAGCCGTTTTCAGCATATTTACTTGTGGGTGCATACCGTTTTCTTGTATCAATGTGAGCGTGGTTATTTCGTATACGCGGCAGTTTTTAAACGGCTTTAAGATAGCAACAATTGTTTTAACAATACTTGCCGGAGTGTAAAACTCGCCGCCCTTAACGCCCTCGTAGGCTGCAAACTGCGCAATGCAGTATTCATAGGTTCTGCCGAGCAAATCTTTGCTTTCTTCCTTGTCGCCCATATCCATATTTGTAAACAGGTCAACAACATCGCCCAAAACACGCTTGTCCAAATCAGGGCTGGCATAGTTTTTAGGAAGCACATTTTTCAACATTGTATTTTCTCTTTCAATGGCGCGCATAGCATCGTCAATAATTGTGCCGATTTCAAGTGTATGAGCATTTGATGCAATTTTGCTCCAGCGTGCCTCCTCCGGCACAAAGAAGATATTATCTTCAACATATGCGTCTCTGTCGTCCTCAAATCCGTCGCCCTCGTCTATCAATTGCTGATAGCGCTTTTCGAATGCGCTTGAAATATACCGCAGGAATATAAGTCCAACAATAACTTTTCTGTATTCCGCAGCCGGAACATGTCCCCAAAGAACGCACGCAGCGTCCCAAATTTGTTTTTCAAAGCCGATATTGGCATTATTTTAAGCCATAATTTTTTCTCCTAAACTTATTTTAATATTTCCAAATACTGTTTCATTCGTTCAATTACATACCTTGCCACGAGTTCAATCATAGGCTCGGCATTGTTATTTTTATAAAACTCATCAAATGCGGCGTAATATGTTTTTCTGTCGGCAAACTTCACATTGATTGCGGGATAGCCGTTTTGGATAAGGTCGAGATTAAGCAGCAATCTTCCTGTTCTGCCGTTGCCGTCGATAAAGGGGTGAATGCCCTCAAATTCCAGGTGGAACCGTGCAATCCTCTCTATAGGGTGCATTTTCTTCTTGCGTTTTTCGGTTTCGGCGAGAAGCTCGGTCATTTTAGGTTCAATCATATACGGCTGAACAGGCTCGGTATATGCACCCATAATGGTTACGGGAATTTTGCGGAACACGCCTTTATCCTCCGGTCTGTTCATCAGCACAAGCGAGTGAATATTTTTAATCACCGTTTCACTGATTTTTGTGTCCTTTGCAATATCTTCAATATACAAAAACGCATCTCTGTGACCGACTGCTTCGAGGTGATCTTTCAGCGGTTTTTGGTCAATTGTCATACCTTCCAAAACCATTGCCGTTTCCTTTAATGTAAGCGTGTTACCCTCGATTGCGTTTGAATTATAGGTAAAGTCCACCATAAATTCGTCATGCAGTCTTTCTGCCTCGCCTTGCGTAAGCGGACGCTTTTTATCAAGCTCCGCCTTTAATGCGTCGATTTTCAGCAGCAGGGGAGATAACTCCTTTGACATTTTTATTCCTTTCAGTGTTCTTGCGTCAACGGGCTTTGGTGCATTTTCGGGAATCATATATAATTTGCCCTTTTGAACAACGCCGTCTATTCTGTTTTGAGCGCATAAAAGTCGGACTCTGCGCGGTGAGAGTCCCCACTTTTCCGCCGCTTGTGAAACCTTGATATATTCCATAATCATACCTCTTTCAGGTTATTGTATATAGTATATCACATTTCGGGAATAAAATCAAGTTTTAATGCAAAAATAATCGTTCTGCATTATTCCTAAAATAATATCTGTTTTTTGTGGGCAGGTAACAATTTTTTATATCTTGCGATAATGTATATTTTATAAAATTTCTTGCAAGTGTGGCTAATTTCCACCCCACAAAAAAACGCATAGCATCTGCTAAAATACAAATGCTATGCGTAAGTAAAAATCCAATACAGATGTAACAATAACGAAACAGTAAAAAAATCCCGAAAGCCTTATTTAACAAGGTTTTCATAAGGATGTTTTTTAGATTTTGGATTATGCGGTATGGCATTGGATATGCTATACCGCATTTCCTTTCCAGAGAGTGACCTTTGAACGGTCAAATTCTCCGATATGATTGTAGATGATCTCAATTTCCTGTAATCGTCTGACGCTGCTCTTGTCAGGAGCATGGACGATAATCCTGTCCACAAATTCATGGAGGATTTCCGTGGTCAGCTCGGTCAGGTCCGTGTACTTCTTCACAACGGCAAGGAAGCGTTTCACATCCACGCTTTTCTTTTCTTCCCTCTGAAGCTCATTCTGAATGATATCGTCCATAGGCATTACCTCAACTGCTTATTATCCAAATAGTAGGCGCGGAACACAGTCTTGTCGGGGTCATTGCAGACGAAAAGGCCTTGCGCGTCTGCCGGAATCAACTCGCTGGCGCGAGCATCATCCAAAATAATCTGAGATAAAACGTTTTCTGCTCTGCCGCAGCACTTAAAAGAGATGTTATCCTTAATCTGCCCCGGAACAACTGCTGCGTCAGGGCGCTGTGTTCCAAGAATCAGATGGACGCCAAATGCGCGACCTGTACATGCAATTATTGACAAATAGCCAATAATATTGTCGATTCTGGCATTCTGGGCTTTGGGAAAACGCTTTTTGTCGAGGATTTCAGCCAATTCATCAATGACGATGATAATACGGCGGTAGGTATCATGGACATAAGTGTTATACATCGAGATATCTGTGATTCCCGGAAGCCTTGCGCACTCAGTCTGACGCGCTTTGCACTCGTTTAGAAGCTCAAGCAAGAGTTTTTCAACTTCTGCTAAATCGCCAGAGTTTAGCAGATGGCAGTTTCCCATATCTCTAAACGACGAAAAATCCACTTTTTTAGGGTCAATGATGTATACAGAAGCGCCCTTTTTAATACACTGCCGCGCAGCAATTTGATAAGTACAGTTTTTCTGCTGCCAGTACTGCCGCCAATAAGCATGTGTGGGACAACTGCCAATTAAACAGTCATTGTTCCTGTCAGGCTTTCGCCCAAAATGAGCGTAAAATCATCGTCGACGAGGTATTTGTCATCCCAAGGTATCACATCCGGCAAGCCATGGGTCGCGGGCACGGCATAAGTCGATACGCCGTCAGGCAGCCGGACAGTATTGATCTCGTCCACCTTGCAGTATTCCGCCCACCCACCGTGGAGCTTCACGCCGATGAATCCCCGCGTATTGGCGCACTGACCGACGCGGTCATTCAGGCAGTCCTCGCAGACGCCGCAGATGGTTTTGGGCGCGATCGCCACGCGGTCACCCGGTTTTACCGATTTGACCGCAGACCCGACCGCTTCCACCACACCGGCAAACTCATGCCCATGCGGGACAGACACGTCCAGTTTCACAGCCATATTGCCAATGATCCGCGCAAGCTCCGAGCCGCACACACCGGCGTAATGTACTTTCACCAAAACGTCTGTGTCTTTTTCGATCTCCGGCTTCGGGATCTCCTCCAGGCGAAGGTCTTCCTTTCCGTAATAAACCAAGGCTTTCATAAACAGCTTGTCCTTTCTGCTGCCGAACTTACATGCTTCCGCCGACGGAGCCTTCCCAGGTGTCGATTTGATGCTTCTCGCCGGATGCGGGATTCGGCCAGTTTGTCGTGACCGCCTTGACCTCCGTAAAGAACCGCACGCCGTCTTTTCCAAGCACGTGCAGATCCCCGAAGAAGGAGTCCTTGTGCCCGCTGAACGGGAAAATGCCGACCGGAACCGGAATCCCGACATTGATGCCGACCATGCCGCCATCCGTGCGCCAGGCGAATTCACGGCTGTAATAGCCGCTGCTCGTAAAGATCACCGAGCCATTGGCAAAGCGGTTTCCATTCATCACCGCCAAACCTTCTTCAAAGTCCTTAACGCATTTGATGCACAGAACCGGCCCAAAAATCTCGCAGCTGCCAACCGTCATCCCTTCCGTCACATGATCCAAAATCGTTGGACCCAGGTAGAAGCCGTTTTCAAAGCCGGGAACTGTGATATCCCGGCCGTCGAGCACCAGCTTGGCGCCTTCCTGCAATCCGGTTTCGATCCAGCGCATCACAGACGCCTTATCTCCCGCTGCTTCATCGCGGACACGGAAACGGTCAGCTACGGGCAGCATTTCCTGAAGATCATCTGCCTGGCCTGCCCGACGACCGCGGTCAACTTCATGGTCATCACCTTCTTTCAGGCGATTGGAAAGAAGGTGCAGCCGCTCTGTCTGTCCCTTCTTCGCAAGGGCAGTCTGGACGTGGTGTTCATGCCGATTCTGAACCATGCCGCCGGCGTTTCCGGCATCGCATGGGCAACGCCCTTTGCCGACTGGATCGCGTTTGCGATCTCCGTGACGCTGATCGTACCGCAGCTCAAGCGCCTGCGGACGGACTAAATGTTTGAGACTCTGCGCCGCATCCCCCGCAAAACAAACGGGTCCCTGCGGTACATATCCGCCAGTTTGCAGGGTTTCTTTTTCCGCTGGGTTTTTCTAAAATAGAGGTAGAAATCCAAAGAAAGAGGAGGTTATTCTCATGGCATTTTCACTCGACAGCAAGGTAAAGGACATCCTGAAAAATCCTGCGGCGGCGGCCGTTCTGGATAAGTACAGCCCGGACGCTTCCAAGAACCCGCAGATGAAGCTCGTCGGCGGCCTGACGCTGCGCAAGCTCGCCAGCTTCCCGCAGTCTGCAGCCCTCAAGCCCCATCTGGAGGAGCTTGACAAGGAGCTTCAGGCGATCGAGTAAGCACATCCATTCATCCCTTCAGCAAGAGCGGCGCTCCGGCCGGAGCGCCGCTCTTGTTATGCTGCTGCTAGATCTGCGGGACGAAGATCCCGGCGTTCTGACCGCCGTCGGCGAGGATGTCCACGCCGTTGATGTAGCCAGCCCCGGACGAGCAGAGGAACGCCGTCAGCGCGCCCATCTCATACGGATGACCCCAGCGCCCGGCGGGAATCAGCTCCAGCTGGTTCTCCGCCGTCTCCGGCTGATTGTCGATGAGCTTCTGGTGCATGGGCGTGAGATAGCAGCCGGGCGAGATGGACAGGATGCGGCAGTGCTTTTCCGCAAAGCGCGCCACATTCTTCTGCGTGAAGTAGATTACAAATTTCTTGGACATGGCGTAGGCGAGACCCGCACGGAAGAACTCGCCCTCCTCGTCCTCCGCTTCTCCCGCCAGCGTGAGCAGCCGGTCATAGAAATCCGGCTCATTCCATGCTTCAAACGCCTGCGACCATTCGTCCGTCTGCGGCATGGTGTAGGCTGCGACGGAAGAGAAATTGATCATCACGCCGCCCTCGGCCAGCACCGGATAGAATGCCTCGACCATATTGACCGTGCCGACCGCGTTGATACGGATAATATTTTCCGTCGCCGTGTCACTCGGCGAGACGCCGGAGGTATGGATGACCTGCGTCACGTCACCGAGCGATGCAGCATAGTCTGCCAACGCCTGCACCTGTGCGCGGTCCGCGATGTCCGTTTTTCAAAGGTGGCTCTCCACGCCAAGCTCGTCTAGCTCCGCTTTCGCGGTCTCCATTTTTGCGAGGTTGCGCCCCGCCAGCACGATCACGGACGTTTTTCCGAGTTCCTTACAGATCGCCTTTTCCCATGCCGCCGTGACCGCCTGTCACGACCGTGATTGTTTTCTTCATGTGTGATCCTCCCTGATTTGGATACGGCACAGGCGGCTCTGTATGGGCCGCCTGTGCTGTGTTTTCATTTGTATTTTTTCAGAAGCACGTCCAGCCGCCGTCGCATTTCAGTTCTTCGCCGTTGACGTAGCGGGACTGGTCGCTGGCAAGGAACAAAATCGCGTCCGCCAAGTCCTCCGGCATGGCAAGCTCGCCGGAGAAGTCCAGGAGCTTACTCGTCCTGCCGAAGCCGAACTCGTCGGAGGGCGGCATGACCAGCGGGATATCTGTCACGACGCCGCCGGGCGAGACCGCGTTGCAGCGGATGCCCTCCTCCATGTACATGAACGCCGTGTTCTTCGTCGCCGCCAGCACCGCGCCCTTGCTCGCGCAGTAGGCCGCGCCGGAGGTCTGGTGCGTTGCGCCGACAGAGCAGATGTTGACGATCACGCCGCCGTCACCCTGTGCGAGATACTGCCGGCATTCCTCACGCATTCCGTACATGAGGCCAAAGGTGTTGATGCGGAACGTCTCATGGAGCATTTCATCCGACAGATCGGCAATGGCGGTGTTGTCGTCCATGATACCGGCGTCGTTGACGGCAACGTCCAGCTTTCCAAACGTCTCGACTGCCTTTTTGACCATGCCTACAGCTGTTTCCGGGTCGCCGACGTCGCCCGCGTACCAGACAAGTTCGCCGGGCAAGTCTTTGCATTCCTCCGCCAGCTCCTTGAGCCGCTCCTCGCGGCGGGCGACCGCAACGACCTTCGCGCCCTCGCGGCAGAACAGCTCCGCCGTGGCGCGCCCGATCCCGGCGGAAGCGCCGGTCACGATGCAGACTTTACCATCTAATCTTCCCATCATATCCTCCTCAGCAGAAAACCTTGTTCACCACGACGGCGGGCGAATCATTGCAGCCGACGGTCAGCTCCGCGCCGTCGGGCACGTCCGCGCGGACGGTGGCAAAGCCGATGTTCTTGTCCACGGTATAGCCGTAGATGGTCTGTGCGCAGCGGCCGACCTCGACGCCGTACCAGTACACACGCTCCCAGATGGAGATATCCTCCGTCGATTCGCGGGAAAATTCCAGACCGACCATACGGTATTTCGGGTGCTCCTTGCGTGCCAGCGCCGCTTCCTTGCCGATAAAGTCCTTGTCAGCGGCGACCGCCCAGCCGAGGCCGCACTCATACGGGCTCAGGTGCTTGAAATCCTGCTTGAGCGCAAAGCCCTTTTCCATCGGGATGGAACGGACGTAGACCTCGAGCGTCTGCAGCTCACGGCCACCGACGGACGCGACTGCCTTCAGCGCCAGGTCGTGAACTTCCGCGCTCTTGTCGAATGCGGAGTAGATCTCATATCCGTTTTCGCCGGTGAAGCCGGAGCGGTGGATGTAGACGGGGATGTCGCCGAGCTTCCGCTCACAGATGCCGAAGCGCTTGAGATCGTCGACCGGCGCGTCCAGCATGGCGTTCATCGCCTTGAGGCTGTCCGGGCCCTGCACGGCGTACATATCCCAGTCATAGGTGATGATCTTCGCGTGAATATCAGCCTCTCCCTTGTGCTGCTCGATCCACGGCAGCAGGCGCGGGCCGTAGAGGTCGGAGACCCAATACAGGCCGTCTGCCATGTGCATGACGATCACGTCGTCGATGATCTCGCCGTTTTCATCCAGCGAGGCGGTGTATTTCGAGCGTCCGACGGCGACCTTGGAAATGTCGCTGATATAGATTTTTTGCAGGACCTCCAGCGCGTCCTTGCCGGTGATCTCCACCAGATCATGCGTCCAGCGGTAGAAGCCCACGCCTTTGCGGATAGCCTCGGCGTCGGCGCGCGCGACTTTATCTTCTCTGAATAACATCGTTCGGCACCTCCTTACAGCATCCGCAG
>URVJ01000007.1 GCA_900551295.1 uncultured Eubacteriales bacterium | reverse complement strand
CAGGCTTGCGCCCATTGCCCAATATTCCCCACTGCTGCCTCCCGTAGGAGTCTGGACCGTATCTCAGTTCCAATGTGGCCGTTCAACCTCTCAGTCCGGCTACTGATCGTCGACTTGGTGAGCCGTTACCTCACCAACTATCTAATCAGACGCGAGCCCATCTTTCTGCGGATTGCTCCTTTGACATACTTACAATGCTGTTCGTATGCTTCATGCGGTATTAGCACAAGTTTCCCTGTGTTATCCCCCTCAGAAAGGCAGGTTGCTCACGCGTTACTCACCCGTCCGCCACTAACTTTCTTCAATAGCAAGCTATCGAATCAGTCCGTTCGACTTGAATGTGTTATGCACGCCGCCAGCGTTCATCCTGAGCCAGGATCAAACTCTCTAAAAAAATATCTCCACGGTACTTGGTACCGCTTTAATCTCTTTCAGAGCTTGATTCGCTCTCTTTACTTTAAGTTTATTCTTTGGGTAACATCGACGTAATCGTCAATGTTCTCTTTGGAATTTACGAGATCCTTCAAGCTTTTTTCTCAGGAGATTTCTCTCCTTCGAGCTTTGTTTTCTCGTCTTTCGTTGTTCAATTTTCAAGGTCCGTTTTTCTTTCCGCTCTCGCGGACAGCTTATACAGTATATCACATCGCTTTCGTTTTGTCAAGAGGTTTTTCAAAACTTTTTTAAGTTTTTTCTTCCTCTTTCTTGCCTCAAGCTTTGCTCACTGCTTGCCGTCTTTTCGACAGCTTGTCTATTATATCACTTCGCCGTTCGTTTGTCAAGAGGTTTTTTCTAACTTTTTCAAGTTTTTATTTCCTCTTTCTTCATCTTCTCGGCCTTCGCGATACCGCTCTCTCAAGCGTGCATATATTCTATCACTTTCTTCCCTCTTTGTCAACTCTTTTTTGTCTTTTTTTACCTTCTTATCCCCAACTTCGTTGTTTTGCACACTTTTTGTCTCTTTTTTTCGCCCTCTTTTGTATGTGTGTTTTTATTCCTGTTTTCTGCCGCTTTTCTACCGCTTTTTTTCATATTTACACATATACTTACGCTACACTATTCGACTACCACATATTGGGGTTACCTATGTTTTTAATGCTCTTTTTATGCATATTACTTGTTTTTGGGCGGAAACGGATTACTTTCTTCAAAGTGCGACTTTGTACTGACGCTTTTCTACGGAGAAAATCCGAAAGATGTTTTGCGTTTGGCTGATTTTGGGTTGTTTTGGGCGGAAATGACTTACTTTCTTCAAAGTGCAACCTTTTACACCCTCTTTTCGGAATCGAAAAAGTCGCGCTCTCTTAACGTGCGCAAGTGTAACTATGCCTTGGCTTTTCTGAGGAGTTCGTCTTTGATGTTCCAGAGTTTTTGCGAGAGATCGACATAATAGGTATGAGGATTTTCAAAGCGTTTTACTTCGTCCCAAAGCAGATCTATCTGTTCCTTGCAATACTTCTGAATATCGGAAAGTTCCGGAGGATTATAGACAAGATTTCCGTCCTTGAACACGGTTACGCGGATATCCTTTGCGACAAAATCGTAAAGTTCCTTGGTCTTCCACGTTTCGGCAGGATCGAAAATAGTGTGCGGCTTTGTGTCGTCAACAACCTCGTCATAAAGGCAGATTTCATCTGCAAGAGCCTTGCCGGTATTTCTGTCATAATATCTGTACAGCTTTTTAAAATGCGGATTGGTTATCTTAGCGGTGTTTTCGCTTATTTTTATCTTAGGAATAATATTTCCGTTTTCGTCCTCAACCGCGGCAAGCTTATATACACACCCGAAAATAGGCGTGCTGCGCGACGTAATAAGACACTCGCCGACACCGAACGAATCAACGCACGCACCCTGCCTTAACAAATCTCTGATAAGATATTCGTCAAGTGCGTTCGACGCAATTATACGGCAATGTGTAAGTCCGGCATCATCAAGCATTTTGCGCGCTTTCTTTGAAAGATACGCGATATCGCCGGAATCAAGGCGTATTCCGCCGTCCTTTATTCCCATTTCGTTAAACACGCGTATTGCCGTCGGTATTCCGCTTTTAAGCGTATTGTAAGTATCCACAAGCAAAATCGGCTTATTGGGATATATCTCGCAATACGTCTTGAACGCTTCGTATTCGTTGTCAAACATCTGCACCCACGAATGCGCCATTGTTCCGCCTGCCGGAACTCCGTACATTTCATCTGTCAGCACGCACGCCGTACCATTGCAGCCGCCGATATACGCGGCTCTCGCTCCGATTATCGCAGCGTCGGCGCCCTGTGCGCGTCTTGAACCGAATTCGGTGACAGCTCTTCCGTCCGCCGCTCTTACTATTCTGCTTGCCTTGGTTGCGATAAGCGACTGATGATTTATCGCAAGTAGGATATATGTTTCGACAAGCTGTGCCTCGATTGCCGGAGCGCATACGGTAAGTATAGGCTCATACGGAAATGCCGGTGTGCCTTCGGGCACTGCATAAATATCGCCCGAAAATCTGAAGTTCTCAAGATATTTCAGAAAATCTTCGGAAAAAATCTTTTTTGTGCGCAGAAATTCTATGTTTTCCTTGGTAAAATGCAGGTCCTTTATATAATCTATGACCTGTTCAAGTCCTGCGGCAATGGCATATCCGCCGCCGTCGGGAACTTTTCTGAAAAACACGTCAAAATATGTCTTTCTCTTGTAAAAACCGTTTTGAAAATATCCGTTGCCCATTGTAAGCTCATAAAAGTCGCAGAGCATTGTCAGATTTCTTTCAGTCATTTTTTACACCTTCCTTTTTTTGACATTTGCTTTGCAAGACAGCTTTGCTGACACACAAACTGCCCCCTGTAATTGCCTTCTATCATTACCCAGCCTTTTTCCGCGTCATACGCAAGATCCCAGCCGATAAGCCTTGATTTTACCTTGCTCTGAAGTACCTCGGCAAGTTCCTTTGCCTTCTCCCACTCCGGCAACATCTCGCCGCCGAACACAACCTTGCTGTCGGGATGCTCCCTGTAATATCCGCCGTTTTCATCGCGTGCGATACTTCCGAGCCGTCCCGTTTCTCTGCCAACCGAAACGAACAATCCTCCGACTCCGGCGTTATCGGCGGCTTTTCCGCGCCGTCCCATTCTGAAAAAAGGCGTGAACGCAGGAACATTCCGTCCCGTCGGATCGCTCACAAATCTTACGGTATTGAGCGACGACGCATTGAACCTCGAAAAGAACTCGGGCTGCCGCACAAGCTGTTCGCAGACGTATTTCCCGCCTTTAAACAGCAATTCAAACATTGATTCCGTACTTTCAAAGCCGCTTTTTGTATAAATTCCAACGCCGTGACCGCAGGAGGACGAATTGGGTTTTACAATAAAGCTTTCATGACGCTGCGCAAAATCGCGGAATTTCTCGAAATCGCGCTTTCCGTTTACGCTTATGACCTCGCGCTTATAATATGCACCGAATTTTTCATAAAGTGCGTATTTATCGTGAAAAAGCTTTTTCTCGGAAGAATCGTTATACTTGTCGAAATACCGCCGTCTGCCTATTTCGGTGACAAACCGTTCAAGATATTCTTTGCTTTTTCCGGCACAGTCATACAGCATAAATTCTTCGTAGCACATTCCGTAGTCAAAGAGGCATTTTTTCATCTGTCTTTCAAGGCTTTTCCCATCTGCCTTATATTCAAACGGGACGCCGTATCTGTTCAGCGCGGCTTTCGGATTTCTTGTAAGAAAATAATACAATTCATAAAAGAAACAGTACACCTCTGTACGAATACTCATTGCTATTCTCCCAAAAAGGCACGGTATATCCCAACCGTGCCGCAAAATCATATTTTTTCTATGCCTGAAAATCCGAGCTTTTCAACGACCTGCTGCGCCTTATCATTGTCCTCGACTCTGATAACGACATATGCCGCACCGTCGTCCTGTCTTGCCACAAAGGCATAGATATACTCGACAGAAATGCCCTCCTTCGCAAGCGCACCGAGAAGTTCGGACAATGCTCCCGGCTTATCTTCAAGCCTTACCGCAAGCACGTCCGCGGCAGTCGCGGTTATCTTGTTTTCACGGAGCATAAGCATTACCTTATCAGGCTCATCTACGATAATTCTGAGTATTCCGAAATCCATTGTGTCCGCAATAGACAGCGCTCTCATGTTTACGCCGTTCTTAGCCAAAATATCAACGATCTCCGAAAGTCTGCCCGGTCTGTTTTCAACAAAAACCGATACCTGTTTTATAATCATCTTTCTACCTCCGAATTCAGTCAAGCACGCGTTTATCTATTACGCGCTTTGCTTTGCCTTCGCTGCGTTCTATCGAACCGGGTTCGACAAGCGTTACCTTTGCGGTAATTCCGAGAACGCTGTCAAGCTTCTTTCTTATCTCCTGCTCGACTTTTTCTATGGTCTTTACGCTGTCCGAGAATATCTGCTCGTTCATCTCCACTCTTACTTCAAGCGTATCGAGATTGTTCTTTCTGTCAACGACAAGCTGATAGTAAGGCGCCGCTTCTTTAATGGTAAGGATTACCGATTCAACCTGCGACGGGAACACGTTTACTCCGCGGATTATAAGCATATCGTCCGCACGTCCCGTTACTCTGTTCATTCTGACGAGAGTTCTTCCGCAGCCGCACTTACAATGCGTAAGAGAGGTTATATCCTTGGTTCTGTATCTGATAAGCGGCAGAGCCTCTTTTGAAACACAGGTAAACACAAGCTCTCCGGTCTCTCCGTCGGGAAGCACCTCACCGGTTTCGCTGTCTATAATTTCGGGTATGAAATTATCTTCGTTTATATGCATACCGTTCTGGCACTCGCAGTCGAATGCGACGCCGGGACCCGCAACCTCTGAAAGTCCGTATATATCGAACGCCTTTATTCCGAGTTCTTCCTCTATCTGCGCTCTCATATTCTCAGTCCACGGCTCTGCGCCGAAAACGCCGGCTTTGAGTTTAAGGTCGTCCTTTGTAAGACCGTATTCCGACAGGCTGTCGGCAAGGTACATTGCATACGACGGTGTACAGCACAGTATCGTCGAACCGAAGTCCTTGAATATCTGAAGCTGTCTGCGCGTATTTCCGGTTGCGGCAGGTATTACCGCAGCGCCGAGTTTTTCAGCGCCGTAATGCGCGCCGAGTCCTCCGGTGAAAAGTCCGTAGCCGTATGAAATATGGATAAAATCTTCATCTGTCGCGCCCGCTGCACTCAGCGCTCTTGCAATACAGGTTGCCCACATATCGATATCGTTCTTTGTGTATCCGACAACGGTCTGTCTGCCGGTCGTTCCGCTTGAGGCATGGATTCTGACTACCTCTTTCATTGGGCAGGCAAACATTCCGTAAGGATATGTGTCGCGAAGATCCTGCTTATATGTAAAGGGCAGCTTTGAAAGATCCTTTACGCTCTTTATGTCTTCGGGCTTTATTCCTGCCTCGTCCATTCTTTTTCTGTACAGTTCGACGTTGTCATATACGCGCTTTACTGTATTTACAAGTCTTTCGGACTGTATTTTTTCAAGCGTTTCTCTGTTTGCCGTTTCGATTTCCTTATTGAAATAGTTGCTCATTTCGTTTTTACCGTCCTATCGGCAAAATATGCCTTTAATTAATCTTCAGTCAAGCGAATATCCCGCTTCAAAGGCTTTTCTGTTAAGCTCCTTGAATTTTTCCGGAACGCACGCGTCAACCGCGTCAAGAAATACCTTTTTATCAATATCCGAGTGCTTTGCAAACATTCCTATAAGAACGACGTTTGCCGCCTTTGACGAACCGCACTCCTCTGCAAGCTGCAATGCGTCGGCATACATGAGCTTTACGCCCTTTGACTGTATTTTTCCGATAATATCTTCGGGATATTTTGCAGCTCCCATGATTACGGGCATGGGATTGATCTTCTGCGTGCTTGTTACGACTATACCGCCCTTTTTGAGATACGGCAGGTATCTTGCGGTCTCGCAAAGCTCAAACGAAAGCAGAAAATCCGCCTCGCCTCTGCATATTACCGGACTGAAAACCTCCTTACCGTATTTTACGTATGTAACGACCGAGCCGCCTCTCTGGCTCATTCCGTGAACCTCTGAGACTTTGACGTCATATCCGAGAGATATAAACGCGTTTCCCAAAATACGGCTCGCAAGCAGGGTTCCCTGTCCGCCGACGCCGGTTATCATTATGTTTGTGGTATTATTCATTTTCCGCGTCCTCCTTATCTTGACTTTACTTCCATGCAGCCAAACGCGCACATCTTTTCGCAGAGTTCGCAGCCGGTGCAGAGCGTTTCATCTATGACCGCGCCGTTTTCGGTCATGCTTATCGCAGGACAGCCTATCTTCATGCACGCGCCGCATTTACGGCACTTATCGGAGTTTACGGTAAAGTATTTATCCTTTTTGACTTCTTTGAGAAGTACGCAGGGTCTGCGCGCAATTATTACAGAAACCTCGTCTCTTCCGAGCGAATCCTTTATTCCGGCTTCGAGAAGCTTTATTTCGTTGGGATCTATGATCTTAACGTCCTTTATGCCGAACGCCTCGCATATCTTTTCAATTTTTATCTGATATGTAGTCTCGCCCTTCAGCGTCTTGCCTGTCGTCGGGTTCTGCTGATGTCCGGTCATGCCGGTTATGCTGTTATCGGAAATAATTACTGTTGAAACAGCCTTATTATAGACCATGTTCATGAGTCCCGTAACGCCGGAATGTGCGAATGTCGAGTCGCCTATTACCGCAACCGACTTTTTGGGATCTATTCCACCGCACTTATTCATGCCGTGAAGTCCCGAAATCGACGCGCCCATGCAGAGCGTTGAATCAACGGCGCACAAGGGCGGCGCAGAACCGAGAGTATAGCACCCTATATCTCCGCTTACGGTAACGCCGAGCTTTTTGAGAACGAAAAACAGTCCTCTGTGCGGACATCCCGGACACATAACGGGAGGTCTTACGGGTATATCCTCGTCAAGGCTTACAAATTTGGGCTCTGTGCCGTTTACGCACTTTGCGATGATCTCCTGCGAGAATTCGGAAAGCACGGGAAGCAGATTTTTGCCGTCGCACTTTATGCCCATTGCCTTAACGTGAGTTTCGATTACCGGATCGAGTTCCTCAACAACAATTACGCGCTCAACCTTTGAACAGAAGTCGCGTATAAGGTTATCCGGCAGAGGATTTACAAGTCCTATCTTCAGATAAGACGCGTTATCGCCGAAAACTTCCTTTGAGTAAACGTATGTACTGCCTGCGCAGATAATTCCGAGTTTGGTATCGTGATACTCGGTCTTATTAAAAGGACATGAATCCGCCCATGCAGCCATATCCGAAAGACGCTTTTCGACTACAACGTGGCGCTTTATCGCGTTTGCCGGCGCCATTACATACTTTGCCGGATTTTTTTCATACGGCTTTGTTTCATGTTCGGTTCTGTCGGACAGCGCGACTATACTTTGCGAATGAGAAACACGCGTCGAAAATCTCATTATTACGGGTGTGTCGAATTTTTCCGCCATATCGAAAGCCGCCTTTGTAAATTCAAGGCACTCGGACGAATCCGACGGTTCGAGGCACGGGAGTTTTGCGGCTATTGCGTAATGACGCGAATCCTGCTCGTTCTGGGACGAGTGCATACCCGGATCGTCCGCAACGCCTATTACAAGTCCTGCGTTTATTCCCGTATACGCCGTTACAAACAGCGGATCCGCTGCGACGTTAAGTCCTACGTGTTTCATTGCGCAGAATGCTCTTACGCCCGAAATCGCGCTGCCGAGAGCGCCTTCAAGCGCCACCTTTTCGTTAGGCGCCCATTCCGCATAGATTTCATTATACTCCGCCGCACATTCCGTTATTTCTGTACTGGGAGTTCCGGGATAGCTGGAAACGAAACGGCAGCCTGCCTCATAAAGACCTCTTGCAGCCGCGGCATTTCCCAACATCAGTTTTTTCATAATGTCAACCACTCCTTTTTGTCGTTTTCTTTTCTTTGATTAATTTTCTGTTTTGTTTACAGTGCTGCCTTTTTTATAAATTCCGGCTTTTTCGGTCTTATCGAAATCGGGTTTTATAAGACGCACGTTTTTTGCACCTATCTGTGCGTCGTACTGAATTACATATCCTTCGTTTATAAGCGTTTCAAGCGCACGTCTGACGTTCAGTTCGTCGGCATCGAATTTTTCGCACACAGTCGTAACGGTCTTGCTGAACGACGCACGCGGATTTTCGTATTCACGGCTCAGAGTATACAGATTTGAGAGGATCATGCGTTCATACGGCAGAAGCTTATCGGTTTCGGTCGGAATCTCTCGCGACTCGTCCGCAGTCTGTTTGAGCTGTCCCGAAAACGCGTTCTTTACGCCGTAAACCACAACGTGCTTTTTGCAGGTCTGTTTCAAAAACAGCACAACTGAAGAAAAATGTCCGTCGCCGGTAAAAATTATATACGTGTCAATGTCCTTTTCGGTATAGGCGGTTCTGTAAATGTGGTCAAGCATTATAAAATCGGTAAAATCTTTTTTATAAAATCCGCCGCCGTTATTTGTTTCGACTATTTTATTTGTAAAGGCTCGTATTTTATGCATTTCGGAATTGAGCGACGGGTTTGAAAAGTCGCCGAAAAATATCATTTCCGTAACGTCGTATTCCTTATTTATCTCTTCCGAAAAATCCTTTATATTCGGCTTTATATGATAGCTTTTGTCAAGCGATATATACCAGTGTTCGTAATCTATAAACACTGCTGCTTTCTTCTTTTTTGAACTGCCGGAAAAAATGCTGAATATACTGATAATTACTCCTCCTTTCACGCGTATTTATATTCTCATCTCCGCGCCGGATATACGAAAAAGCAAAAGATTTCGGATATTGCGCACATACGGCGCAGAGAAAAATTCAATATTATATTTTACTTCTTCTGACAGAGCTTTTCTCCGACGTAAAGTCCCATTGCTCCCGCCTGGGAAAGTCCTCTTGTTACGCCGCTGCCGTCGCCTATCGCGTAAATTCCGTCGGCGATTTCAAAGTCGGAATTTATAAACTTGGGTCTTACGGAATAATACTTTGCCTCAACGCCGTAAAGCAGCGTATCATAATTTGCGGTACCGGGCGCAATATTATTTATTGCATAGAGTGTCTCTATTATATTATCAAGCTGGCGTTTGGGTATGCAAAGCGAAAGGTCGCCGGGAACGGCTTTGAGCGTAGGTATAACGGTGCTCTTTTCCATTCTGCGCTCATTTGTACGCTTGCCGCCTATAAGATCGCCGAATTTCTGAACTATAACTCCTCCGCCGCTTACCATATTGCTGAGGTGCGCTATATGCTTAGCATATGCTATCGGCTCATTGAAAGGCTGGGTGAAGTTTACGGTTGAAAGCAGAGCAAAGTTTGAATTCTTTGTCTTTTTGCTCTCGTCGGAATTTGCGTGTCCGTTGACGGTCATAATGCCGCCGGAATTTTCCATTACGACCTCTCCGCCGTCATTGAAACAGAACATTCTGCACACGTCGCCGTATTTCTTTGTGCGGTAGAGAACCTTAGGCTCATATATCTCGCGTGAAATATCCTGCCATACAAGTCTCGGAAGCTCTACTCTTACGCCTATATCGACCTGATTATTCTCAACCGGTATTCCCTTTTCGCGGCACAGCTTTTCAAACCAGCCGCTGCCCACGCGTCCGACAGCCACAACGAGTTTTCCGTAGTTATATTCGCCGTCCGAGGTTATAAGCGTTTTCTTATCGGTATCTATATCCGTAACGTCAACGTTTGTATGAATATCGGTATATGCGCCGAGTTCCTCTATAAGGCGCTGCATTGTCTTAAAGTTTCCGTCGGTGCCTAGGTGCTTTACCTTAGCCTGCAAAAGACGCATATCGTACTTTAAACATTCGAGTTTTATTCTGTCGCTCGGCAGATATACCTTTTCGGTAGCTCCGTGAGCTATAAGTATCTTATCGAGCTTCTCTATATATTCTATGGTCTTTTCATCGCCGAGATACATTGGGAGCCAGCCGCCGTACTCGGTCGAAATGATAAACTTTCCGTCGGAATACGCTCCGCAGCCGCCCATACCCTGCATTATGCCGCAGGATTTGCACGAAACGCACTTCTGCGCTTTTCCGGCTATTATCGGACAGGTTCTCTTTTCGATGACGTTTCCTCTGTCAAGTATACAGACGGACGCGTCCTTATTGTTCTCATGAATACTGTACGCAGTCATAAGTCCGCCTATTCCTCCGCCGACTATGACAACATCATACTTTTTCAATTTTAAAACTCCTTTTACTTGTTTTAACGCACACAAGTACATAAATAATCCAGTGTACATTATATTCTATCACATTTTGAGCAGAGAAACAAGAACCAAACAATAATTTTTTGTGCATAATTAATTAAATCGGTCTTTACAAAAAATTAGCTCCGGAAACGTCAAAACACACCGGAAAAATCCCATTTCAAACGCAAAAATCATGGAAAGATCCGATGTGTTTTAATTATGTTTTTAATTTAAGCCGTAATATATCAGCCTACCGTCTGCAAAATGCTGCCGCACAAAGGCTTATACGTATCAAGCCCGCTGAAAAGCATTACTCTTACGGTATGCGCGCCGTTCAAGTCGATCGGGACGGATATTTTTCCGTTTTGAATCAGCTCTGCCGACACCGTTGTTGACGCAACATTCAGCAATCTTCCGTTTTTGTCGTAAGACGCGGCATAAAGTCTGTTTTCGCCGAGTTCTGCGCCAAGCGCGAGTTCTACGCTCACTCCGTTCTTCGACTTTTGCACAGAAACAAGTTCCGCAGACGCGCCCACGACGATCGCTATTCTCATTTCGTAAATGCACGCGCCGCCCGACGCTCTGACCGTCGCAGAATATTCGCCTTTTGCAAGTCCGTCCGAAATTTCGACGGTGCGATTATCGGCGTTCCATGTTACGGCGCTGTTATCCGACTCAAAGCTCCAGTCGGCATGCTCGCTCATATCATAGCTTTTTTCAACTTCATTATCGTTTTCGTCGCGGAAAGTGTATGTTCTCGAGAATTTATACGGCGAGCTTATAAACGCAATGTGAGGATAAGGCAGTACGATTCTGCTTTGCCCGGAGATCTTTGCGCCGGATTCAAGATACACGTAGTCGCTTGTCTCACCCTCGGCATTTTCGGCATAGACGTATATAATTCCGTACATTTCGCGTTCTTGTTCGGCACACGGTATTTCAAAGGACGAATACGACGCGGGCAGCGAAACTGCGTCGGCTCCCTCTCCGAGCTTTATCTTATATTCGGTTATGGGAGAACCACCGTCGGATTCAAGCGTCCATTCGGCTCTTATATAACCGTCTCCGACGTATGCGCTGACATTCAGTCCCGACGGAGGATTGGGTATTGTCGATTCGGGTTTTACGGTGAAATATGACGTACTCCTGTATTCCTTACCGCTGTCGTAATAATCTCCCGACGAAACGGCAACAACGTATTCCTTACCGTTTTCAAGCCTATCGTCAAAAACAAGCTCACCGTTTTCAAATCCGTACCACCATCTGTCGCCGTCAAGCTTATACTGAAGAGAATCAGAACCGTCAAAGCTTTCTCCGTAGAGCTGAATTCCGCCGTTTCGCGGCTTTACGCTTGCATTGACGACTGCTCTCGGCGCGTTCTCGCTCGGAGATACGTTCTTCATTACCCAATGGTTTCCGTAAGGTCCGGGTCCCTCGCTGTCATACGCGCGCACTTTCGGCTGATACATAACTCCGTTTTCAAGTCCCGTGAACACATAATGCAGCGTTCCGTCAAAAACGACAGGCTCAATGTCTATCCAGTCTCCGCCGTCGCTTATCTGAACCTGATAGCCGAGAACGCCGTCCTCTTCGTCATAAGGCTGCCAGTCAAGCTCTAACTGTTCGTAGCCGATAACGACTTTATTTACGGTTGCGGCATAGAGTTTTGACGGCGCGGCTGCGGTATAATACGAAATATCTCCGTTTCCGACAGAATTTACCGCACGGACGGCAAACTGATATTCGGTATTTGTGACAAGGTTTTCAAAGGTATATTCGGTGACATTTCCGACGTCTGTCCAGGTTTTTCCGCCGTCCTTTGAGATCATATATCCCGTAATCGCGGAATTTCCGTCATAAACGGGGGCTTTCCAACTGAGTTTTGCCGTTTTATAGCTCATATATGCTCCGAAAGAACTCGGGCGTGTGGGAGCTGCCTTTATGTCTGCCGACGGCGCCGCATTTACGCTTACGCAGCCGTACATTGTCGGATTTTTATTTCTCGTATATATCTCTATTCTGTATTCCTTATCGTTTTCGAGTCCGCTCTTTGACCATTGCAGATCTCCGTCATAATTAACCGTCTCTACCGTCGCGGTAGTTGCGGTAGTATAGAAATATATACTGTACTGTTTTCCGTTGATTTCGGGATAATACTCGTTTTCACCCCAGTAATCGGGTTCGTCCCAAGTAAGCGCGATGCTTCCGTTGCCCGGATAGACTTTTACGTTCTTTACGGGATCGGGTTTTCCCTCGCTCTGGCGCACTTCAAACTCATACCATTCGGCGTCGCTCTCTCCGACGTCGGTCACTGCCTTTACTCCTATGGTATACTTTTGGCCTATTTCAAATTCTCCGTCGGGACTTATGTTGAAGTTTGATCCTGACTGCGCCGTGCTGCTGTATCTTTCCCACACCTGTTCGCCGTCTTTTACGTAATCGGCGTGGTCTTTTACGGTATAGAGATAATACTGCATTATTCCGCCGCCGTCGTCATCGGGTGCGCTTACGTTAACCGAAATCGGATTGGGCAGCATTCTGAAATTATTTGAAAGATCCGGTCTCTGCGGCAAGGTCGGATTTGTAACGGTAAATTTAAGCGTGACGAACGCCGCGGTTATTTCATTGGTTATTACAAGCGTATCTGTATATGTTCCGACATCAAGTCCCGTTACGGGAGAAACGCTTACCGTCGCACTTGATCCGTCAAGTCCGGTCTGATACAGCACGTCCGAAGAAAGAGGTTCGGTTATTTTAAAGGGGCTGTCGTCTCCGAGCATCATATATGCGGTGAAATTATCCTGCTGTTGAGTATATATGCTCTTTACGGTAACGGTCCGGCTTTCGGCTGACGGAGTGCCTTTTGCGTAGTTATAGCGCATACTTCCGAAATCTATTTCTGTTTTATCGGCTTCTATCCATACGGGTTCGGTATACTCCGCAACCTCTACCGTAAACACATTTGAAAGCACGCCGCCGATATTGAGCTGCAGATCGTATTTTCCGGGTTTTATATTTCCGTTTATATTTACGCCGAAAGACATAGGTCCGGCAGAAGCGATATTCGTGCCTCCTGTATCAAGGCTCATGCCGATAGGCGCTCCGACAAGCCCGGTATGCGATTCACGCGTAACTCCCGGTGAACTTACCGAGAATTTTGCGGTATTTACAAATCCGCTTGTTTTAGGCCCTACCTGTTCGACTTTACGCGACGACGGAGTTACCGAAACGCTTTCCGGCACAACGCCCTCAGGCTGCGTCACGCCCGACGTAATATATGTAATTACCGGGAACTGCTTTATATCGTTGCCCTCTCCGTATGTGTATATATAGTGCAGCAGTCTCCAGTTGAAATCCGCCTTTTCCTGTCCGCTGCCGGACACGTTCATGCCGTCACCCTGTCCGAAAACAGTGCCTTCAAAGCTTGTGCCGACCGCAGTCGTCCTTATGCGTCCGCTTTCGTATTCCTTTTCGGAAATTCCGCCGACGGTTATCTTTGCTCCGGCGTTTGCAAGTCCGAAAATATCGTCCGCCTCAGACTCAATTCCTCCGCCGAGCTTTACGCTTATTGAAGAACCCGTCGAAGTCGTTTCGGTCGTTTCCTCGGTGATTTCCGTCGTGAGAGTCTGAGAACCTGTGTTTGACGGAAAAGTCGAAAGCTTAGGGTGCGAAATTACACTGCCGTTCAGCACATGAGAGCCCGACGGCTCCCTGTCGGGATATGTTTCGGGTTTTCCGACGGTATGCGTAAAGACATCGTGCAGATACGGAAGTGCGTCGGAGGAATACTCCGTAAATGCGAGGTAATCCTCATAATTCAGGCTTGCGGTCTTTATCGCGTCAGCGCCGTTTCTCGGAACATAGACAATATACGGCGACGTCACGGTTTTTCCCGTTTCGCCCGGATAGTACGCGGTATACGCGTATGCATCGTATCCGACGGTCGTAAGCACTACGGTGTCTTCTCCTCCGCTTGCAGAAAAACTCTGCGTAAAGGTTACTTCGTTTGTATTCTCATTCTCCGACGAGCTGCTCACAAGCGCCTCGGTTTCGGTTTCAAACACACCCGAAGCTCCGCCTGCGCCCGCCTTTATCTCTGTCGAAACATAAGATCCCGCCGAGACGGTAAACGACTTTGTATTTCCGGTCGCAGATGAAATGCTCTTGCCGTAGGTCGTTGTGCTGTTGGTATACATATCGGACGGAAGTGAACCGAAATACGGCGCAGACGCAAGCGCCGCCACAATTACGGGGTCCGACCAGAAGAATACGTGCTTATTATATTTTAAATATATCGAGTCGGAGTCAACGTCAGGCATTGCGGCAACGGTATATTTCTTTGCTTTTGACGATAGCGTACTGCCGGGGTGTGTGCTGTAACAACCGTTTTCGCCCATCACAAAATATGTTCTGTAACCGTCCGAAGAATATGCCGTAATGAGCGCCGCGTCGGTATATTTTTTGCCGTCAAAGCTTACGTTTGCCGTTCTTATATCTGTTATATTTATTCCGTTATTCGGAAATACACATTCGCTGCTTTTGAATCCCCACCCGGTGTCCGCGTCTGTTCCCCATGTTCCGGAGAACGATCCGCTGTCGCGCGTTTCGTAGCGGTACCTATTTCCGTCGGGATAACGCACAAAGGAAACATATTTCTGATCGGCGACTATCGTACCCGACGAAACATATCCGTTCTTGCCGCCGGTTATGCCGAAATCCTCTCTCAGCACACCTATTCTTACGGGTGCGCAATCCGAATGATTAAGCTTATATACATACTCTGTGTCGCTGCCGTCTGTCGAATCGACCCAGCCGTGGTGAAGTATGCCGCCCGTATGCACAAGGGACGCCGTGAAATTCTGCTTTTTTTCGTTATAGTCAAAGGAATATATGTAATATCTCGGCGTGAACATCTTATCGCCGGAATATTTCGCGTATCTGTGGTTTGTTTCCTTAAAAGAAAGGAATATCGTCGGCTTTCCGCTGTCGTCTACGTCGCTTACGGTTACGTCAAAGCCCGACGCGTCGCCCGAAGTTATTCCGAGAGAAAGGCTGTCGGCAACATTTCCGCTTATATATCTCATAAGCGAATCTCTGTTAAGTATCATATCCGAAAACTGTTCGGCGCCGCCGATATAGTACACCGAAAACATATTTCCCGAATAATTTGTATACTGCGCGTTTGTCGTCGAAACCGCGCTTATTATATCGTCATATCCGTCGCCGTTTATATCTCCTGCGGCAAGCGACGCTGTCGTTCCCGGCGTGCCGAGGTGGCAGTCGCTTACCCACATCTGCATACCCACGTTAAGATTATGCGGGGTTTCGCACCAGCCGTCGGAGGTTTTCCAGCTTTCGCCTGTGCGTCCGTCGGAATTGAGATACCAAACGCGGCTGTCCGCAGACTTATCAAAGCCGTATTCGTCGCCGCTGTTTTCGCCGAAGCCTCTTGTAGGCGTTGCGGTCACTATCTCGTCGTATCCGTCGCCGTTTATGTCGGCGCAGACAATGGCTATACAGTTTACGAATTTATCGGTATCTTTATAAAAATCCGCCTTGCTGCCGTAACTGTTATAAAGTACGGCTATCGGCACAAGGTAATCCCCGGTATCGGCAGCCGTCACGCACAAAAGCATGCGCGAAGCGCCGTCGTTGCCCTTTATTGCGGCTATTACGGCAATCTCGTTTTTTCTGCCGTCGCCGTCAAAATCTCCCTCATGTGCTGCAAGAGCCTTGAATGCGGTTGTATCGTGAGAAAATGTCGTACCGTGAACCGTAATTTTCCCTGAATTTGAGAGCAGAATCGGATTTTTCGCCGCCGTCCAGACACTGCTGCCAGAAATACGGCTGTCATCTCCGTATACTTTTGCTCCGGACGGATCTGCCGCCATAGGCTCGCGGACATCCGACAGAAACGTTCCGTCGCGATACGGCGCTTTGTCATCATACGAACCGTCATCTGAAATATCGCTCTTGCCGAATATTTTTTCGATAACGTTTATTTTTTCGGAGGCAGCGTAAAATTCCGCCGTATTTCCCTGCGCAACATATTCCGGTTGTTTTGTTTCAAGCGCAAAGACGCCGGAAGATGTGAATATCATCGTCAGAACGAGAATCAGCGATAAAATCCGTTTCTTCATAAAAAAATTCTCCCTTCGGTTAATTACCTTATGATAATTTTACCAAAGAGAGAGTATAATTTGAATTGGCCATCGGCTAATTTTATATTTTGATGTCGTTCAGCTGCTCGCGCGACTTTATTCCGGTCTTGTCGAATATATTGCTTATCGTCATTTTGACGGTCGAAAGCGAAACATAGAGCCTTGCAGCTATCTGCTTATTGGTAAGTCCCTCGCGTATAAGCTCCGCGACCTCGCGTTCTCTCGGCGAAAGCTTGGGTTTTCCCGAACCTATGAGCTTTGCGGACTTTTCGTACTCATCTCCAAAAGCCGATATTTTCCGTAACGCCGTTTTATCTGCGCACACGCCCAAAACAGACCGTATCCTTGCGTAATTCTGCGCAAACGGCATATATATTCCGTCCGGCAAGGCAAGCGACAGCGCATTATTCAAGGCTTCGGCGGCCTTTTTTGCTTCACCGAGCGCATTATATGCGGCGCTTTCGTAAATATACAGATAAATTTGCGGGAGCACGGCAGGAATTTCCTTTGCGGCATTGCGTGCAAACGGACAGAACGCGCAAAGCTTTGCGTATTCCTTATTTTCAAGCAATATCTTTCCGTAAACAATATGCGCGAACGGAATTGTCATCGGTGCTATCCTGTCCGGCTGTATATCTCCTTTTGCGAGCCAGACAGCCGCCTTTTCGGCACGGTATGTATATGCGTAAATATACCCCAAAAACATATCGAGCGTATATCTGCACATATCTTCGTAATTTGACGCGGCGCTCTCGGACATTGAAAACAGCACCTCGAAAAGTCGGCTCTCATCTGCGCGTACGACCGCCGTATTCGCAAGCACGAACAATCCGCACTGATAAACGCTGTCCTGCTGCTTTTCGCGTGCCTCAAACATCGCTCTGTGCGCAAGAGTTTCGGCAGCGTCAAAGTTTCCGTGCAAAAGCTCCGCCTCCGCGCGCATTGCATATTCGGAACCGCTGCCGTGACCTCCCGTAAGCTTATAATAACACGGCATACATTCGTCCATAAGCGAAAGTTCCTTATCAAGCTCACCCGAATGTGAGTGATACAGGCACATTACGGACGGAGAGCCGAAACTCCACGTGCTTTTCATATTTATAAGGCTTGCCTTTGTACCGAGAAGTTGATACGCTCTTTTATGGTGCGCACTCATTTTCGCTATATCGTTAAACTCCGAAAACGACACCAAAAGCTCAGTTTCTCCGAGTATTCGGTTTTTTTCGTGCTGCGAAAGCTTTGATTCTCCGACAACTTCAAAAATCTCTCCGACGGTTTCAAAAAGCTTTTGCTGTTCGTTTAAGAAAAACAGTATAAACGCAAGCGGAACCATGCTTTCCGGGTATTTTACCTTTACGGCACGCGGAGTTTTATCGAGTATATCGAATATCATCTTATGCGTTTGCGGATTTTCTATATCGCAAAGGTCATAGCTTGTATGCGGCATTGAGAAGATCTTTTCATATGCGCCTGCTTTATAATAAAGCTCAAACGCAGAGAGTTTTTCTCCGCAGGCAAGCTCGCTGTCCGCAGCTTTCAAATAATATTTTTCTTTTAACTCATCGCTGAGCTTGTCAAATTCTTTTCTGAGATATTCGCTTATCAGATTATGAAAGCAATATTCACCGGTCTTTGAATCGTATTTCACAAAGCCGCAGCCGTCAAGTATATTTCTGACAAAATCCGCGTCTTTGCCGCTTAGATCGGCTCCCTTTGCGGCGGACAGGCTCTTGAACATGGAAACCGACAGAAAAAAACGCCTTTCATCATCGCCGAGCCTGTCAAAAAACGCCTTTTTTATAAGAGTATCGAGTATTCCCTTTTCAAAGTGCTTATTTTTTGTATAAAACAAAAGCTGAAGATACACCGCGAATATCCAGCCGCCCGTGATGCTCATAAGCTCGCAAAGCTCTGTATCGGTAAGCACAACTCCCGCGCTTTCAAAATATGCGCGGCAGTCCTCATCGGTAAATGTAAAGTCTTCGGCGCTTATAAAAAACGCTCTTCCTGCGCACATATATCTGAAACTGTTTTTCGACGGATTAAGCGACTGCACCGACACCGCAATATGCAGATTTTCCGACGTGCGCGAGCTGAGCGCCGCGATAAACTCATCTATTCCGTCCGCAGTATCC
Source organism: uncultured Eubacteriales bacterium (assembly GCA_900551295.1). GTDB lineage: Bacteria > Bacillota > Clostridia > Oscillospirales > CAG-382 > UMGS1387. The sequence goes on along the minus strand of URVJ01000007.1, from coordinate 86,405 downwards.
GAAAGATTGTCAAGAATGATATATACAGGCTTTTCACATTCAAGCTCACCGAATATTTCACATATATCCGGCATATTTTCACCGCACGGCACGCCGCATTTTTCAAGCGCCTCGGCGCATACTCCGTCAACGGCGGACAGCGCACGGCAGAATTTTTCCCAATACTGCGCGGTATTGCAGCTAAAAAGCGTCTGCTTTATAACAAGCGCGTCTTTAAAACATGGCTGTAAGAAAAACTTCTCTAGCGCCGTTGTCTTTCCGAATCCCGACGGTGCTTCAAGCACACTGAGAGGGTATTTTTTTATACTTTCAAGTTCATCGCAAAGCCTTTTGGGCAGATACACGGTCTGAAGATTATATTTCGGTGTCATGGCATCTTCCTCCGTGAAAGAGTATAGCACAGATATGCGGAAAATGCAAACAAAAAGAAAAATGACGGAAACCGCCGTTACAATAGTACCGAAACCGTCATTTACATTTATTATCTTTTGCCGCGCTTTTTTCTTTTTCGGAAAAGCAAAAACATACGAAGAATAATCAGCCGTTTTCTCAATGATTACTTTACCTCAAAAAATGAATATATGTTTTCCAAAACATAATCGGCTTCTTGCTTTGTCAGATCCTTATACATAGGAAGTCTTACAAGCGTTTCGGAGGTTTGCATCGTATATGTATCCCTGCCGCAAAAACGTGAGCATTTTCTTCCGAACGGCGAGGAATGCAGCGGAATGTAATGAAACATACACGATATATCTCTTGCTTTCATGTACCCGATAAAATCGCACTGTTCTTTAAAGCTCTTTGTTTTTATGTAAAACATATGCGCGTTGTGCGTACAGGTATCCGGAACGGCGGGCAGCGTTATGCGTCCTCTTTTTTCAAGTTCTTTCAGACCCGAATAATACTGATCGTACCTTTCAAGACGCGCGTCGTTTATCTTCTTCGCCTCGTTTAGCTGCGGATACAGATACGCTGCACTCAGTTCACTCGGAAGATACGAAGAACCGCAGTCGACCCATGTGTATTTATCTGTCATGCTGAGCGAAAATCCCGCACAGTTTGTTCCCTTTTCTCTGATTATCTCGGCTCTTAAAATATCGTTCTCTGAATTTACAAGCAAAGCTCCGCCTTCGCCCATAGTATAATTTTTTGTTTCGTGAAAGCTGTATGTTCCGAAATTTCCAATCGTGCCGAGAGCCTTTCCTTTATAGTAAGCGTTCACGCCCTGTGCGGCGTCTTCAACCACTTTTAATGAATACTCTTTTGCAATAGCCGATATATAATCCATATCGCAGCCGACTCCTGCGTAGTGAACCGGAACAATCGCGCGTGTTTTATCCGTAATTGCCGCCTCAATCAGTTTTTCATCAATATTCTGCGTATCGGGACGGATATCGACGAACACAATTTTGGCTCCGTGCAGAACAAAGGCGTTTGCGGTTGAAACAAAGGTAAACGACGGCATTATAACCTCGTCGCCGGGCTTTATATCGCAAAGAATTGCCGCCATTTCAAGAGCATGAGTACAGGACGGCGTTAAAAGCGCCTTTGGGGCATGATATTTTTCTTCAATCAGCTTGCTGCACGCTTTGGTATAAAAGTTATCTCCGCACAGCTTGCGTCTTGCTATTGCATCGCCGATAAATGATTGTTCCGTACCGATTGCCGGCGGTATATTAAAGGGTATTTTCATATTTATGTTCCTCATTTTCCCGCACAATTTTCCGAAAGCCTGCGTCAGGCTGTATCTGCATACAAATCCAAACCTATTTTGGGCTTTTGACGTATCGGAATAACAAACGGCAGCGTCTTATTTTTTATCGCGGAAAAACGCGTTTTCCGACCGAATTTCCGTCTGCCGTATTTTCAATATATCCGCTTATCGGATATCCGTTTCTGTCGTTTCCTATTACCTGAGAAAGCTGCGGAATTTTTATATTCGTTCCGAAATTTAAGTATAATATAAAAACCACCCTTTCGGATGGCTTTTTCGTAATTGGTAGATTTCGGAACATAATTGGTCATGCAGAAAATCAGGAATTCAATATAATACAGGCAGTCAGCGTGCCGTCGTCAAGGCTGTACTTGATGTCCCCGTCATATTTGCGTATTGCAGAAAGCATACCTGCTATTCCGATACCTCGGTTTTTGATCATATTGTTTTCTATGGAAAGATCTTTCCTGCAAGGGTTTGAGCAAACAATGACCGTTTTATCGGCAACGGTGCGGATATTTACCTTTATTTCACCGTCAGAGCCGCATTCGGCACAGCCGTTTACGGCATTTTCCAACAGATTTGACAAAATCGCAACAAAATCCATATCGGATATCGGCGTATTTTCTGCGGTATCTGCTTCGACGCTTACGGAAATTCCCTGTTTCCCGGCTTTTGTGCAAAAGCTGTTCAAAATAGCGTTCACCGTTATATTCGGGCAAAAATCGTTCGGTTTTGCCGCATCAAGACTGTCGTTATACCGTTCCAGATAACTCAGTGCCTCTTTAATCTCGCCTTTTTTCAACATTTGCGCAATGTTCTGATTATGATGTCTGAAATCATGGCGCACCGTCTTTGCCGTCAGCTCATTTTCCTTTGCGGTTTTAAGCTGCCCCTGCAAGTAAGCCACGTTCCTGCTAATCAACTCGGTGTTGCTTTCATCTATCATTGATTTTACAGTGCCGAAAATGACCCACAAAATTGATATGTATATTAAAACAAAAACGGCAAAAAGAGGAATGTATTTGTTGATATGTCCGTATTCGGCATTGAACAATACCAGAAATAACGCGAATATAATCAGAAACAAAAGCGAAACGACTGATATCGAGTACCACGTTTTACGGCGCTTTCCCGACACGGCTCTTACCGCAGGACGCAAAAAGCGCATATATATTAAAGCAGCCGGTATAAACAGGAGAGTTATTATGATATTTCTTGCATAGTATACTGCGGTTTCAGACGCTCCTTTTAAAAATATGCTGCACAGTATAAGCGAAATACACACGAACATACTGAATACATTTGCATAGCTGATAAACAGAAATATCTTTTTACACACGGGATCTGCGGATGTCAGCAGAAAAACAAAAAACGCTGCGATAATTGTAACGGTAAACCCTGTGGCATAAAATACGATACCGTCCGTCAGCGTAAGGTAAGAAAGAGCGATAATGCTAACAAACGCGACGCAAAATACAGAATATATAAGCGCGGTTTTGCGTGCGGAATATTTCGGTTCGGTCATTACCCAAAAAGAAATCAGATGTGAAACTCCGAGCAGGATCCACGCCGCAAGCATACGTATCATTTACTCACCGCCTCCTCGCGGTAAAAATCAAAATACCACTCCTTAACGTCGTTTCTGAGACGCCTCGGAACAGGTATATTCTGTCCGTTTACCATAATAAGCTCTGTTTGGAGAATACTCTGCACGCATCTTAAATTCACGATATACGAAGCTCCTACGGATATAAAGCCTTTAACATTGTCAAACAGACTTTTCATATCTGCAAGAGTGGTATGCGTTTTGATATTCTTTCCCGATTTTAAGTATATTTCGACGTTGTGGTTTTTAGATTCCATATACAGCACCTGATACAAGTCGATACGGTGTATTTCCCGTCCGCTCGTCACGGATACAAACAGACGTCTCTTTCTTTTTTCTATTATTCTGTCAAGCGTATCAGTAAGTCTTTCCCTTGTAAAGGGTTTTGTCAGATAGTCATTGACGTGCAGCGCAAAGGCCTCAACCGCAAAATCCGAGCTTGTCGTCAGAAAAATAATGTCCGTATTATCTTCGCTCTTGGTTTTAAGCTCTTTTGCGACTTCCGTTCCGAGAATACCCGGCATACAGACATCAAGAAGCGCAATGTCCGGGACGCCGTTTTTGCTTATACTTTCCAGCATATCGAGAGGATTCAGGTAACAGTCGATTTTAATTGACAGCTCCGCATGAGCCTTCGCATATTCCGATACTATCCGCTTAATGTTTTCAAGTTCATTTTCACGGTCGTCGCATATCGTAATATTCATTCTTAAAACCTCCCGTCCTGTTTCAGCAAGTCTTGGCAACAGATATAACGGCAAAATCCGTTCGTTAAAAAGTTGCTTTATATTTTATAATACCATACATTTTCGGTTTTGTCACCATTCTGAAGAATGATTTTGATTTTTCTGCAAATTCACAAAAACAATGACGGAAACAGGCATTATTACAACGCCGAAACCGTCATTTTACGCTAATTACATTTTCAAAGCAAAATATCCCGTTTGTACTGTCGGCGTTCATTATTCAGATTCTATCATATGCGCGGCAAAAAATCAACATTAATATCAAATTTCCGAATCCGTTACCGAAAAAACAAACTCCGAACAAATTTTCAATACAGCACGCCGAATTCTATTCCGGTATAGTAATATTTGAGTATTTCAAGATAGCTTTTACCCTGTTTTGCAAGCTCATCTGCGCCGTACTGGCTCATACCTACGCCGTGCCCGTAGCCGTAAGTTTCAAAATTTGCGCCGTTTTCGTCAAATGTTACGCCGAAATCATCGGAACGCAGTCCGAGTTTTCTTTTGAGCGTCTTTTTATCAAAACTTTCGCCGAGAATCTTTAAAGTTTCCGCCGAGCCGTATTCATTATTTTCAATTTTAAATGCGCTCTTTCCCGAGGAAGAACATTCCGCAGCCTTTAAGCTGTCAGAAAACAGCTTTGACGCAAGAGTGCCGTAATCAAAGCTGTAAGTCTTGCCGCAAACGCTCTTTTCCTCGGGCGCGGCAACCGAAACAAGATACGGTATGTTTCCTCCCCAGACTTCTGCGCTGCTCTTTGTCCTATGTCCGCTTGCCGCATGGTATACGGCGTTTATCGGCTGAGAATCATATAGCGCAATTACGCCCCGTGTCGCGTTTACCGCACCGCGTATCTTTTCAAGGCGTTCTTTTGCATACTCGCCCTTTTGCAGATAATCCTCTTGCGAAATATAACTTTGGCAATGTCTGTAATCGGTACAGACGGCGGCTCCGTCGTGACCGTCGGCAGCTCCCAAAAGCATTTTTCTGACCGCAAATGTTCTTGCCGCAACAGCCTGAGCCATAAGCGCCTGTGTTTCAAAGCTCGACGGCATTTCCGCGGCGACGCAGCACGTTACATATTCCTCAAGATCCATTTCTGCAGCAGTCTTTTGAGTATGCAGATACACGCTAATCTTGCCGTCGGCACACGGCATATCGATTTTTCCGACCTTTATATCCTCTTGCACGCTCTTAGGCGTTTCGGTGCTCGTTTCGGCACTCGTTTCGCCGCTTGTTTCGGGGATCTGTGCACCGCCTTGAATCTGCAATGAATAATCCGTTTCGTCATTATTCATTTTCGGCATATTATCGGAGGTTTGCGCAACATATTTTGAATCATTGTGCTTTGACGCTGTTCCGAAAACCGATAAATACTTGCTGTTCTCGGCGTTATAGACACTTTTGGAGGGCTTTTCCGTCCTATACTCTCCCGCACACACCGCGACGCCGGTACACAGCGCAAATACGGCAAGCCGCAGAATTATTTTTTTTATACGTCCGTTTTGAAAACAAATATGCATAATTTTCATTTACCTCTTGCAATTTAAAGGTTTTTATGTTAGAATATTTCCACTATTAACAACATTTATTCAGTTCCGGGAGGAAAAAAGCATGATATACGACAACTATCCCGAAAGTCTGCTTGCCTTATCGCAGATGTGCAAGGACAGCTATGCCATACCGCAAAAGGCATTCGAGACTTCCAACGTAAAGCGCGGTTTGAGAAATTCCGACGGTTCAGGCGTTGTTGCCGGCGTTACGAATTTAGGCCTTGTCCACGGTTATGTCCTGTACGAAGGCGAAAAGCGTTCCGACGAAGGCAAGCTGTTTTACAGAGGCTACGACGTTGAAAAACTTGTTGACGGATATGTAAATGAAAACAGATACGGCTTTGAAGAATGTGCTTTTCTGCTGCTTTTCGGTTTTCTTCCGACGTCAGAACAGCTCGACACTTTCAACAAGCTGACCAATTCGTATGCTTTTCTTCCCGCAAACTTCACCGAGGACGTAATTATGCGCGCACCGAGCGCAAACATAATGAACAAAATGCAGTCGAGCGTCCTCTCACTCTATTCTTATGACAGCGATCCCGAAGATATGACTATCGACAATCAGCTCCGCCAGAGCATACAGCTTATTGCAAGGCTGCCGATAATCGCTGCGCACGCATACTCTGTGAAACGCCACTGCTTTGACCAGGACAGTCTGCTCTTACACCGTCCCAAAGAGGGTCTGTCCACCGCGCAGAACTTTATGAGACTGCTCGGACAGGACGTATCCTTTGACGAGGACGAGGCAAGACTGCTTGACATATGTCTTGTGCTGCACGCAGAGCACGGCGGCGGTAACAACTCGACTTTCACCTGCCGCGTCGTTTCCTCCACAAACTCGGATATATATTCCTCCATTGCGGCTGCCATCGGTTCGCTCAAAGGTCCGAGACACGGCGGCGCCAACATCAAGGTTGAAGAAATGTTCACCGAGATAAAGGAGAACGTCAAAGACTGGAAAGACGATGAGGAAGTATACGACTACTTAAAGAAGATATTAAACAAAGAGGCAGGCGACGGCAGCGGTCTTATATACGGTATGGGACACGCCATATATACTCAGTCCGACCCGAGGGCTTTGGTGCTCAAGAAAAACGCACTCAATCTTGCCGAAAAGAAAGGTTATATGTCGGAATTCGACTTGCTGAGAAAGATAGAGGCAATAACGCCTAAAGTGTTCAAGGACGTCACCGGAAACGACAAGGCAATGTGCGCAAACGTCGATATGTATTCTGGACTTATTTACAGAATGCTCGGTATTCCGCCCGAACTTTACACTCCGCTCTTTGCAACCGCACGCGTTGCCGGCTGGTGCGCTCACAGAATAGAGGAAATATTAACGGGCGGAAGAATTATGCGTCCTGCTTACAAAACTCCCTATAACTTAAAGGAATACAAGCCGATAAGCGAAAGATAAAAGCTGACATTTGCAAAAAACACATACGAAAAAGCACGGTTTTTACGCCGTGCTTTGATTTTTGATATATAGTGTATAAACCAAAGAAAAAGCCGCCCTGCGAACAAATCACGGGACAGCTTTATCCTTTATCTGCGCTCTTTACGGAGCGCTTTAAATTTTACTTTTTTCGGGTTTTGTAATAACCACTTTATACTCGTTTTCAAACCATTCTACATCTGCACCGAAATGTTCACTTACAAAACTGGAGTGGTATAATATAAATAGAGTCGACAAACACCAAAAAATCTGATATAATAAATCAGAAAGAGGGAAAGAAAATGTCAAAGTACAGCAAAGAATTTAAAAAGGAAGCGTTAAAACTGTCCGATGAAATAGGAGTCAAGAAGGCAGCACTGCAATTAGGATTGCAATACTACACGCTTGCGGATTGGAGAAAAGCTCGTAAGTATGCAAAAAAGCATACTGTGGTTCTGACAGAAAATTAAACTAATGCAAAAATATGCGAGCTTGAACGTGAAAACGCAGAGCTTCGTCAAGCAAATGAAATATTAAAGGATGCTCTCGGTTTTTTCGCAAAAATCGAGTTCTGTTTCTGTACCCAAGAGTAAGCTTTGCCTTTAAGCAAATCTTTTACATTATATGTACTTCTCTTTTCCGCAATTCGCTTTTCTTCCCGGATTACCGCTGTATATCAATACGTGGAAATTTAAAAGCTGCGATTAAGAATAAATATACGGGAAGTACATATTGATATTATTTATAACAAACCTCATATAGGCAACCGCAACAAAAACAAACAGTACAGTTATTACAATCGGTATAATGGAAATAATATCGGGTTTACCGTTATTCTTTTTAAATCTTCTGACAATTATATCAGAAAAGCAGCCGAGAACAACAACCGCATTAATCGAAATATATCTCGTAAAACTGCGGAAATTCTGCAAATACATTGTTCTTCTAAAAATATAGTTATCAAAGATTATTCCGATTACTACAAAAACTGCCGCTGTTGCCATGCAGGCAATCTTCATACGGTTTGCCGATTTTTCAAGTTGTTTGTTTTGATTTTTCTGCTTTTTCATAATAACCTGTTACTTTCTCACTGAATTCTGAACGGCACTGTATTCAGTACAAATACCGCATATCCCACGACCGCTGCGGCAACAGCAATCTGAAGCATAAAAAGCAGTGTAATTTTTAGATTTGTTTCATCATCGGGTTCTTCCAAAGAGCGTTCAATGTTTTTCAGAAAATAGTACATAACAAGGACTGCAAGTATTAAAAACTGAGTTTTAAAATACAGTTCGGGATTTGCACCGTTTATAAATATGCAAAGGTCAAAACCCCAGATAAACACTATTTCAAGATAAAACAAAGTCCATGATAATGTATTTATGCACTTTTTAAAAAAATCATAATTCATTTATGCTCACCCAAATGTTCTTTAAAATGCTATATTAATTATATATTATATTTCCGTTCGTGTCAACACGGTTCAGCGCACTGACGTTCAAAAACGCGTTTATTTTTCGGCACACTTTGACAGTATTCGACAAAAATCGCCGGTGCAAACCAAAAAATGAGATAAAATTCCCGTGCTTACTGCAACGATAGTTTTGTCTATCTTTATAAAATACAGCATGGCATAAAATCTGAAAGACGGCAGGTGTGAAATCAATACCAATACTGTATATAGTAATACCACTTATCCCGGATTTTTTCCGTGCGTATTTTATGACCTCCATGTATTTGTTGAGCACCGTCTTCATCTTGCCCCTCAAACACGCCGGGACTTATTTCGACTAACTCAAGAGTGTTAAATTCAAATGCATAAGGCATATCATAGCGTGAAAAATAAAATCCTGTATAAGTTCCTACGTCTAAAAAGCCGGAACCACCGCAATAAAATTGCAAAATGTTTTCATTGTAAGCATAAACGCTTGTAACTATGGTGTTTTCCCCAAGATATCTTTTTATTATTTCTTCTTCCTTTTGTTTTTTTATTTCAGGGCTGTCATTTGAAGATTTGATTTTCTCAATTTCACTATATGGGAAGTTTTCGAGCTTCTCATAATTGCCGCTTACATATGAAACAATTTTACTGTATGTTATATTATCATTGTTGTTAAGGCGGATTACAAAGAAAACGCTTAGGGTGATAACAGCAACCGCTGCAATACTTAAAATACGGAACAGCACTGTTTTATCCAACTTCACTTCAACTCCCCCTTTACCGATCGTTATACCAATTTATACCAAGTTATGCCTATTCTTATATCAGCTTTATCATCTGCCGAATCAGCACCACGGAAAACTCCGGCTATTCCCTTAAATAAACCTGTAAGTAATAAATTGCCGCCAAGCGCCGCATATAATTACGGCTTTATAATTTTATCACAAGCAAAACACTTTCAATATGACCACATCGTTAACCAAAGTTCCTGATCGTATGCATCAATAATTTCATTTTTTTCAAAACCGCACTCCTCATAATGCCATTCTCTGCCGCCCTCGCCGACATAAGTAGTGCTGACTATCTTGCCGTCAGGGAACTCATCACTGAAGCCAACTATAATTATCAAATATATATAAGTATTTACCTCACCTTTTATGGTATATAGTTCAAGTTTTTCATCTTCTTCTGTTACATATATACCAAGAAAAGGAAGTTCGTCCGAATACCCGTGATTTATATTAATGTTGTCCCATCTTTTTTGATCCATCTCCGAACAAATGGAGTTTAGCGCTATGACAATTCTATTCCATGCTTCAGGACCAATATGTTCTTCAGTGAATTCGTCATCCTCATTTCCATAATTTTGCAAACTGCCGGAGCTTTCAGTATTCTCTGAGTTGACATACTTATCATTAATTTCATCAGATTTGTTTTGTGAAGAATCAATAACATTTTCAGTCTTATCCTTAAGTTCGTAATTTAACGAATTGTCTTTTAAACCTTCTTTCGAAGCGCAGGAACAAATAGCCAAAAATATCAGTATTATTACACAATTCATAAAGTATTTCATGCAAATCCCCTACTTTTTAATATAACTGCTTAGATCGAAAAAGCTTACGTTTTCATTTACCACAATTCCGGTATGCACATACTCCGAGCTTTCACTGTACAGCTTCCGATACCGCCACAGTTTCTGTTAAATTCCTTATATGTATTATATACGATATTTCCGTTCGTGTCAACACAGTTCAGCGCACTGACGTTCAAAAATGCGCTTATTTTTCGGCACACTTCGACAGTATTCGACAAAATCGGCAATTCAGGAAAAACGAAAATATGCGGATAACAAAGAAAGCTTTGATTCGGATTAAGAATATCCGACGTCTGATTTCAATTATAATTAAATCCGGCACACACAAAAACATATCCGTCTGTCATTTGCCAAATCACAATTCAAAAACATGGGGGCAGACTTTTATATCTGACTTTCAACGCGAAATCGTCGGCTATTGTTTTAGTATAACCGCATTTGCCATGGAATCTTGCTCGTTTCTAATGTTTTGTGACTGTCAAATGTTAACTGAATATTACTTTTCAAATGTATTTTCTTTTCTCAACCTTTGAACTTCAACAACAGAGAGCAGAATAACAAGAAAAACAAACGCCGCAGGGCTAAAAAGCAAAATGTTAATAATTGCAACCAACAGCATCACAACCATCAAAAACAGAGAGGCTGCATTAAAAAACACCTCATTATAAAACGGACTCTTTATTTGAAACCAGAAAACAAACCTGACGCCAAACCACGCAATAAGACATATTACAAGGATCTTAACATACTCATAAAAAACGTCTGATACATTAGTATGTGTAACAAAATTACACAACATAAAAAGCAAATAAAATACTGGCAAGGCGATTTTAACATACTTTGTTTTATATGAGAAAAATATCAACCACTTTGTTACTGCATTTTGTTTCATAATTTTATATAACCTCCAACTTTCTTAAACAAATTAACTACCATGAAATAGACAATGTTACACCAACACCAAGTGCTATATAGATTTCAAGACCCTTTGCACTAACATTCCAAGAACCTTTTGCACTCAAGCCGATTGCCCCGACCTCTATTCCCGCCTCTGTCTTAACCCCTAATACAGTTACTGAGACTGATGGACTCCATACACTTGCTTGTGCCCCAAGATCAATTGCACTATCCTCTATTTCTAATCCAACCTCGGCATGACCAAAATCAAACAAAGATAAGTCTACGTGTTTCCATTCACAACCACCGGTAAATGCATTACCCTCAACGCTTCCAAGTCCAACCGAACCATTTTTCAAATCCCAACTTGGACTGGAAAGTGAAACAGAAAAAATCTGTTCATGCCAAGCATTTTTATTGCCGAATCTATCATTATCATACAGAGAATATGTTCCATCTGCATTTTGAAATACAGAACTAGTATTAAAACCGGTACAATCAAAAAAGACAATCGGACTATTCCCGCAATACACATACAGAGCATTCGCCTGAATAATAGACCAAGCAGTAGGTACATTGATCTCATGCAGTCCTATTACCCTGTTACCAAGGTCATAGTAAGGATCGGGCGACAGAAATCTTGCGATCTTGGCGTCGTAATACCTTGCATTAAGGTCATACAAGTCTGCATTTTCAAGGTACTCATATCCGGCGTAGCAGTACGGTTGCCTGCGGCAATCGTTGGTACGTGGGAACAGCCGGCTTATCCGCGACGCTAATAGTCGAAGCAAATGTTAAAGTTTACAACATTTACTTCAGAAATGACATTGACATATTCATCGTAGCCATAAACAACACACACTATTCACCATAAAAACAATCATTCAAGAATACTTATTCCAGGTACAATTCGGTCTTGCCATGAATCATATTCGTCATAGTCGGAATGGGCAATTTCCATCATATATACTCCTACATTGTCTGTATTAGCTGTATCTATATTGTAACAAATCACAAAAATAGTATACTTCTCACTTTCACCTGTTACAATTTCAAACGAAAATCTTATCATATTACGTTTTTCACCATTTTTGACAGACATATCAGAAGCAAGTGTGCCATCATACTCGTGTGATACTATTGTAAACCCGATGAAATCACTAAACATACCACATTTTGTGTTTAAATCGTCAACAGTTTTTATAACCGAATTGGAAAACAAGTTTTTTAATCTTTCTGTATCGTGTTCGTTAAGCGAACAAATCGTTTCACTAATAATATAATCTACATATTCATCTTCGCGCATAAAAACCTCCTCTTTTTGTTTGCAAAAAGTCAAAGATAAAAGGCAAAAAACTAATAACAATATACTTTTACAACTTTTCATTTTAAGCACCTCTTAAAACGAGAAAATAGCCGTCATAGTTGTTGAATCAAATTGCCACCTTGAATCTTTGTTTTCGCCAACACCATATTTATTATAGAAACTCTGATACATACTTTCGTTGGTAAAAAGCACTGAATATTCGGCTATCAAATCTTTTGCTTCGACATTTTGTTTATATGGATCAAAACCTGTAATCCACCATTGTTTTTCACTGGGCTCATATTCAATTAATGTGTTTCCTTTTTTATCTTTTAATGTCAATGTCATTTTCATAGCGAGGTTTGTATCAACAAGCCAAATATCATTGTGTGGACTTTTAACATCAATTTTTCCGGCTATTCCTGACTCATTAGAATAAATACCCAACTCTGCTCCGGCACCCAAATTTAAATAATCACCTTTCCATGCCCATAAAATATATTTTCTGCCCGATGAATCTTCAAAATCAAATTTTGCGTTATCCATATCAGTAGCATAATCAAATATAACATCGTAGAAATCATTATATCCGCCAATTTGCTGCCACGCATTGGTTTTAGCATGATATGTTTTGCTTTTTGAATCCCATTTAAAGCCAACTATATCAAAAAAGTCTTTAAATTTGCCACTTTGAGTTGCATTAACTGCCAAAGGATTAGAAACAACAAACCTCGCGACATCCCGTGTTACGTCTTTGAATGATGGCCAGTAGCCATATGGGTCGTAAAAAACAATTGAGTTATTCCCGCAATAAACATACCAGTTATTTCCGTCCTTAATCGGATCTTCCGAAACAAACCTGCCGATATCCGGAGAATAGTACCTTGCCCTAAGATAGACAAAACCGGTTTCTTCATCAAAATATTCCCCGCAATAGCGGAAAGGATTTGTATCGGCTTTCATGCCGTACTGGGGAAGAAACAGATTTTCTGCGCTTTCTTTCTGCTTGCCGAACTCGTTATAGTCGTAGCTATGTACCGTGTTTCCGAAACAGTCAAGCACGGAAATTACGTCTCCGTGTGCGTTGAACTGATAAAAGTTTGCATTGCTGTCGGAATCGGTATACCCTATCAGGCTTATTCCTCTGTAAAAACAATTCACTCTGCCGTCAACATACTGTGCCGAAACATTCTGTCCGTCGTTCACTAACTGCGTAAATACGCCGTTTACAGTCTTTGACGTCCTCAGACCGCTGTAATCATATGTGTATTCCGCAGTAAGGTTTTCACCGGAAACTCCTGTCATTTTATTGAATCCGTTATAGAAATAATCGGTTCTGCCGATGTCGTTTTTTCGGCAGATTAGGTTTCCCTGTTTATCATATGTATATTCCGTTCTTAAATTGTCCTCAAAGCTCTCCGTAAGTCTGTTGTTTGCGTCATAGACATATTTTGTCGATGAGCTTACGTTTTCGGAAAAATAATTTACCGCGCTGATATTTCCGAAATCGTCATAGCTGTACACCGAAAGAATTCCGCCGTCTATAACCTCATGCAAACGGTTTCTGCTGTCGTAGGTATACCTCTTTTCGCCGTCAAAGCTTTTTTCGAGAGTTCTTGAGCCGTTGCGGTCATATTCATATCTGACCTCGTCGGTGATTTTTCCTCCGACAATCTGAATTTGCGACTCAATATTTCCTGACGGAAAATATGAATACTGCGTTCCGATTTTTGAAGTGTCGCCGTATGTGCTTACAAGACGTCCGGCTCTGTCATAAGTGTAGCTCTGTCTGCCGAGAGGCGAAGTAACAGCGGAAAGTCTGCCGAATGCGTCATATGTGTAGTTTTGATTCATTTGCACTACTCCGCAGTTTTCAACGCTGTATTCTGTTCTCAAGCCGAGGCTGTTGTAAGAATACTTTTGCTCAATATTGCCTTCCTTTTGGCTTATAAGTTCACCGAAAGTATTATATTTATATTCGGTATTGTTTACACGTACAAGTTTTCCTGCGCTGTCGTATGTATAATCGAAACAAGTATTATCAAGCGAATTTGACGTGCGGATTATTCTGTTTAATCCGTCGTATGTATTATATACGATATTTCCGTTCTTGTCAATACAGCTTAACACATTGCCGTTCAAATCATACGTATAGCTTTGAGAAAATCCCATTTCATCCGTACTCTTGACAAGATTGCCGAAACTGTCATACTCATAATGCTGAGTATGGAGATTACCGGCTTTCCCTGTGCTCATGGAAATAATACGATTTTCAGCGTCATATTCATAGGTTGTAATACCGTCACCGTATAAACAGCTGACAAGATTGCCGCTGTTATCATAAAAATACTTTTTTGAATTTCCCTCTGCGTCTGTGCGTTTTGTAACTCTTCCGCAAGGATCATAGTAATTTTTTGTTACGGAAAAAGAATTGCCGCCGTTATAGGGGAGCGTATTTTTGAGATTCAATCCGAGAGAATTATAATCAGATGTTACGGTATTACCTTCACCGTCAGTATGGCTTTTCATATTGCCCAAAAGGTCATACGTATAGTATTCCGATACACCGTCACGCGTGCTTGAAAGCATATTTCCGAAAGCATTATATGTGCAATCGGTAATGCTGCCGTCAGGTAAAACCGTCCGGATATTGTTTCCGGCATAATCGTATTCATATGTTGTTATGCGTTTGTTTTCACCATTTCCGTTCTCGCACAAACGCTGACGTCCGAGAAAATCGAAAAGATATGCCGTTTTATATTCTCCGGTTTCTCCCTTTAGAGATGTTTCAAACCTTGAATAAGTTTTCCCGTCAAAAATATATGCTTCATCATAAGAATAGCTTGTAAAAGAAAGAATTTTTCCGGTCATATCCTTTGCAGATATGCCGCTTACACGGTTAAATCCGTCATATGTGTAGTGAAAACTTGTTCCGACAGCGTCAGTCTCACATTCAAGTAATCCCGTCGGTGCATATTCTTTTTGAGTAAGAATATTTCCTTTCCCGTCTTTAACAAAAACAAGTCTTCCTAATGGGTCATACATATATAAAAGTGTATTTCCGAGTGCATCCGATGTTTTTAATGTATTCTTATTATAGTCATATAAAACAGTTCTTATTCCTCCGTTAGGAAGTATTTGCTTTACCGGATTTCCGAGATTATTATATTCATATATTGTCTTTCCTTCGCAGGCATCTGTATATGAAATTATATTTCCGAAAAAATCATATTCAAATTCCTCATATACATCAAATGTATCGCCGTCGGTATCCTCAACACCGCATATTATGTGCTGTTCTGGATAAGCATATCCTGTCTTATCGGTAAAAACAAACTTTTCTGTTTTATAGGTGTCATTATCTGTCTGTTTTTTTATATATACGTTGTTTCCGAAATCATCATATTTGTAACGTATAGTTTTGACAAGGTTTCCGTTTACGAATATTTGCGTTTTTTCAATGTTCTTTCCGTTGCTGTCAGTATCGGATTTTACTTCAACGGTTGTTGCTTTGTCTGTTTTATATTTTAAGTAAGTATTTATTCCGTAAAAGTTACTGTATAGGTATTCCTTTTTCTGTTTACCTTTGTCAGAAATATTATCATATGTGTCATATGACAAAAGTTCGCCGCGATCGTTATACACAAATTCAGAGTATACTGCTCTGTCGTTCCCAGAATTTCCGAACATTTCAGACACTATTTGCACAGGCATTCTGTTTCTTTTGTCATATTTATACGACAATCTGCTTTGAGGTTTATTTCCGACAGATATTTCCCTTTCGGAAATATCATGCACACTGTTATATGAGATCAATTCACGTTTGCTATCTTGATTGATAATAACAGCAGAATACTTATAATCTGACGGAATATATCCGGAAGAATATTTCGGGTATCCGTCAGGCTCGCCGTTATAGAAATACTGTTGACGGTTAACCATTTCCAAATTACTGATATCATATCTTTCCGAAAGCTTTAGATATGACATATATCCGTTTCCGGAGAATTTTTTTGCAGTATCGTATTTGTAAATTGTTTTAAGTCCGGTATTATATATTATTGATGTCAACGGATAATAGTTTATATCCATTTTTTCCGAATCCAAAACAAGTGCATAATCTATTGTCTTTTGAGAGTATTCAAAGGATGTTTTTCTGTTTACGGCATCAATAAAATATGTCAGAAAAGGAATTTTGTCGGCATCAGATTGCTTTTCTACTCCCAAAGTAACTTTTCTGCCGTTTAACGTAATCTCAACGGCGGAATCTAAATATTTAAAACTGATACTTTGTCCTGTACATGATGTGATTTTTTCAAGAACATAAGGAGTTAACGATTTATTCCAATTGTACTGTACATAATTATCGTTACGATCGGATTTTTCTGTTAAAAAGCCATCAGTATCAAATTTATACACTGTACCGTCAAGATAATTCAAAAGATAACCTGAATCGCTTTTTTTGAAAGTTACATTTTTAAGCATATAACCGCTAAGCCCTGTATCGCTTGATGCATCTCCCAAATATACTGTCCCGTCCGGCATATGAACAAATGTTGTATTATACATACTTTCAACAAAAGGGATATTGAATTTCCAGCCAACTGCAAAATTTGCTTTTGCAATCTCTTTGTCTGTGAAATTTTCATTGATATTGTGTAAAGCAACACCTGTATTGCAATATGATTCCTGTTTAAGCTTTGCTGATGCACTGTTATATGTCAAAGATAATGTTTCGTCAAAAGTTCGTGCATTCAAGTTAAACAAAGAGAGCGTATATGAAACGTTCCCGGTTTCGGGATTCACAGTTTCGCTTTCGCCTCTGCGTTCCTTTACAAACGGAGAATTCAGCTTAACATCATATTGTGCTATTCTTTGTCCGCACACTGCTTCGGCAATTATTTCATCCTGTGTTTGAGAATATACGGACATCGTTATCAGTATTGCAATAACCATCAATACTGTTATATTAAGAATACGCTTCATATTTACGCCCTCTGAATTTAATTTTTATAATACCTCTACGGACTGTATACTGTAATAATTTACAAAAAACTTATTTCCGGATACGTCAAAAACATAATATATGCTTCCTATTCCGCTTTGTCTTTTTTCAAGCCATGTAAAAAACTGCTGTATATCTTCGGATGACAATCCCGAAATGCTTTTTTCAACACCGTCAATAAAATGAAGTTTCAGCCCTGAAGCACCATCAAACAAATACTTCTTTTCTGCATTTAATTTATATTCGACACTGACTTCCTTGGTTGTGTTACCGGTTGTTTTTATACAGTTAATAATAGTAAATCCTGTATTCCCATACTCCGTGCCCGAAAATAAGGAAGTCATTTTTTCACCCGGAATAGCAGATATTTCAACAGCCGACATACCCTGTTGTTTAATTTTCATCCAATTGCCAGGCATATCTGCCAAAAGATCGTCGACGTCACAGTTAATCTTGACAAAATTATTGTTTTTGTAAGTAAACAAACACTCGTTTCCCAGTGCTATTAAATAGCAGTTCTCAGCGTAGTTTGGTTTGCTTTCAATAGGATATACGGCATTTATTTTATGATAATCTGATTTGCTGAAAAACTCACCGTGGGCACCGTATATATTATTGTTTTCATTTTGTACAACAGTTCTTATATTTACAGAATTTATTGACGGAATAAACTTATCGGAATTTGCTGAAAATCTAAGCGCAATACTGATACCGAAAACTGTCGTTTCTGTTCCGTAGATATTGTACAATTTTTGAAAATCACTTTCCGAAAGCGCTGATATTTCACCATTACTCATGCCGTAATCGAAAAACTCATCATCATCTAGCATTGTTGTATTTCCGACATATTTCCATTCAAGATTCTTATACGAATACCAGTTATAGTTGTCAAATGAAATAAACCCTTTTATTATGCGATCGTTTGGAATAAAACTGTAAGTACACAACTTTGAATCGGAAGTCGTATATATTAATCTTGATCGTGCGCTGTCATAGTACACACCATAGTTTAAATCCGGTCTTACGTAAATGTTATCACGGCTATCGTTATCCGAATTATACAAAGTCAGATAAGACGAATTATCAAAAACAAAACAGTTATCATCGGTTACGGAAAGAATACTTCCGGATACCAACCCGACTTGCCTTTTATCACCGTTATCCAGATTTATCTCCCATAAAGTCCCTTTTGCATGTACAAAGAGACGGTCATTTCTTGAAAACACCGCTCCGGTTACGGTGTCTGTCCCAAAATCCAAACTGCAAAGATCTTCAAATTCACCGTTCTTTTTACGTTGTACTTGAATTTTATTTTTATTTACAACTGAAAGCAAATCCAATGTATCATTAAAACAATATGTGCTTCCGGAAATACTTGTAGTTCCTTCAACACCGCTTGAAAACATTTGATACTGTGTTTTTAAGCCGCTGTATTCGCCTTCGTCGCTTACATGTGTTATACCGTAATACTTTCCTAATATAGTTTTTTTGTTTGTCTCAATGTTATACAGGCAATACACACTATCATCATCGGCATAAGCTATAATTTTCCCGTTCGGAGAAACAGCTGCCACCCCTTTTGCCGAAACATTATTTATAATACGTTTCTCTCCGCTGTCGGCATCCATGATACATAAATCGTAATTATTGGCATCGACGTAATAGATTTTTGATGAATCTTTACTGTAAATGTAATTGACTTCACCATTCAGGTCAACTTCTTTTTCATGCAGTGAAGAAGACTTGTAAGCTGTATCAGAGTATTTACGTATTTCAACAAGCATGGGCGGATAACCAACTTGATTTCGGTTGGTAAACGTGATTTTTTCAAATTCTGTCCCGGTAAACACATATTCGTTGTCGCCGTATGATAGATACTTCGTTTTCCCGGCATGTATTGAACAATTATTTGAGTATAAATTCGGATTTACGACTCTTACAACAAGAATATCATTTGCATCGCCGGAAATATTTATCGTTTTTGAAGCTGAGGAGGATTGATAAGCAATCGGTGCACCGGTATATTCTTCATCAATTCCGGGAAAGTGAGTGTTTTCACCGTAAACTTCTTCAAAAGTCGAATCTGAAAACACTTCAAAATCCAAAAGCATATTGTTTGGAATCGCATCAGTTGCACTTGTATCAACATTCGGCAGTTTTACAAACCTTAATGATGTAATGCTGCACGTGCCGCTGGGTACAAAAGAAAGCCACTCTTCATTGTTTGTTACAATTTCGGAAAACACTCCTGTTTTGCCTTTTGACACATTGCCGCTTGATAAACTCAATCCTTGGCTTGAATTTAACTTTACGTATATAGAAGATCCTGTGGTTTCATTACTAAGGACTATTTCAACACGAAATCTGCTTTGAGAATTCTTATACTCATTATATAACGGCAACGACGAAAGATTAAGTTTTGCGGTTGCACCGCTGCTCATTCTCAGTTTACAAACGTCATTTTCATTTACAAATGAAACCTTTGAATTCTCTTCCCAATAGTTTGGGTTGCTGAGAATATCATCGGGAAAATAGTTTTTATAATTTGAGTTTTCATGCGAAACATAGGTCGGAATATACGAATCGCTGATATCTATTGAAGAAACTCTGTCTGACAAATCAAATTTTGCTATCGTTATAACAGATTTCGTATTATAGTTTCCCGAATCGTCTGTTACAAATGTCAATTTGTTTTCGTTATACATAAGATTTTTCTTTGCAAAACGTCCTAAATCAACATTTGCAGATTCATATTCGTGAAAATCACCGCTTACGTTGTCTATTAACCATGCCGAACCCGCATTTATTGAAACATACAGATTTTTTACAGCAGATATTTCATCGCCGTTTTGCAGTCTTGTGAGATCAAGTTTTATCTCATTCCACCTGCCTTGCGACATATCTTCTCCGACTTTAAAATCTCCGTCTTTATTATAGTCGGATATGATTTTTATTCGGCTTTCAGTTATTTCCGCATCTTCAACATAAAAATTAATTGTTTCAGCACCGCTTAACGGTTTTATATAGAGAGAAATGGTATTGACTTTCGGATACTGTGAATTATTATGTTTTAAAGAAACTACCACCGTATTCTTTATAGGAAAGGTGCTTTCGCAGGATTCTGTTGTTCTTTTCAAACAAAGTGAAAATTTTCCGTCATATGCCTCTTCGGAAAGAAAAAGATTTCCCGAATATTCAGTTTCTCTTATAAATTCGGTTTCGGAGTATAGCTCATATCCGGTATCAAAAGGGCGGGTCTTTTCGGAATCAAACCATATTGAATTATTGATTTCTACAAACGCGTTATTTTGCAGTTCTGACAGAACATTAAATTCCTGCTGTAAATTTAGATCATCCTTTTCCGGACTCATATCAAAATTTTTATCGTTTTGGGAAACATCCGTTTCAGATGTGCTTTCGTCATCGGCATACTCATAAAAACTGTCTTCATTATTATATGAGACATTTTCGGCATAGTTATCCCGAGTAAGTTCATTATTCTCTTCGCTTTGTGTAATTTCTATACTTTCACTTTTTTCATTTACTTCTGAAATTATTGTATCTTCTGCAATAGCCACATATTGAAGTGAAATTGCACATACCATTAAAAGTGCAAAAAACTTTTTCATTTTTTCTACTCCTTGAAATATTATTCAATTTATACCTATGCGCCGGTTGTTACGCCACCGTCACGCTCGGTGCGGAAAAAGCCTTACCTTCATAGTGATAATAACATTTACTTACCTCTTTCCGATTAAATTTTATATACTAAAAGTAACATAAATTGATACAATATTCAAGAAAACCTTTTTTCGTACACATTCTTAATATAAAATCTTTAAAATATACATCTATTCGACAGCGTTTTACATAATTAGTCAAAAAACGACAGTCAGAAAAACCCGAAATAACAGGATAAACAAAGAAATTTGTATGCCGGATAAAAAATTTAAGAGCCTAAAAAAGAAAAAAGCCGTACAAACAAATTTAATTGTCTGTACGACTCTGTTATTCAACATTAGAATAATCTGATTTTGTTTTTAATCAATCGGATACAGTTCCGGAAGCATACTGTATCTGAAGAGCATAACCGCATCATCAATATCGACATTGCCGTCATGGTTATAGTCAGTATTTCCCGCATAGCTTATCGGATACAGCTCAGGAAGCCATACTATGTCTGAACAGCAACACTGCGTCATCTATATCAACAGTATCATTTCCGTCTATATCTCCGAGCTTCTGCATACGAACCGTTACCTTTCCCGGATTTACAGACGACGTAACAACCGCAGAACTAAGCTTTACAATTGTATCTGCATTTATGCTGTATACTCTTTCCTGCGCATTTTCATTGATTCTGAATTCAAGTGTGCATATGTCCGAATCAAAAGCTGCGGCATTCTTGAGTCCGATTACAATTGCCATTTTCTCTTCGTCAAAGCTCGTCGGCAGCACCGTCATTTCCGCAATATGTTCGTAATCCGAAAATCCTTCAAAAGTGAGCTTGCCTTTGCAATTTATTGATGCAACACCGTTTTTAACCGCCTCTGCCGTCACAAACCGCACCTCACTTACGCGTATTCCCATTGAACAGATAATAAGAAGATACAGCCTTTCATTTTTTCCGGATCTTGCCGCATCAAGCAATCTTTCGTACTCTGCTTTTGAAAGTTCCTTATCCTTTGACGCAAATATTTGTTTCTGTATTTTAAGCGGCTTGACCTTGCAGCCGTACCACTCGTTATAGTCAAAAAAGATATTCAGTGATGACAGCACGGAATTTACGCTTGACGGCATATATTTCCTGACAAGATAAGCCTTATATTCGAGACCCGTATGCTTATCAACGCAGCGTTCTCCGAGCCACGCCGCAAAGGTTCTTATATCGCGTATATACTTCTCTACCGTTGCCGGAGATTTTTCATCCGTAATCAAAATGTCCCTAAATTCCGAGACTTTATTTGCTGTAAT
Source organism: uncultured Eubacteriales bacterium (assembly GCA_900551295.1). Lineage (GTDB taxonomy): Bacteria > Bacillota > Clostridia > Oscillospirales > CAG-382 > UMGS1387. Next base: position 64,131 of record URVJ01000007.1, on the reverse strand, counting down.
TCTTTTCATAATCGGCTCCTTATTATAAATGCTGTAAATTTATTATACAAGGGTATGAAAAAGATTGACAGCTTTAATAAAAAATTCCTTATATAACGCTAAACAAAGCCCCCTGTAAATGATTTTGACACCAATCACCAAAACGTTTATGCCATAATTCGGACAGCAACACATATACCGCACAAGTAAATATTCAGTAATTACTTTAAAGTAACGGCGCATTCAGATTTATTTACAAAAAAACACCGCCGAGTGCAAAAATTTCACATTCGGCAGCGTTTAACCAATTATTTATTACGAATCAATAATTCTGTTCGTGTACTTCAAAGTAGCTTTGCGGATGTGCGCAGACCGGGCATACGTCGGGCGCCTTTGTTCCAACAACTATATGTCCGCAGTTACGGCACTCCCATACCTTGACTTCGCTCTTTTCAAAGACTTTTGCGGTTTCGACATTTTTAAGCAAAGCGCGGTATCTTTCCTCGTGGTGCTTTTCTATCGCGCCCACAAGTCTGAACTTTGCGGCAAGCTCCGGAAATCCCTCTTTCTCGGCAGTCTTGGCAAAATCCTCGTACATATCTGTCCACTCATAGTTTTCTCCGTCGGCTGCCGCGGCAAGGTTCTGCGCGGTATCGCCTATTCCGGAAAGCTCCTTGAACCACATTTTTGCGTGTTCTTTTTCGTTTTCGGCAGTTTTAAGAAACAGCGCGGCAATCTGTTCATATCCCTCTTTTTTTGCCTTACTTGCAAAATAGGTATACTTATTGCGCGCCTGCGATTCTCCGGCAAATGCAGCTTCAAGGTTTTTCTCGGTCTGCGTTCCGGCATACTTTGTCTTATTCATGTCAAAACTCTCCTTTGATGTCTTTTAAGCTGTCAGATCAGTTGAAATATCTCTTTAAAAGTCCCTCAAATGCTTTTCCGTGTCTTGCCTCGTCGCGAGCCATTTCATGAACGGTATCGTGAATTGCGTCAAGACCTGCCTCTTTTGCTCTCTTTGCAAGGTCGAATTTACCTGCGGTAGCACCGTTTTCGGCGTCTACTCTCATTTCGAGATTCTTCTTTGTGGAATCTGTGAGAACTTCTCCTAGGAGTTCTGCGAACTTTGCTGCGTGCTCAGCCTCTTCATATGCCGCCTTTTCCCAGTAAAGTCCGATTTCGGGATAGCCCTCTCTGTGCGCCACTCTTGCCATTGCAAGGTACATACCTACTTCGCTGCACTCGCCGTTGAAGTTTGCTCTGAGGTCGTCGATTATATCCTGCGACGCGCCGTTTGCAACGCCTACAACATGTTCGGCAGCCCATGTCTTTTCGCCCTGTTCCTTAAACTTCGATGCGGGCGCATGACAGACCGGACATTCCTTCGGAGGCTCTTCTCCCTCATAAACATAACCGCAAACCATACATACATACTTTTTCATGACTTTTACTTCCTTTCAAAATTATAATTTTTATTGTGTGTTTTTATTATTTCCTATCCGAGCAAGCCTTACAGCTCCCGGTATAAAAAATATCCTCAGATGACACGGTAAAACCGTCTAACGGGCACTTCGGGCATTCAAGATCAAATATATCATACACATTATTGCACTTTGTGCAAAGAAAATGCGCATGGAAATTATTATTTGCGTCGTATCTTGTTCTGAATCCCTCAATGCTTATGGACTTTATAATTCCGCTGTTCGCCAAAAGGTTTACCGTATTATAAACAGTGGTCTTTGACAGCGTCGGAATTTCGGGCGACAATGCTTCGTATATCTCGTCTACCGTCGGGTGTGTGCGGTGGTTATAGAGATAATCGTATATTGCAAGCCGGGTTACGGAAGGCTTTACTCCTTTTTCGAGCATCAGGTCTTTTACGTCCATTTTTTGCCCTCCTTTATGCGTTGTTTGCTGTAACGATTTCATTTTTGTAATCATTACAATTATATTATAATCATTTTTTTGGTTTTGTCAAGAGGTTTTTCAAAAATTCTCAAACTTTTTTTTTGCAAAAGGAAACCGCCGCAAGCAACAACAACTTACGGCGGTCAATGAGGAAAAGAATTATGAAAAATGTTTAAAGCATTATGCTTACTTTTCTGTACGGTCAAGAACGGTGACCTTGCCGTTTTCGTCAACGTACACTTTGACGATGACTGTTTTCTGAATAGAGCCTTCGCCCTCGAAAGAACGCATATAGCAGAGCTTTATCTGAGCGTTTCCGTTTGATTTTCCGGTTACGGTGAAAGTATACTTTCCGCCGACGCCTGCCATATCCTCAGCCGCCTCGTCCTGCTTATACTCGCTCTTTATATCCACAATTTCGGAATCCGCCTCGACAGCCTCCCATGTAAAACCGGTTGTGGGATTTCCGTCAAGAACTATTTCAAGTGCGTCAAGCTTTGCTTCCGAAAGGTCAAGCTTTACGGGGCTGTCCTTTTCACCGTATTTAAGCTCGACACTCGGAGCGCCGAATGCATACGGGAGGATCTGATAAGGGTTGAAGTACATTACAACGCTGTTATCGGTAAGATAGAAGTTTACGTTTGCAAGCTCTTTTTCAAGCTCCTTTGCGTTTTCTTCACTGTATTCTTCAACTTCTTTTTCGAGTTTTGCCTTAAATGTATCGTATACCGTCTTATTGACAGCGTCCTGCTCGGCGTCAAAGACATCTGTAAGCGCAAGCTCTTTATTCATGAGAGTCTGGAAAGTGCGTGAAGTTCTCTGCGTATTCGGGTGCGCGCCGTTTGCGTTCTGATAATCGGTATTAGTGATCGAAAGGAGATTCTTTCTGTCGGTGTTTACCTTAAATGTAAGCGTAAACTGCATAGGACGGAAATTTTCTCCCATTGCCATGCGCATTTCGGCAGTGTCATCTTTAGTGAAAGTTTTTTCAATATTCGAAACATACTTTTCGGCATTTTCCTTATAACTCTTGTTTATGTCCGCAATAAACGCGTCGCTTCCGGTTTCATCGGCGATTATCGGATATACGGCGCTTATATTCATCAGAACCGTGCCGTCGCTGTCGGTTATGCTTTTTTCGATACGTCCGGAGTCTATTATGTGCTGACCGTGTTTTTTATGAATGGACGCGGTCTTAACATCGTCAAGCCAATCAACGGTGCAGTCCATGCTCTCGCTTACGGCACGCAGAGGAACGAGAGTTCTTCCGTCAACTATTTTTGCCGGTGCGTCAAGCTTTACTTCCTTACCGTTTACGAGCATTGTGTCCTTGCCGATTTCAAGAAGAACAACATCGTCGCCTCTCTGCGCCTCGACAAATTTTCCGCCGTCTGTTTCGGAATATGATACCGCACAGTCAAGTTTTTCAAATATTGCTCTGAACGGTACGAGCGTTCTGCCGTTTTCGATTATCGGATCGACGTCGAAATTCATCTTTTCTCCGTCAAAGGCAACCTTTATTGTTTTATCGGTTTCAGACTCCGTAACAACAGGTCTTTCTTCCGAGAGATCGGGCAGAACCGTCGGAGTATCTTCGGAAACTACCGGTCTTTCCTCGGTAAGATCGGGAAGCTCGACCGGAACGGCTCCGAGAATTGTTACTTTTTCCGCGGTTGTTATCGCCGGAATACTTCTTGTAGAATCGGTGTAGGTTATAAGTGCGATTCTGCTTTCAAGATCTTTATCGGTGATCTCGCTTCCGTCGTATCCCTTAAACTCTGTTTCGTCCGAAATATTTACCGCAAGCTTTCCTCCGTCGGAAACATATCTTATTTCCTTTGAATCGGGATCTTTTGAAAAAGCGTCAAGGCAGAAATTTACGTTTTCATCAGTCGCAGCAACTATCACATAAGGCTTAAAGGTTGCGGGGTATATCAATATTCTTGCGTTATACGGACTGTCGTATGCGTATATTACCGTTCCCTCTTTGAGATCCGAAAGGCTAATCTTATTTCCGTTATTGTCCAGTATCAGCGTATCTTCGGAAACATCAAGTATGAGAGAGATTTCTTTATCGTCGTTTGTCGTGCAGTTAATGCTGCCGTTTTCAACCGACTTTACGGTTGCTTTATCGTATACGTAATAAGGTATTTTTTCTTTCACTTCGTTCTGCTCTGCCGTCTGAGAATCGTTTGCCGGCTTTACTTCAGCCGCGTCATCGGCATATACCGAGGCATTTGAGATGAGCATTGCGGCTACTATTGCCGCGATCATTAATTTTTTCATAAAGTTACCTGCTTTCATTGAATTTTGCTTTATGTTACTTGCTTTACACTCTGTATGACGTACAGTTTTCCGACAAGTTCCGTCATTTTTGCAAAAAATAAAAATAGTGCAGGATTTTAAATTTTTACGGCAGTATTGTCATGGAAAATCACAGCTGTTTATGGTATTATAAAGAAAAAAGCAAAGCGGAGGACACATATATATGAAAACCGTTACACATTCGGCGCAGTTTTGCGTAATCGGCGGCGGCATGGCAGGCTTATGCGCAGCGCTTGCAGCGGCACGGCACGGCGTAAAGACAATAATCATGCAGGACAGACCGGTATTCGGCGGAAACGCCTCAAGCGAGATAAGAATGCACGTCTGCGGCAGCCACGGCAAAGACAACCGCGAAACAGGCATTACAGAGGAGCTGTTTCTCGAAAATTTTGCCATGAACCCGAACCTGTCCTTTTCGGTATGGGACAGCGTTCTGTACGGAAAGGCGCTCACGCAGGAAAATCTTACTTTTTTGCTAAACTGCACTTGTCAGAAAGCAGAAGTAACCGGCGGCGTTATAAAAAGCGTCACGGGCTGGACGCTCAATTCCGAAACATATCATATTATAAATGCAGACTATTTTGCCGACTGTTCGGGCGACTCGATTCTTGCGCCTATCACGGGTGCGGAATACATGTACGGGCGCGAGGCGAAATCCGACTTTGGCGAAACCATTCCTCCCGACGCTGCAGACAGTCACACCATGGGTATGTCTTGCCTTATCATGGGCAGAGAAACAGATCACCCCGTACCCTTCAAAGCTCCGACGTGGGCATACAAGATAGACGGTTCAAAGCTCAAAAGCAAAGGCTACGGCAGAGATACGAATTTCTGGTGGATAGAGTACGGCGGCATGGGCGACTGCATACACGACACCGACAAGTGCCGCGATGAGCTTATGAAGATAGCTTTCGGAGTATGGGACTTTGTAAAGAACGGCGAAAAGACAGATTTTGAAAACTTTGAGCTTGACTGGGTGGGATTTCTTCCCGGAAAGCGCGAAAGCAGACGCTATGTAGGCGATCATGTAATTACGCAAAACGACGTGGAATCCGGCGGAAACTTTCCGGACACCGTTGCATATGCCGGCTGGACTATGGACGACCACTTTCCCGAAGGTTTTTATTTCGACGGCGGACACCCGACTATATACCACCCTGCGCCGACTCCGTGGACTATTCCGTGGAGAGCGCTTTATTCAAAGAACATAAAAAATCTCATGTTTGCAGGACGAAACATAAGCGTAACCCACGCAGCCCTCAGTTCGAGCCGCGTTATGTCCACCTGCGCAATTCTCGGTCAGGCTGTCGGAACTGCGGCATACGTCATGACAAGTCAAGGCTCTTCCACGAGAACGCTTGACATAGATTTTCTCCAGCAGACGCTGATGGACGACGACTGCTTTTTGCCCGGCGTCAAAAGAAAACTTTCCAAGCTTACCGAAAAAGCAAATCTTGACGAAAAATACGCAGTTTTAAGAAACGGAATAAGCCGCGGCGAACAGAATGTCTGTATATTAAAGAAAGGCGACGCACCGCAGTACGTCTTTGAAAAGCCCGAATTCATAAACGGCATAACTCTTGTATTTGACAGCGACTTAAACAGACCTTTTCACAATATGCCCTCTCACTATTATCTCGGCGAAACGCGTTTCAGAACGCCGGAAACGCTTATAAAGGATTTTGACATTGAGCTTACTCTCGAAAACGGAAGTACGGAAAAAATCGAAATTCGCGGAAATTATCAGCGTTTCGTCCGTCTTTGCATAAACAAAAAAGCCGTTTCGGCAAGGCTTATTCCGCTTTGCACCCACGGCTGTGAAGATTTCAGGGTATTCGCTTTTGAGCTGTTCTGATTTTTTCCCGATTCTTAATCGAGTTCGGAAAGACAGTTTGACGTAATGTAATCGACTCCGCATTCAAGGCAGCGCTTTGCGTCCTTTTCGGAGTCAACGGTATAGCAGTTGATCTTTATACCGTGTTTATGGAGCTTTTCGCAAATCTCTTTATCTATATACTCATAATAAGCGTCAACGTCAAATTTGTGTTCGGCAAGCTTATTTACAAGTTCGTCGGAAATCTTTCCGCACAAAAACTGTACGGCTGCGTCCGGATAGAGCTTTCTGACCTCGACAAGATTATCGAACGCAAACGATATAAACACTGTATTTTCAATATAGTCATACTTTTTGATACAGTCGGTTATACCGCGTATGCTATCCGCCGTCATGGGATTTTTAAGCTCAAGCACGGCGGTCTTTTTATAGAATTTACAGATTTTGATATAGTCCGAAAGTTCGGGTATTACGAGATCTCTTCTTGTTTCGCCGTACTTATCCTTAAGTTTCAGCTTTGAAAGTTCCGCAAATGTGCTGTTTTCAACGGAAAAATCAACTCCGGCAACTCTCTTTGTATCGTCGTCGTGAATGATCGCAAATTTTCCGTCGCGCGTTACATGAACGTCGGTCTCAATTCCGAAATAGTCCCTGTTTCCGGCTGCGACAAACGCTGCCGCCGTGTTTTCGGTTTCAAGCGCGGAAAATCCTCTGTGCGCTATAAGCATTGTTGAAGTTTTTGAGTCTGACATATTTATTTCTCCTTTAACACAAAAAGATTTACAGATTTGTTCTCATGCTTTCGGCAATTTCCATCTGAAATGGGCTGCCGCAAGTCTCAGTGCCACTATGCACAACGCGCCTGTAAGCATTGCCGCGGCGTTCCCTGCAATGTCCCACAAACAGACGCAGACAATCGCGCCTATCATCGACGCGCATGCGTAAAAATGCTTTACGAATATGTAAGGACGGCTCTGCGAGAACAAATCCCGCATTACTCCTCCGCCGACGCCGGTAAGCACTCCGACAAACACGAACAGAAACACGTTGCGTTCCGAACACGCGGCGCTTGCCGTCTGTATGCCGGTTACGGTAAACACTCCGAGTCCTATCGAGTCGCTTATAAGCATTATCATATCGTATATTTTCTCATCTTTCATTATAATTCTGCGCACCGACGGCACAAAGACGGCGATTGACACAATTACCGCGACAAGAGCGTATTTGGGATCTCTGAACATCATTGGCGGTGTAAGTCCGAGAAGTACATCGCGCAGAACTCCTCCTCCGACAGCCGTCGTAAATCCCAGAACCGCCACTCCGTATATGTCCATTTTCTTTTCTATTGCCGTTATGGCACCGGAAACCGCAAAGGCGACAACGCCTATCATTTCAAGCAGAATTATAAGTCCGTCAAACATACGTTTTTCTCCCGAAAGCCGAAAAATTACTCGGTTACAATCATGTCTTTAAGTCTGAGAAGCGTGAGGCGGTGTCTCATATACGGCGAATACTTTACGCAGTTATCAAAAAGCGTCTTGTCTTTTCCTATATCGTCAACCGTAATCTTGCAATGAGCCTTGACCATAGCCTCTTTTACGCTGTTGTAATCCGGCACACTGTGTATAATATTCACAATATCGCCCCAGCGTTCGCGAAGCACGTCCTTATCGACGTCATCAACGACGTTATGCGGGGAATTGAGTTTCTTAACGTTGTCCGCCATGCTGCCGTAGAATTTATACACATCGTCCCAATCGACGTTTTCTTTCTTTGTCTTTATCGTCTTATGCTCCGCAAGCTCATTATAGTATTTTAACATTTCAAGCGTGCAGACGCCTATATCCTCACCGTGGAAGTTGGGCAGAATGCCGTCGCGCAGCTGAACGCACTCGATAAGGTGGGAAATTATATGTTCGCTGCCGCTTGCCGGACGGGAATTCTGTGAAAAGCTCATGCCTATTCCTGTCTTTAAAAGAGACTCGAAGATCTTTCCTGCGGTATACTCGTCGTTCGCCGTTACTTTATCAGCGAGATTAAAGAGTTCGTCAGTCGCGCTTCTTGTAAGCGCCGCTATTCTTTCGCAGTAGTATTCGCCCGTAAGCAGAGAAGACACCTGCCAGTCGACAAGACCTATATATTTTGCCATCATATCGCCGAAACCTGCTGCTTTAAGCTCATTCGGAGATGCGGCGAGAATTTTTGTATCTCCTATTATTACATCCGGGCTTTTTGCGGAATACGACGATTTAAAGCCGTCACACACTATCGGCGCGCCGTAAGAAGCAAAGCCGTCCATTGACGGAGCCGTTCCGAAGATACACAGCTTTTTATCCTGTCTTGCGCATGCAAGGCGGCAGATATCGTTAAGAGAGCCTGTTCCTACGGACAGAACCGAAATGTCTCTGTCTGCTATAAGCTTTTCTATGCACTCTACGTTTTCCATATCCGCAAGGCGCAGATTATCGTAAAGCTTATATTCGACGTCAAAGCCGGAAAGGCTGTTCTGTATGCCGTCCGCGGCTTTAAGCGTGTTTTTGTCCGCAACAAGTAACAGCTTTTTTGAAAAGCCGTTTCTTCTAAGCACATCTCCGACAAAATTCACAGCCCCCGATTCTATTACAACGTCCTGTATCGCCGTTTCGTGCTTTCTTCCGCAGGGACATTCCTTTTTGAAATCGCGTATAATATTCAGAATCTTTGACATTTTTTTCTCCTTGTTTTTCCGTTTATGAGCAAGATTCACTCTTTTTTCACGCTCATTTTATCACACTGCCCGAACAAATGCAACAATACGCAGACAAATATTCAAAAAAGGCACAAATTATGAAAAATTGCCGTGTTTTTACATATATTTTTTCAAAAATACGCACGCATTGTCAAAAAAACACTCCGAACGAAATTTACGAACGGAGTGTCACTGTTTATGCCTTTGGTATGTAATTACTTGCCGAGAACCTTGCAGCCGAGTGCTCTTGCGAATACTGCGGCGCACTGCGCACGGGTTACGTTGTCCTTCGGAGCAAAGCGTCCGTCGGGAAGTCCGGTTACAAGTCCGTTTTCGCTCGCCCATTTGATTGCGGCTTTTGACTCGTCAGACAGCGTATCGGTATCAGAGAAAGCAGGCTTCCGGTTTTCCGTATCCGTCTTTTCGGTTTCACCGAGAGACAGTGCGTATCTGTAAAGTATAAGCGCCATCTGCTCGCGAGTGATGAAGTTATCGGGTGCAAATGTATTCTCAGCAACACCGAGGATTATTTTTCCGTCCGCGCACCATACGACAGCCGCCGAGTACCATGCGTCCCCTGCAACATCGGAAAATACCTGCTTTTCGGTATTTACATCGGAGTTTCCGTCAGAAGCAAACCTGTAAAGAATCGTCGCGAACATTGCTCTTGTAAGGGTAGTATCGGGTGAAAATTCGGTTTCAGAAACACCGTTCATGAGTCCCGATCCGCTTACCTTTGCTATTTCGTCGTTTGCCCAGTGTCCCGTCACGTCGGAATACTTTATTTCGGCCTTTTCGCTGCCGGGATTTGTTTCATTATCTTTTTCGGTATTGCCGTCAGCCGGTTTTTCATCCGTCTTTCCGTCTGACTTTTCGTTGTCCTTTTTGGTATCGTTATCAGAACCCATACCCGAAGAACCGCTGCCGGAGTTCGTGAACAGCTCGTTATAATCCTTTGTGTAGAACATTACGACATCGTCGCCGTTTTTGAGTCCGCAAGCCGTCATTACATAATCGGGTATCTTGCCGTTGACCTTATACATCCAGCCCGAGTACTTTCCGTAGTCAAACTCACCGAGTCTATTTCCGTCTGCGTCGGTAATTGCCGAAACATAGCTGCCCGAACCCTCATACGTGAAGTTTTCGGCTTTAAGCACGGTCTTGAACACGTCAAACGCGGTCACTGTTTCGTCAAGGTTTGCAAGCGTCGTCTTTTTGATAAGCTCGTTCTTGTCCGCACCGAGAAGCTTAAAGGTTACGGTTATCTTTTCGCTCTCGCCGAGAGGCTTTGCTCCGGCAGGCGTGGATTTTCCGCGCACGGTGAGATTTAATGTAACTAAATTATAGTAAAGATCGGCGACGGATTCGTACTTTTTGTACTTTACTGGATTTTTCTTATAAAGCTCGCCGTATTTTCCGAGTGTTTCGCTCGAAAGGGCGGTCGTCAGAGTTACGTCCTTTGCCTTATCGTTAATTGTTACTTTAAGGTTTTCGTGAGATATGCTTGCGGGATTGGAAGATCTGAAAAGTCTCCATGCCTCAAGTTCTTCCCAGCCTTCAAGCGCGGTCGGAACAATGCCCGAACCCGTCATTTTGTCGTTTGAATATACAAAGACGAGCTTTCCGTTATTCTCATATACTTCGGTAAATGCCGAAAGGTCATAGCGAATATCGCCGGTTTCCTTGTTCCTTGCTTTTATACCGTCGAATACGGATTCGGAAACTTTTTTGAGAAGTTTTCTTTCGCTTTCGATCTCTTCATCCGTAAGCGGCTTTACTTCAACGGCAAAAGTCTTTGAAACAGATACTCCGCTCGATTTATCGAGAATTGTAAGCGTTACGTTTGCCTTTGCAGGCTCTTCTCCGGGCATAGGACGGTAAACCGTTGTTCTTGCGGCGTTATTTGCGTCGGGAGATACAATTACGTCCTCATTATCGCTCTTTATGGTTACGGGATAATATTTACCGTCAATCTTAAAGTCGCGTGTTGTGGGATAGAGTATATCGTTGACTGCGGTATAAACTCCGTCGTTTATTTCAAGAGCCTTTCCCGTTGCGGCGTCGCGGAGCCCTGCCTTTTCAAGTCCGTTTTCAAGCTTTTTTTCAAGGTCGGTCTTTATCTTCTCCGCGGTATCCTCGTCGATCTTTCCGACAGTTACATCAAAAGTCTTATAGAGAACTATTTCAGGCTCATTTATCGAGGCATTTGTAAATCCGAATGTTACAGCCGCCGTGAGTTTTACGTGTTTTTCTTCAAGTCCGGGATAAATAATGCCGGTATCGGGTGAAAATCTTTCATTCGCCGACTTTTTGACGGTATTTATGCTTACTGCAGTTTCATCTGAGGTAGTCCAGCTTGCAAGCGCCCAGAGTTTGCCATCGGCGCACACGGGAAGTGAAATATTCTGTTCGGTATACGACGGAAGTGCAATTTCGGGGAGTATCTGCTCCGTCATAGCCTGTTTTACAAGCTCTGCGTTCCACGGTATTATAACCGGCACTTCAAGGCTCTGTGTTTCACCGCCGAGCGAGAATACAAATGTTACTCTGAAAGAACCGTTATGAACGTTGGGTGCGTTATTGGGATCTGCATAGAAATATGTTATATCTCCGTTTTCTGCAATTCCCGCGCCGCCGTAAACTTCTTCAATGCTCTCGATTGCCGCTGTCATTTCAGGCTCTTTGCTGTTCTTTATATCATCGCAGAGCATTTCGAGAACATTTGTGTCTGTTCCGTATACGGGATAGAGTTTATAGAAATTTCCGAGAGACTTTATGCCGTTTTTAAGTCTCTTTTTCATATTGGCAATTTCTATCTGTGTCTGCTTTAACGAATATACTTCAAAAGTAAAGGTCTTTGTCTTGACTGCCTCGCCACTCTTTAAGACTGCGGTAAGAGTTACGGTAACTTTTCCGGTCTTGGGAAGAACAACAGCGCCGGTTTCTGAATTTATTACGTCACGGTTATCGCTTGTCCATTCTATTGTGCTGCCGTTTGCTCCTTTTAAAGCAAGTTCAAGCTGCATATCCGTCTTTATAGTATCAAAATCAAAGACAAGTGCGTCAGAGTCGGCTTCAACATTATACTCGTCGCTTGATTTTACAAGGTACGGCGACGACGGCATAAAACTTTCGCTGCCGAGCATTACGGTATACGACAGATAATCTCCGACAAGGCTTTCGGGAATGGTAAATGTACGGTCGTTTGCGCCGCTTATGCTCTTATAGCTGTTAAAACCGGTATTGCCCGAAAGATAATCTTCGCTTGTTAAATATTTCCACTGGAATACAAGTTCGGGGTAGTTATCATAGTCGTAAGGCTTTGCGCCGAGAACCGTGATCTTTGCGCTTACGGTGTTTCCCGCGGCTACAATTCCTTCGATTTCACGTCCTGTGATTTCGGGAAGAACGGTTATATACGCGCTTACTTTCAGGCTTTCGTCATCCGTTGCAGCCTGTATTACGGCTTTACCGGGATTTATTGCCTTTATAACAACGGAAGTATTATATTCGTCGGGATTTACGGGATAAATAACCGAGATTACGTTTTCTCCCGAAACAACGCTCCAGTTGATATGAGAGGGTTCCGTATCGGCAAACTTTACGGAAAAATCAGCCGTATTGAATCCGTCAAGCACTTTAAGTACGGTATTGCCCATAAGCTCAAGACGGGGGTTTTTAACCTCTCCTGCCGAGCCCGCCTGCCATGCAAGAATCGGATAACCGCCGTTTACGCCGTCTTTATCCTGAACAAAAGCTTCGCCGAGAAGTTCAGAAAGTCCTTCTGCACTTTCAATCTTTGCGCAGTCCGCGTCGGCGGTTCCCACACCTGTTCCGAATGCCTTTACAAGATAATGGCAGTTAATAAGTTCCGAACCCTTATAGATAAAGTCCGCAATGTCTGCGCTTGTGGAAGTACCCGAAACAGCACCTATATTATAGCAGTTCGAGGCGTTTACCTTGTTCTGCATCTGTCCCGCAATACCGCCCGAACGCGAAGTTCCGTAAATATCTCCGGTATTATAGCAGTTTTCTATATCTATAAACTTTGCGTAACCGACAATACCTCCGGCAACGCCTTTTGCGTCGGTAGATACGTCCGCACTGTTTGCGCAGCCGCTGATGAGCGCTCTCGGTTTCGGATTTTTTCCTGTGTTATCGGTATTATTGATATATCCGATTATTCCTCCGACATTCGAACCTTTTTTTCTGCTTGATGAAACGCTGCCTGAAAAAGAGCAGTTTACGATCTCGGCGGACGTCATCTGTCCCGCAATTCCGCCGATATAGTTACCCGAAGAGGTAACGGTTCCCGAAACGGCAAGATTCTTTATCAGCGCGCGGTTTGTTCCGCTGCCGTCAAGACCGAGATAGCCGAAAAGACCCTGGTTTGACGCGGAAGAACTGATCTTCAGTCCGCTTATCTTATGACCGTCTCCGTCGAACACTCCGGCATAGCCCTGAGTTGCGTAACCCGAATTTCCAATCGGCGTCCACGCCGCGTCCGATATGTCGATATCGGCTGTCAGCTTTGCGCAGAGCGTACTTGCAGCGTCTGCGGTCTGAACGTTTACCTCGTCGCGGAATGCGATAAGGTCCGCCGCGTCGTCAATCAGATAAGGATTGTCACGGCTTCCGTCTCCGCTCATTGTTCCGCCTTTTGCGCTTACGGAAAATGCAAGCAGCGCCGACAGTATGCCGACTGCAAAAATCAGCAGAAGTTTTGAGCTTTTTTTGCGATTTGTCATGATTTTTGAAATTCCTTTCCTTTTTATATTCAATCATTTGACTGCAAACTTAAATTTGCCGCATACAAAAAAGCCGCCGCGGCAAGCAAACAAAACTTACCACAGCAGCTATTCCTGTGACTTTTGCAAATCGGCGCAACAACAAAGCCCTTGAAGAATACTGAAAAAAATCTGCAAGAAGCCGATAATACTTTTTCTGTAAAGCAAGCGTTTTTTAAGTTCCCTGCCCTGCCGGACACCGGAACGGCTTGCGGTACGTGCGAAAAAGCATCAATGCAGGTCTTTTGACTTTACACCCTATCGCAGACAAACTGCGCCGAAAAAATCTCCTGCCTTCTCAGTTTCCCAATGACCGGCTTTCACCGACGGAAATTTTTCCTTTCGGATGCACACAGCGACTGGTATCGTCACGGATTCACACCGTGTTCCCTTTTCACCGGGTATGCCTTTTATGCAGCATATCCGACACATTGTGCAAATATTCGATTTTCAAACATATTCTACCACATTTATCCTTTTACGTCAATGAGCATTAGCAACAAAAGAAACCGAAAAAGAGCAAAATTTATATATTAATTAAATATACTGTTGAAAACTCTCATGCGTTATGATAAAATATAAATGTAAAGTTTGAAAACAAGGAGGACAATTACCTTGCAGAACGACGGCAATTACAGCAAAAACGGCGAGCCGCGTCACAACCCTCAAAATACGTCAGATATGCCGCGCGGCTACGGCGGCAATCCCGAAAATATGCGCCGCGACATTAACATAAATACAATTCAAAACTCAAATCCAAACACTTCGCGTGCAAGAACGCAGTTTTCACGTCCCAACGGCAACAGCCGGCAGTTCGGTCAGACAGGCGAAACCGACCTTATCAGACAGAACGAAATGCTGGCACGCGAACGCCGTGCAAAGCACGCAGAGGTACTTAGACGAAAAGAACGCATTAAACGCGCAAAAATCAAAAAGATAAAGCGACTTGTACGCGGATGGGCAATAATACTCGGCTTTGCGGCAGTAGTGATCGCGGTTATCGCGGTTCTTGTTTCGGCATTTAAGAAAATCACAAAGAAACCCGATCTTTATCCGAACATTGTCGATCAAAGCATACTCACGGCATATGACGAATTCAGCAGCAGCGGAAAAATCATCTACTCGTCTGACGAAAACGCGCTTTTATCAGCGGCTGACTGTCTTATAAACGACTTTGCACTGTCAAAAAATCCCTCTCTCTCACTCCCGGTATCAAGTTCGGATCCGTCAACTTTCCTCTGGCAGGCAAAGAGATACGCCTGGTACTCCGACAAAACCTATATAAACGAACTTAAACAGATACTGCGCGACTATCCGATATTCTCCAACGGCTACATATGGTCGTCGGAAAGCTCCATGAAGTCCGAAAAGAACGGATTTTATCTTTACGACACAAATTCGAGATTTATCTCAGCCGTGTGCGAAATCACGCTTTGGGAGGCAGACACGTCTTTCCTTTACGAAAAGGACACGACAAGCGTGCCGAAACTCGACGTATCTAACGGTCTTACGGTTCTCGAAAAGTTAGAGAAAGCCGTAAACTACTACTTTGACAAGAACGACCTCAACGGCGGCGGAATACGCTTCAACGAAGCTGACGGACTCGTATACATTCTCACCGAAAGCAACAGCGGAGAGTCCAACGGCGCAGGCTCAAACTACTGGTTCAATCACCGTTTCGGTTATCTCGACGCATACTGCAACATAGCTTTCAACGAGGCAATGAACGACCTTGCAAAGCTTTACACGCTTATGGGACAGCCCGAAAAGGCTGACGAATACTCTGCGGTTGCGGAAAAGAACAAAACCGCAATAAATCAGACATTCTTCAGAGAATCTTCTTCGAGATACGCAGGCGCAAAGGACGCGTCGGGTTCTTATCACGATCTCGGTTTTACTTTCCTCAATCTTGAGGCAATAAGCTCCGGCATTGCCGACAAAAAGACGTCGGACGCAATTCTTTCGTGGATTGACGGCAAGACCGAAGTTTCAAGCGACACTTCGACAGGTGCAGACATATATGCGTTCGGATTTGCTCCGCGTTCCACCACGATAAATGCAAGCGATAGCTGGTGGGACTATGTAAACGGCAACTTCCCGTTATCTTCGACCGCGGCTTTCGGAAAATACTGGCAGAACGGCGGCGCGTCGCTGGTTACGGAATACTATGACCTTGCCGCGCGTGCGAAAATTTCCAAAAAGAGCTTTTTGAACCGCTTTACGGACTTTGCCGCCTGCTATACTGACGGAAAGCTGCTTATCTCAAGTCCCGAAACGCTTTCGGTAAACGGATATGCCGAGTGCGGAGCCGCGGCAAGCATGGCTGTATACGGTCTTTTCGGCGCAGATACCGACGGCAGCGTTCTCACGGCAGATCCCAATCTCGGAGAATACACGGGATATGCCGGAATAAAAAACATTGGCTTCGGCACCAACTCATACGGATTTTTATTCGGTGCGGAAAACGTCATCGTCACGGCAAGCTGTTCCGACGCAGTAAGACTGAAGATCGGCGGCTTTGAAAAGGGCAAAAACTACACGGCACGCATTGTTTCAGACGGTTTATACACCTCGGAAGAACCCTGCACTGCTGACGAAAAAGGTTTCTTAAATCTCAGCGAACGTTTCGGAGAATCGAGCTTTCTCGTAATCTTCCCGACGCCCGAAGAAAACGGCAAAAAGTAAAAGCAAGCACGGCAAAATGTGCCGCGAAAGGCAAAAAATCAAGCTAAGTACGTTTAACGCGCGCTTAGCTTTTTTATTTTTTATGTTATTTACTTTTTTATATACGCTGCTATCTCGTCTATCGCGTGAATATATCCGTCAAAACCTTCGCCTTTGATCGTCTTAAAGCAGTAGTGTGAAACGTAGGAGATCTGCCTGAAATCCTCTCTTGAATCAACGTCCGAGATGTGAACCTCTACTGCCGGAACAGACACAGCTTTGAGCGCGTCGAGTATTGCGACGCTTGTATGGGTGTACGCGGCAGGGTTTATTACTATACCGTCGTATTTTTGATACGCGCTCTGTATTTCATCGACTATATCGCCCTCATGGTTTGACTGAAAAAGCTTGATTTCAAAGTTTTCGTCTTTTGCTTTCTTTTCAAGCATTTCACAGAGATCCGCATAGCTCTTTGTGCCGTAGATATTCTTTTCTCTTATGCCGAGCATATTTATGTTCGGGCCGTTTATTACGAGTATTTTCATTTTAATTACTCCTCCGCGGCGTTCCCGGGACAGAGAACCGCGATATTCTTTTTTACGCCGTCAATTATATTCTCGGCGCACTTTTGTATATCTCCGTCGGTTTCGACCTCGATATCGCTTACATTTTGGTAAACCTCGCGCCTTTGCTCAAACAGTTTCTGCAGCTTTTCAATTCCGCCGTCGCTTAAAGGTCTGCCGTCCGTCGCAAGCTTATCAAGAGGGCGCTTGATATAAACTACAATTCCATTCTGGTGCATCATTCGGACGTTTTCACTATCCAGCACACTGCCTCCGCCGGTTGCTATTACCTTTCCCGAAAGTGCGGTAAGCATTTTGACAGCCTCGGTCTCACGGTTTCTGAAATCTTTTTCGCCGTAGCGTTCAAATATTTCGGGTATTGTCAGACCGCTTTGCTCAACAAACTTATCGGTATCGAGGAACACGCGTCCGAGCTTTTTGGCAATCTCCGTGCCGATACTTGTCTTTCCGCAGCCGGGCATTCCGACAAGTACGATATTTGCCGTTTCAAACAGACATTCTGAGAGTATCTTTTCGGGAACATCGGCAGGAACCTCTGTGTCAAAGAAAAGTTCATGCGCCTTTACTGCCTGATATACGAGCATCGGCAGTCCTCCGGTATTCTTTATGCCGAGTTTTTGCGCGTCGGCAAGAATTTTTGTTTTGAGCGGATTATAGATTACGTCAACCACCGCGCAAAGTTTCGGGAATTTTGAAACATCGACGGCGCATCTGCCGTTATCCGGATACATTCCGACAGGAGTCGTATTGATTATTACCTCGGTATCGGTCTTATCGTACACATTGTTATAATTAACTTTTCCCGTTCTCGAAACGACAGTTATGCTCTTTGCCGCACCGTCCTTTGCGACTGCCTGTGCCGTAAGGCTTGTGCCGCCCGTTCCGAGTATTATGACGTTTTTATTCTCAAGCGTAATTCCGGCACGGCGCAGCATATATTCAAAGCCCGCATAGTCGGTATTATATCCGTAAAGCACCCCGTTTTTATTGACGACGGTATTTACGCTGCCTATGCTCTGCGCCTCTTTTGAAAGCACGGTGCAGAGGCTGTATGCGTCCTTTTTGTACGGAATAGTCACGTTGCAGGCTTTAAAGGAACGCGATTCGAGCAGTTCGTAAAACTCGTCTTTTTCGAGATTAAGAAGTCTGTATTCGCCGTTTCCGAGTTTTTCGTGTATCAGCTTTGAATAGCTGTGTTTAAGTGTTTTTCCGCAAAGTCCGTATGTTATCAAAACAAATCGCCCCTTATATAAAAAACGTCATATTTCCGAATAATTGCCCAAGAATACAAATTCTTCAGGTCTGTCGTCAAGCTCGCAAAGGAATGACAAAAGTGCCGGCGAAAGTCCGTATATATCCATTTCGGCATAGAACATGAATTCAAAATCCCTGCCCTTTATGGGGCGGCTCTCAAGCTTTGTGAGGTTTACTCCGAGGCACGCAAAGCGCGCAAGCATATTGAAAAGGCTGCCGGCTTTATGCTTTACGGTGAACATTATGCCTATTTTTGACGCACCGGGATATATTTCTAATTTTTTTGATATGCAGATAAAGCGCGTATGGTTATTATCGCTGTTCTGTATATCGGTTTTGAGTATTCCGAGTCCGTAAAGCTCTGCGCAGTCGGCTGACGAAATTGCGGCAATATCTCCTCTGTCGCTTTCGGCTACCATTTTTGCGGCTGCCGCAGTATTCTTGCAGACATTCACCTCAATATCGGGGTGCAACGCGAGAAATTCGCTGCACTGCCCTATCGCCTGGCTGTGTGAATACACCTTTTTTATATCCGAAAGCTGAGCGCCTTTCTTGGCAAGCAGAGAATGATATATCGGTATTCTCACGCATCTCACTATATGAATCTTATCTTTATATTCTTTAAGCAGATCGTATACCTCGCCGACAGAGCCGTGAAGGCTGTTTTCTATCGGAACGACGCCGTATCTGCACTTTTCGGAATCGACAAGCTTAAAGACGTCCTTGAAGTTTTCGGTATAGGTTATATCGGGTCTTACGAAAAGTCTGTCGCAGGCGTGCTGGGAATATGCACCCTCAACGCCCTGAACCGCAACGTCGGCGGCATACGGAAACAGCTCGTCGGTCGAAAGCTTTGCTTCCTTTATCTCATCGGCAAGTTTTGTGTCGTGAGAGAGCATTTTTCTCTGCTTTGCGCGGCTTATTTCAAATATCGTCGAATACAGCACCGACACATAGTTTGCGGTATCGTCGTCGAGTCCCTTTGTAAGGCGCGAGACTATTGCGCGTTCCCTGCCGCTGTCCATAACGGCGGTATTGCTCTGCATTTTCGCCTTTGCGACCTCGCCCGATACGTCCATTCTTTTTAAGAACAGCGATACAAGTTCATCATCTATCGCGTCTATCTGTTTTCTGAGTTCCGAAAGCTCCATGTCTTTAAATTCTCCCATATATCAAAGTACAAACTGACTTATCGCTATTGCGGCAGCCGCCTCAACGCAAGGCACTGCTCTTACGACAACGCAAGGATCGTGTCTGCCCTTTATTTCAAGCTTTATATTTTCATGCGACGCAAGGTCAACGCTGTTCTGCGCCTTTGCAATCGACGGTGTAGGTTTGAACGCCGTTCTGAAAACTATCGGCATACCCGTTGTCATTCCGCCGCAGATACCGCCGGCATTATTTGTAAGCGTTACAGTTTTTTGCCCGTCAAAAGCATATTCGTCATTGTTCTCCGAGCCGTAAAGCAGCGTACTTTCAAAGCCTAAACCGAATTCTATTCCCTTTACCGCAGGTATTGCAAAAGCCGCCTGTGAAACGGCGTTCTCAATTCCGCAAAACTCAGGCTCGCCGAGTCCCGGTTCAAGTCCGACGACCGCACACTCCACAACACCTCCGACGGAATCGAGATTCTGCTTTGCAAAAAGTATTTTTTCCTTCATACTCTCTGCGGCAGCGTCGTCAATAGTCGGAAAATTCTTTGACTTTATGTTTTCAAGCTCATTTGCCGAAACATTTGCCATGTCAAATCCGAAGTCCCTTACGTCGTTTACCGAAAGTATATGCGCACCGATATGTATTCCCTTTGCTTTGAGTATCTGCATGAGTATTCCTCCGGCAATGCAAAGCGGTGCGGTAAGTCTGCCGGAAAACTGTCCTCCGCCGCGTATATCGTAGTTTTCTCCGTATCTTATCCATGCCGGAAAATCAGCGTGCGACGGACGCGGACGCATAAACAGTTCGGAATAGTCCTTTGAATGTGCGTCGGAATTATAAATGAGCGCGGTAAGCGGAGCGCCGCAGGTAAGTCCTTTATCGTTAAGTCCCGAAACAATAACGGGTCTGTCCGCCTCTTTACGCGATGTGGACGTATTTGAGGTTCCGGGTGCGCGCCGCAGCATGAATTTATAAAGTTCTTCTTGGTCTATGCTCACTCCGCACGGAAGTCCGTCAACCGTCACGCCTATTGCCGGAGCATGGGACTGTCCGAACACGGTAACTCTGATTTTTTCGCCGAATGTATTCATAGTTTTCTTTCTCCGAAATTATTTTTTCAAAGTCAGCTTATCGAAATCGTTAAAGAACGTCGAATAGGATTTTTCGGCGGCTCTCGCACCGTCTATGACCACCTGGGAACGGCAGATAAGCGACGCGACCGCAGCGGACATTACGATACGATGATCGTTGCAGCCGTCAACCTCGCCGCCGTCAAGGTATCCTTTTCCGCGTATTGTCATGCCGTCGGGAAGTGCGTCTGCGTCTGCTCCGAGACTTCTCAGCATCTTTACGGTAGACTCTATTCTGTCGCTTTCTTTAAGCCGCAGTCTTGCAGCGCCTTTTATTATTGTAGTGCCTTTTGCGGCGCATGCCGTAACCGCAAGCACGGGAACAAGATCGGGACAGTTCTTTGCGTCTATCTCTATTGCCTTTAAGCGCGCGGCCTCGACAGACACCGTATCGCCGTTTATTTTCTTATCCGCACCGAATTTTTCAAGATAATCAAGTATTATTCTGTCGCCCTGCGGGCAGTTTACGTCAAGTCCTTTAAGCGACACGTTTGCACCGAGTGCGTCGGCACACAGCCAGAACGCCGCACTTGACCAGTCGCCCTGCGCTTTTATTCTTCCGGGAGAAACAAACTTCTGTCCTTCCGGCACGGTATATTTTCCGTCTTCGCAAGTTACATCGACGCCGAAACGCTTTAGCGTATACACCGTCATATCTACATAACCGGCAGACTCAAGCGGAGTCGTAAGCTCAACCTTTCCGCCGCCTGCGAGAACAAGCATGAGCAGCAGTCCGCTTACATACTGAGAGCTGATATTTCCGGGTATCTTATATGTGCCTTTGCCGCCGTTAGGCTTATTAACGGTTATGGGCAGAGTTTCCGACGAAAACTGCGCTCCGTGTTCTTCAAGCGACTTGCAAAGCGCGCTGAACGGTCTTTCGGGAAGTCTTCCGCTTCCGGTAACGGTACAGTTTCTGCACACAAGCGCCGCTATCGGCAAGAGAAAACGTGCGGTAGTTCCGCTCTCGTGACAATCGAGCACAAGTCCCTGACGTATTGCCGAGACATCGGCAGGATATATCTTTACTCTTTTATCGTTGAACTCTGCCTTTGCTCCGAGCTTTTCGACGCATTCGACGGTTGTGAGTATATCCTTTGAAAGTCCGCAGAATTCTATTTCTGTCTCCTTATCCGCAAATGCCGCACAGATTATGCAGCGGTGAATATCCGATTTTGAGGAAATTATATCCAGCGTTCCTCCGAGTATAGTCTTTGGATCAAGCGTTACGGTCATGATTTGCCTCCGGGTAAAAATTATTCTTATTTCTTTTGCGAAACCGCAGTCCACGCGGCTACTCTCTGTTTCTTGCCCTCTGCAAGCAGCGACATCATCTTATCTCTGTCAAGGTTTGCAAGAGCCTCACGGTACTGTTTCATATTCTCTATGAAAATATCAACTTCATTTAACAGAAATTCTTTATTCTGGAAAAACAGCTCAGTCCACATAGGTTCGTTAAGGAACGCAACTCTTGTCATATCCTTAAAGCTGCCTGCGGAAAATCCGAGGTTTCTTACCGACGTCGGGCTTTTTACATATGCGCTTGACACGACGTGCGCAAGCTGAGAGGTATACGCTATTATCTCGTCGTGTTCCTTTGCGGTAGTAAGCGTTATTCTGTGAAAGCCTATCGAGATAAAGAACATCTTTACGTAGTCAAGTTTCATCTTATCAATGCCTTCGTCGGGCACGAGAATCATAAACGCGCCGTCGAACATACTGTCGGTTGACGCGGCATATCCGGATTTTTCTATACCTGCCATAGGATGTCCGCCGATAAAGGTAAATCCATGCTCGCGCGCAATCGGGAAAAGATTGTCGCAGACCTTTTTCTTTGTGCCGCCGCAGTCGATGACTATCGTATCGTTAAACAGATCTGCGTTTTTGCTTACGAAATCCACGACGTCGTCGGGATACAGCGCGACAAGTATCATATCGCAATGCTCTCCGCCGAGATTAAGCCTCTCGTCTATCGTTCCGTCGATTAGCGCCGATTCCATTACTTCCTCGGAAATGTCATATCCCATTACCGCAAAGTCCGTATGCTTTTTTATTGTCTTTGCAAGAGACGCACCTATAAGTCCGAGTCCCACGATTCCCACTGTCATAATTATACCACCCTTTATTTTTATTTTCACATATCATATTGTAACAAAAAAACAAACCGCAGTGAAATTTTCATCACCGCGGTCTTTCGCACATCAACAATGTACTGCTTTTTTGTTACGCAGCCGAAGGCACAACGACGAAAGACCTTGCCGTATTAAAAGCAAAGCCGTAATAATAATAAAAATAAGTTTTGATAAGATCAAACATTTTCATTATCCGTCACCTGTGTTCTTTCGTGTATGAAAGTATTTTACTATGCAAAGCCGAATATGTCAACACATAACAGCAAATCAATACAAAAATTTAAAATAATTCATTAATGCGGCGTTTTGTTTACAGTTTCTTAAAGTGTTTTACTTTGAGAAGTTATCCGACACGTATTTTTCCACAATTCTGAACTTGTGCAAAGCCTCTTTATGCTGTTCATCAAGATCGTCTTCGTCGGTGTAGAAATTTCCGTTCTCGTCGATAAATCCGTTTTTGTTTATTACGGGAAGCAAACTTCTGACGTAGTTTGTAAACTTCATATACGCGTTTCCCTCATACGAGCATTCAGAAAAAAGTTCATTCATTAAAAAGCACGGGCTTATTGTCGGTCCCGTTCCGACAAAATCATTGCCGAGAAGCTCTTTTGCGGCGTCGTTTGCAAAAATTGCGTATTCAGTGGAATAGTAATTCATAAATCCGTCGTACTCTGACACGTCAAGATCAACTCCGAGTTCGTTATAAACGCTGTTACCGTCTCCGAGCCACGGTTTATGGTCGCCGAAGAATACGAACAAAACGGGTTTATCCTCTTTTTTCAGCTCATTTACAAGGTTTACTATATTTTCCGCCGTATTTGATACCGAGCCGAGATAGTTATTTAGTATGACAGACGAAGCCTCTCCGACTGCCGGGTTTGAAAACACCGGCTGAGATACCCAGTCGAGACTTTCAGCCGAGTACGGGCCGTGTCCCTGATAAGTTACATGAAACCCGAAATAATTCTGTCCCGAATCCTTTTCGCGGTCATAGAAATTCTTTATTTCCGGGAATACTATCGAATCCACGGCAATCGTAGACGACAGCGTGCTGTAATAGTCCTCGTAGAAGTAATAGTTCTTGAAGCCGAGATAATTATTCACGTTAAGGCGGTTGTAGAACCAGCGGTAGCACGGGTGGCTTCCGTCGGCGTAATAATTCTGCGATTCAAGATAGCGCACGTAAGAATTTGTATCGTGTCTGAAATTGCCGAGCGTCGAATATCCCGTTAAAAACGCGCGTTCGGTATCGATGGTGCCTCCGGCAAAGATATTTGTCACAAGGCGTCCGTGATAGCACTCGTCAAGCAGATCGTGGTACGCTTTATAAACGCTTTGGTCTATTCCGTCAACGCCGAGCAGCGTAAGATCGTTATATGCTTCAAGCATTACCGCGATTATATCGACTCTTTTTTCTTCGGGTATATCCGAATCGGTATAAGCGGAAAGTATTTCTTTTGCCGCCTTTTCGGAATAACCGTCGGGAGCTTTCGGAAATGCGTCGGATACGCTGTGAAGAAACGGATATACAAAGCCCTTTGAAACAAAGTTCTGCGTTGACGACCAGTGGTTTATATATTCGTAGTTCGCCGTTTTTACATCATAAATATAGGCGTCAGTATAAAGATTTTTGACCGGAACAAATGCCAAGAGCACAGCAAGAACCGTCACGGGTATCCGTATTCCGGCTTTGGGCTTCTTGCGTGCAAAGAAAAACAGAAGTACGGTAAGAACAATACAAATCACATATGCAAATATCATACGCTTACCGGGAGTCATATCGTATCTTGAATTAATCTGCGCCGCCTCTCTTACATACATTACGTCGGAAAACATCAGCGGATCGTCGCGGAATTTGAGAAGATAGTAGTCTGCCGACGTAAATCCGAGAGTTATGACGGACGAAACAAGGTTTGCGATCCAAGCCCTGCCGCAAAGTCCCCACAAAACAAGCGACATAAGCACCGTCGGCAGAATGTTGAGAAACAATATAAACGGATTTGAAAAATAGCTGTAAAACAGCACTCTTTCATACTGCCCGTATGCAAGCATCAGCGACAGAACTCCGCATATCACGGCTGATATTACAAGCATCAGCGGCATAAAAAAATCATATATTATGCTTTGCGTTCGTGTAAAGCCGTCTTTATTTTTTTGCAGAAGGAAAAACTTTTTCTTCATTTACATTCCTTTCGTTTTTACATCATTTCATTGAGCGATACTGAAGCGGAGAGATACCTTTTATGCGTTTAAAGGTCTTGCTGAAATAGAAAATATCGCAAAATCCCGTCTTATCGGCAATATCCGCAACCGACTCGTCGGAAAATCTCAGCATTTCACACGCTCTGCTTATACGTATATCTATAATATAGTCGCTTATAGACATTCCGACCGTCTTTTTGAACACGGCGGACGAGTACGAACGGCTCAGATGCGCAGCCTCCGAAATTTCATCGAGGCTTATTTTTCTGTACCAATTATAGGAAATATAACGTTTCATGAGCGCGACGTGCCTGTTTTCCTCCTCGTCGGAAAGCCGTTCAAGCATCTCAAACAGCACATATTCAATCAGACAACTGCACTTTTTCAGCGTATATTTTCCGTTCTGATAGTATATTCCAAGCAGTTTTGAAACGCAATAATCTATATCGTGACAGTATATATCTCGCATACAGTACGGCATGAGCGGAACGTCTGAACCTGAGCAGCGAAAGTTTATAGATATATAGTTTGTCCGTTCCGTGCCCTTTTCACGCTTTCTTATTCCGCCCTCGGGACAAAACATTGCGTCCCCCGGACCGAGCGTAAAGCTCTGACCGTTAATGCGGTAATTCAGGCTTCCGTCTATTACAAAAGTAAGGTCGCAGTATGTAAGCGGCTCAAAATCGTCTATCTTTTCCGCAATGCAGCTTCTTTTGGCAAGGTAATGTATAAAATATCTTACGTCGGGCATATGCAAACCTCCGAATTATTTTTTAAAAACAGTTTAAAAACACAAATATGCATAGTTTATCTTAAAATAATCCATTGAAAAATATTTTCAATAATATTATAATAGCAAACAGAGAGAATGTCAACCGACAATAAATACAAAAAACATATTCTGATGAAAAGAGGGTTTATTTATGAAAATCGGCGCACAGATGTATACGGTACACGATCTTACAAAAAACACGGAAGGCATATCCGAATGTCTCAAAAAGATCGCCGACATAGGATACAAATCGGTTCAGGTTTCAGGAACCTGCAAATACGAGCCGGAATGGTTAAAAGAAGAACTTGACAAAAACGGCCTTACCTGCGATCTTACCCACTACGATATGGGAAGAATAAGCACCGACACCGAGAACGTCATAAAAGAACACAAAATTTTCGGCTGCAAATACATAGGCATCGGCTCCATGCCCGGAATTTTCAGCGAGCATCTAAGCAAATCCAAAGACATATGGTACGATTTTACAAAAAATTATCTTAACGCCGCAAAAATCATGAAAGACAACGGCTGCTACTTCATGTACCACAACCACGACAAGGAATTCATAGAAATTGACGGCGAAACCGCAATGGAATATCTCATGAAAACCTTTGCTCCCGACGAAATGGGCTTTACGCTTGACACTTACTGGGTAAAGGCTGCCGGTCATGATCCTGTCGAATGGTTAAAGAAATTATCCGGCAGAATTCCCTGCATACATTTAAAAGACATGGTAATACTACCCGACGGCGAGAAACGCTTTGCACCGGTAGGAAGCGGACTGCTTGACTTTGAGTCCATCATCAAGGCTGCCGTTGACAACGGCACGGAATATGCGTTCGTCGAACAGGACAGCTGCTACGGCGAAGATCAGTTCGAGTGCTTAAAGAAGAGCTTTGACTATCTCCATTCCCTGGGACTTTGCTGAAAACGGCAAAGCCGAAAATCATATATGCAAGGCTGCGGCGTAAAAGCCGCAGTCAATTTTTATTTATTCGCGCATTTTAAAGTCTTTGCTGTCTGCGGCGCGAAATATTTATCGTCCCTTCGGGCAGAACCTGAAGATTGTCGAGGTATCTTCCCGTTCCGAGAACAACGCAGGCAGACGGATTTTCCGCAATATATGTGCGTATTCCGGTTGCATGCTCTATAAGGCGGTCAATTCCGTAAAGCAGGCTTCCGGCGCCCGTAAGCACTATTCCGTTTGCGGCAACGTCGCCGACAAGTTCGGGCGGAGTTCGTTCTATTACGTGAAGAACAGCCGTAACTATCTGCTTTACGACGGGTTCCGCAGCCTCTCTTACCTCAGCCGAATTTATGGTTATCATCTTGGGCAGTCCTTCTTTGAGATCTCTGCCCTTTACGTCCATTACGTATTCTTTGTCGAGCGGAAACGCAGAACCTATCTGTTTCTTTATATCCTCCGCCGTTCTCTCGCCGATAAGCACATTATACTTATAGCGTATATACTTTGCAATCGCTTCGTCAAGCTTATTTCCGGCAGCCTTTACGGACTCGCTGGTCACTATATCTCCGTAGGATATTACGGCGGCGTCGGTCGTACCTCCGCCTATATCAACGACCATATTGCCGTTGGGTTTAGATACGTCGATACCTGCGCCTATCGCTGCGGCAAAAGGTTCTTCTATAAGATAAGTCTTTTTTGCGCCTGCCGCGAGAGCCGCATCACACACTGCCCTTTCCTCAACCTCGGTTATGCCGCTCGGAACGCATATCATTACGCGCGGTTTGAAAAATCCCGTGCCGACGGACTTTCTGATAAAGTATTTAAGCATTTTCATGGTGACGTCGTACTGCGAGATAACGCCGTCCTCAAGCGGTTTTACCGCGAGAATATTTCCCGGTGTTCGTCCCAAGAGCGCCTGCGCCTCTTTTCCGACTTTAAGCACTTTGCCGCTTTCCTTTTCAACGGCAACGACGGACGGCTCTTCAAGCACTACTCCCTTGCCCTTTACATATACAAGCACATTTGCCGTTCCGAGATCTATTCCTATATCTTTACTCATTTACAGTTACTCCCGATAATTATTTACCCTATTATACAATACTTTTGCTTATTTTACAAGAAATATTTTTATCAAAAGCTTATTTTACCGAAAAATAATACCAAAAAGGCGAATTTAATCAAATAACTCAAAACTTGTTTACAAAAGACGAAAAATGTGGTAGAATTAAATTTAGATTTTATAATAAGGTATTTATGCGCACATTACGACAGAATATATGCGCTCTATTTACGTGCAAAGGAGGAGAGAGAACTTTTGGGCATAATCAACATTCTCGACAAACAAACGGCAAACTTAATAGCAGCCGGCGAAGTTGTGGAACGTCCGTCCTCGGCAATAAAGGAAATGCTTGAAAACTGTGCCGACGCGGGCGCGAAGAACGTGACGGTCGAAATCAAGAACGGCGGCACGACCTTTATAAGGGTTACTGACGACGGCAAGGGAATGTCGCGCGAAGATGTTCCGAAAGCCGTAATGAGACACGCTACAAGCAAGATAAAGACAGGCAGCGACCTTGAAGCCATAATGACGTACGGTTTCCGCGGTGAGGCTCTTGCTGCAATATCCTCCGTTGCAAGGGTGAGAATACTTACGTCGTGCAAAGAAGAGGTTTCGGGAACGCTGTTCGAGTGCGATTTCGGCGAGCAGACGGTGCTTGAGGACGCGGGCTGTCCCTACGGAACCACCATCACGGTTCAGAACATATTTGAAAACGTCCCGGCAAGACGCAAATTTCTGAAAAAAGATTCTACGGAGGCGCTTTCGGTGCTTGCGGTGTGCGAAAAGTTCGTTCTGTCGCGTCCCGACATTGCTCTTACGTTTATTTCGGACAACAATGTTAAATTGCAGTCTCCCGGCGACGGAAATCTCAAAAGCGCGATATATTCTGCGCTCGGACGCGAATTTGCGGCAGCGCTGTTACCCGTAGATTACGAATATTCGGGAGTTAAGATTCACGGCTATATCGGAAAACCCGAATTCTGCCGTCCAAACCGCAATATGCAGAACTTTTTCGTAAACAACAGATACATTCGTTCGCGAACCATGCTTGCGGCACTCGAAGAGGGTTTCAGAGGTTTCTGCCCTACCGGAAAATTTCCTGCGTGCGTGCTGTTCTGCGACATAGATTTCAGGCTCGTTGACGTAAACGTTCACCCGGCAAAATTGGAGATAAAATTCTCCGACGAAAGAAGAATTTTCGACGCGGTATATTTTGCCGTCAAGAACGCCGTTTCGGCGGGAGTTACCTTTACGGAGTTTGAAAGAAATTCGATTGTTTCGGAAAGTGCGTCTGCCGAAGAAAAACGCCCCTCCGCACAGGAAACCAAAGAACACATTTCCGAAGTTCCGGCAGCGCTTTCAAAAAGCGCGGAAATTCCCGTGCAGGAAAGTGTACCTGTATACAACAATCAAGTACAAAGCGACGCGGCATTACAAACTAATACGGAGCAAAAAAATAACGTCTCTGCTTTGCCGCATTACGAAAACGGCATAAAGATTACGGATAACGGTGCGCTTTACGTTCCGGATCTTCCGCAATCCGATTCCGGCAAGGACGGGCAGAACGAGGTACAAACCAAATCTGCCGAACTTCCGAATATGGTTTTCGGCGAATATGAAAAAAGTCAAAGTGTTAATGAACAATCCGAAACAAAACAGGCTTTCGGCTTAAATGGGGCGCAAAAAACTGCGGACGAGGCAAAAAGTGCATTTAAAATTACGGATATTGCCGCTGACAGCAGTGTTTCCGTTAAAACCGAAAATGAAGTCAAATCGGTATCAGACACAGTACCGCAAAGGATTTTTGAAAAGCAGGGCGAGATTACCTCAACCGCTTTCAGACAAAAGCCGATATACATAGGCGAGGTTTTCGATACATATTTGATTGTTCAGTACAAGCAGAGCATGTACATAATCGACAAGCACGCCTCTCACGAACGTATTATATACGAAAGGCTGAAAAATCCCGATTACGAACATTCATCTCAGTTTCTTCTTGAGGGAATAAACGTATTCCTTACGCCGAAAGAGGCTGTGTGCGCACGTGAAAACAAGGAATACTTTGAAAAGATCGGATTTGAGTTTGACGATTTCGGCACAGACAGCTTTATAATACGCGCCATTCCGACGCCGATACGCCACTCCGACGCAAAAGACGTCTTTACTTTCCTTGCCGGAAAGCTTGCCGAAGGCAACAACCGTTCCGCAGGAGAAATATTCGACCGCGCGCTGTTCACTGCTGCCTGCCGCGCCGCAATCAAGGGCGGAGACAAGCACACCGACATAGACAACAAAATGATAATAGACGAGGTTTTCGGTAACGACGCCGTGCTTTACTGCCCGCACGGCAGACCCGTAATTCACGAGATCTCACACGACAAGCTCAACAAAATGTTCGACAGAACATGAATCATCATATACTGAAAGGCGAAAAAATCAATGTTTAAACTTTTAAAGCAGGAAGGTCTTGCAAGACGAGGCGAATTTGTAACTCCGCACGGAACAATACAAACGCCGGTATTCATGAACGTAGGCACATCGGCTGCCATAAAGGGTGCCGTATCGACAGACGACTTAAGACAAATCAAATGCCAGGTCGAATTATCCAACACTTACCATCTGCACATACGTCCCGGCGACGACGTTATCCGCGATCTCGGCGGTCTGCACAAGTTTTTCAACTGGTCAGGTCCCATTCTCACCGACAGCGGCGGATTTCAGGTGTTCTCCCTTGCGGTACTGCGCAAAATAAGCGAAGAGGGCGTTTTATTTGCCTCTCACATGGACGGAAAGCGCATTTTCATGGGACCCAAGGAGAGCATGAGAATACAGGCAAATCTCGGCTCTACCATTGCCATGGCGTTTGACGAATGCGTTGCAAACCCTGCGGAATACAACTACGCGAAAAACTCCTGTGCGAGAACCGCGCGCTGGCTCAAAATATGCATTGACGAAGTTAAGAAAAACAATGCAGAACCGGGTGCGATAAACCCCAAACAAATGCTTTTCGGCATAAATCAGGGCTCGACATACGAGGATCTGCGTGCGGATCACATGAAGCAGATCGCAGAATTTGAAGGTCTTGACGGATATGCGATAGGCGGTCTTGCGGTCGGCGAGAGCGCAGAGGAAATGTACAACATTATAGATGTCGTTCAGCCGTTTATGCCGACGGACAAGCCGAGATACTTAATGGGCGTCGGTACTCCCGTAAACATTCTTGAGGCTGTGCGCCGCGGAGTTGACTTCTTCGACTGCGTTATGCCGAGCAGAAACGCCCGTCACGGCAATCTCTTTACCTCAAGAGGATTCATGAACTTAAACAACGCAAAGTACGAACGCGATCCGCGTCCTATCGAGGAAGGCTGTCAGTGTCCGGCGTGCAGAAGCTACACGAGAGCCTACATCAGACATCTTTTCAAGGCGCGCGAGCTTCTCGGAATGAGACTCTGCGTTCTTCACAACCTCTATTTCTACAACACGCTCATGGAAAAAATACGCGCCGCACTCGACGAGGGACGCTTTGAACAGTTCTTCCGCGACAACGTAGAAATTCTCGGCACGCGTGTTGACGACTGAGTTATATGGCAGAGTACAACTATTACGAGGACAGGCTGTTTGAAAATCTGAATCTTCTCGACAGCACTGCGGAGAACATTGAGTTTGAAAGCTGCACCTTTAAAAACTGCCGTTTTGAAAACACGCTTGTCAAAAAGGTAAAATTTTCTCTCTGCACCTTTGATTCATGCAGCATTATTAACCCGAGCGACGACAATTCCGTGCTTGTGAGCTGCAATTTTAAAGGCTGTGCGCTTTACGGCGTCAGCTGGCTTTCATTATGTTCAAGCGGCCGTTTTGCAAAGCCGGTCGAAGCCTTTAAAAACTGCAATTTAAAATACAACACGTTTGCAAATATGAATTTCAGACGTTTTGACTTTAAAGGAAACTCAATTTCGGTCACGCTCTTTGCGGAATGTGATCTTTCGGACGCAAGCTTTTACGGCTGCGATCTTGCAAAAACAGAATTTTTCAAATGCGACTTAAAAAAGTGCGATTTCAGGGACGCATACGGGTACAGGATAGACGTGCTGACAAATTTTCTGAAAGGAGCGCGTTTCTGCTATCCCGAAGTATCAAATCTGTTTGAAAGCCTTGAAATAGTAATCGAATAACCAAAAAACGAGGCGCTGCGGCATTCTTAAAAATTGCTGCTGCGTCTTTTGATTTTGTAAGCGTTGCGCAACGCAATATTTTCAAATCGTTTGCGGATTGTTGCATTTTACACTTGAAAAAGTATTTGAAACGTGATATACTTAATAATGATATTATAAAAGAACGGAGGTGCTTATATTTGGGTTTGTTTTTTAAGGCAAAAGAGCAGAAAAACTACGGCGAAGATCTCCCCGAGGATACACTGCTTGCCTTTAAAGCTGCGGACGGCGACGAAAATTCTTTTGAAACACTCTTGCGCAAATACGAACGCTTTGTAAGCACATGCGTTTACCCGATAATCGGCAGTGCGGACGATACCGCAGACGTTTGCCAGGAAGTATTTCTGAAAGTTTACCGTTCGCTCTCCTCTTTCAAGGGCGAAAGCAGCTTTTCAACGTGGCTGTACCGTGTTGCCAAGAACTGCGCATACGATTTTGTCAGAAAGAAAAAAGGAGAAAACGTAAGTCTTGACGAAACCGACGAGGACGGCAAAGGTCTTGAACTTCCCGATACCGACGAGAAGAATTATCCCGAACAGACGGCTCTCAAAAATGAAAGAAAACAGTTTTTATGGGCTGCCGTTTCGCGTCTTTCGGATGAACACCGCGAAATAATCGTGCTTCGCGACATTAACGACTACACATACGAACAGATAGCGCAGATGACGGGTCTTGAACCCGGCACCGTCAAGTCAAGGCTGTTCCGCGCAAGAGAAGCATTGAAGAAACAACTCTTAAAAGAAAATTATTTTTAAGATTTATTAAGAAAAACCGGAACTTTTTGGTTTTACTTACGTCTATAAAAGTGTAAAAGCTGATGAAAGGAGTGTGCGGCGATGAACAACAGCAAAAATGAAAAGCTTTCGGATTGCGAAAGTTTACAGATAAGCGTCTTATCCGGCGAAGAACTGACAGATGAGTTTAAACGTCATCTTGAGTCGTGCGGTAAATGCCGTGCTTTTTTTCAGCAAAACTCACAAATAAAAGACGAGTTATCCGGACTCAGCATTCCCGGCTTAAAAGACGGCGAAATTGCAGACCGTGTGATGAAAGAAATCCGCACATCGAAATCAATAATGTTCCCGCGCGTACGTCTTTCCCACCACATCGGAACGGCTGCGGCGCTTATCATTGTAATCGCACTTTTTGCGGCAAACAAAGGCTACGATCTTACAAGCATGATTTCCTCAAAAAACAGTGCGGGCAAATCCGATAATGTAAAAATTTCAGACAGTGCCGACACATCCGACAGCGGCAGCGGATTTACTCCGATAAACGGTGTTTTCACTTCTTCGGACGGACAGAACGAAAAATCCGGCTACAATAATGCTTTGTCGGAAAGATCATTACAGGATACTTCGGAACAGAAAAACGAAATTGCACTTCAGAATGACGAAAATCCTACCGTCACATTTCGCACCTCCGTCAATACAGACAGTACAGACGTAAACTCTGACGATGAGAGCAAAACCGTACAAAAGCGTACTGTGGCGCATACCGATCTGACGGGAAGTTCAGATTCAGAACAAACGAAAAGTGCGTCGGACAATACGGCAGCCGGTTACGGTTCCGACACGGCGCAGAGCAACGGTTATACGGGCGGCATAATGTTTTCATTATCACCCTCAGTATCATACGTCGGTTCCGAAACAGATACCGGCAAAAGTGCCGAGACAGCGGAATCGGAAAAATCCGCGGCAGAGAGTTCAGTTGATTCGGAACCGATCTGCGGTCTTCCGAAATACGACGGCAATAACGAAAGTTCTTCAAACGTCGGCGGTTCTTCTCCTGCCAAAGCTCCTGCAGCAAACTTAAATGCAATAGACTTTGAGGACGACAAAGCCGGATTTTACGACGGTTTTTCCGAAACGTACAACTCGATTTTTGAGAACATAGAGTTTAATCAAAGCGACGACGCGCTCGACGAAAATGTAACAACGGCAAACAAATATGTCAAGTCAATTTTTGGCGAGGCTTCCCAGTTAAGAACCGAGGCGCTCACAAACATCGGAATTACGAACAGTATGTTTATTGAGTGGGCTGAAACGGTTGAAAATGCCGAGCAGTATTCTTTTGAGTCTATCTACGAGTACTTCAACAGATAAACAAAATTGCAAATTTAAATACAAAAGCGGTATACGGAATTTAGTTTTTCGTGTACCGTTATTTTTTTGCTTTTCTGTGTGACAAAGCAAGACTTTCCGGCACAAAACAACGGCACGGTTTTTACACCGTGCCGCAACTGCTTTATTTAATTGGTTTTACTTACGCTTTTTTCTCAAGCTTTAAATTCTTGAGTAGGTAAGTTACTGAATCTTCACCGTTAGGATTGGTATACAGAGTAAATTCCTGTGTAGCGAGAGGATCTGTAACAGCTTCAAGCTTGTATTCAAATTCAACATGAATCCAGCCTTCGGAAGGAGTTATCTTTACCGGGTTTACAACATGATCATTCTTATCTCCGGACTTATATCTGAAGTTAGCCATGATCTGAGCTGTAAAGCCGGAAGTGTTTGCTCCCGAACTTACGGCAAGCACATCATAAGAGAACTTATATGTAGCCTCAGATTCAAAAGCGTCTGTTTTTGCTCTGAAATACGTCCATCTCTTTTCGCCAGCCTTAGGTGTCACACAGTAAACCTTTTTGCCTGCCTCTTTAGGATCGTCAACGCTTGTAATAACCGCGTTATCGGAATAAGGAGTTACGCCGGTAAGAAGTCCTGCGTCTGTAAGTGCGGGAATCTCGCCCTGTACTGCCTCTTCCTTTTTGGTATCGGGCTTTGTTTCGGTTGTCTGCTCTGTCTTCTTATCATCTTCAACCGCAAGTCCGGAATCGGATTCGGCAACTACGATATTATCTACCATATAGGTGAACGAAGCGTCTCCCGAAGGATTTGCATAGATTGTAAATTCGTGTCCCGACGAGCTGTCCATCTTTGCGACAACGTGTTCAGCCTCAACATGCGTCCAGCCGTCTGTCGTAACCTTGAATGCCTTTATAAGGTGGTCAAAGTTATTGAGCGCTCCGGTTTCGGGATATCTGATATTGAGATTGAAGACTGCTTCTTTGAGCCCCTTATTTGCATTATCTCCGACAAGTTTTACGTCAAAGGAGATATTATACTTCTTGCCCTTCTTGAAGAGAGCAGCCTGTCTGAAGTATGTCCAGTTCTTTCCGGGAGCGGAAGTTACGTACCATACGTGGTTTGAAGTATTGCCGGGTTCTTCGGCGATAGTTATCTTTGCGTTATTGGAGTAGAATACGGTTGCATTGGATGTATCCTCTGCGTTGCCGTTTTCAATCTCAAAAGGACGGAGTTCGGAAGGTACATAATCGGGATCCTTAATGAACCTCATGTAGTCGATCTCCATGTATCCGGGAGAGTTGAACGGGTCAAATCTGAGGTTGGTTATGGTATTCTTCCATGCGCTGTTCTTTGTAAGGTCTACCTTATAATATTCCCATTCGCCTTCGGTGTCTTTCTTCTCAAGCGGAATCTTGATGGTCTTTGCCTCGTCCCACTGAGAATTTCTGTCGGTGATGAAATACATTGTAAGGCTCTGTTTTTCGCCGTTGGTGAACTTATAGCGCATCCTGATTTCAAATTCCTTAAAGAGCTTTGAATCAAACTTAGTCTCTTGGGAACGGGTCATGATCGGGTCGTTGTTCTTGTCGCTGAGAACGGTCATTGTCATTGCTCCGTCCCTAACTTCAAGCGACATATGGGTTGAAGTCCAGCCCTCTGTGTCAAAGTCATTGAATTCCCAGTCGCCGACTTCTCTGTTTGCAACAGACTTATAAATATCATACTGGGTTGTCTTTACGTATGTGTTTCCGTCCTTGACTTCGGAGGTATATCCGAGAGCCTCGGCAAGTGCCTTGAACGAAATCATGGGAAGTCCGTCGGAGAGATAGAGCGTGTATCCGAGATCCTTTTCGGTGCCGTCTACGGTATACTTTGAAGAGCCTACGAGATACTCAACAGTATGCTTATTACCCTCTATCTTTAAGTATCCTGCACCCTTTCTCCATGTATAATGAACATTAAGAGCGAATGCTTCGCCTGTTGCCGGATCGAACGGATAGAGTATGCCTGCTGCGGCATTGTTCTGAGAAGGTATTTCACTTATAAACGGAAG
The DNA here is from genome assembly GCA_900551295.1 of uncultured Eubacteriales bacterium. Taxonomy (GTDB): domain Bacteria; phylum Bacillota; class Clostridia; order Oscillospirales; family CAG-382; genus UMGS1387. The sequence goes on along the minus strand of URVJ01000007.1, from coordinate 28,299 downwards.
ATCGTTTACATAAAGCTCTGATTCAATCTTTAAAGAACCGCCGTTATTGTACTTGAGCCAGCCCTGTCTGCGAAGCAGTCTTGCATACTGCGGATAGAGATGGTTAAAGCGTTCGGACTGAGCAGCGGTCGGAGTTTTATCCTCATGCTCGTCGGGAAGATTCGTAAAGTTCTTTCTTACAGCGTCGAGATAGCCGAAACCGTTGAGTCCGGAAGGCATGATATATGTTCCTTCGCCGTACTCGTTCCATGTGGAGAGCATTACAAGTCTTTCGTTCCATGTACCCTTGGTCTGGAATCTGGGAAGGTAGCTGTCCTTAACCCACTTTGCAGCAGCGTCAAAGTCTTCTACGGTCATTATGCCGTTTCTTGTGCCGTGCCACGGTATGCTGTCAAAGCCTACGCTTATTGTGGGAACGGTGTAGCAGGTTTTGCTTGAAGTTGCGTTGCTGAGGTTTCTGTCCTTGTTGATCTGGAGAGATTTTCCGGCTGCACCCCAGTTATACGCATAGTTTCCTTCGATACCCATGCCCTGAGGACCGCCGCAGGCGAGTATTACAACGCCGTCGAAGCCGTAGCTCTTTGCAACTTCATCGAGGTAATCAAGTTCGGCTTTTGCATTTTCTTCACTTCCGAAGTAATCGCTCTGCGAAAGACAATTTGCACCGAACAGGCAGAGTATAATCTTATTGTCAAGTTTCAAATATCTGTCGTCGAGGAAGTAGTTTTCAAACCAGTAAGGAATTACATAGTTTCTGAAAGCATCTGCGTGGAATCTTGCGCTGTTTGCAGCCTCCCAGATGAGAGTATACTTCATATAGTCGCTGTACTTGGAGTACATATAACCGTTATGGAGCTGTTCGCCGTTTCTGGGATCCTTAAGAGGAGCGTTGGAAAGGTCGCTGTACCAGCAGAATGCCTGGAAGTCGATTCCGTGCTCAACCATGTACTTGATTTCCCAGTCAGCCGATTCGGGCATACCTTCATCATAGTAGCCGAGAACCGTCTTGGGTTCATCGTAAGGAGTTATGCACGACCAACCGAAATGAGTACCGTTTCTCCAAAGAGAGCAGATATTAAGACCTACAACGTAGTCGTCAAGGTTTGCCTTTGCGGTAGTTCGGGAACATAGTCTGCGTGCTCAACAAGACCGTAAACCTTCATAAAGTCAAGTCTTGCGGTCGTTGCAGCGCCTGTCTTAACCTCGAATTTATTAATTTCGGAAGAAGTGCCGAGCTTGACCTCGCCTATGCTTCTGCCGTTGAGAAGTACGTTTGCGCTTGAATTCTTTGTATCAGCCTCAATTCTGAGTCTGTACCACATATTCTTAGTATAGGTATAAACTTCCTTATCGTTGGCATAGAACTTTCCGTTCTTTGCCGCAAATGTTACGGAAGCAGTATCTCCGCTCTTGAGTGTGTAAGAGAATTCGCCGCCGTCGGGAAGAATGAAATAGGTCTCGCCGACAACCTTGCCGCCGATCTTATCAAAGCTCTTTACAGCCGAAGAATTTTCATCAAGAGTGAGTTCTCCGCTTGTAAGCTTTGCACCCTCTGTTGCGTTCCAGCCGTATACGCTTTCGGGGCCGAAGAACGTAAAGTCCTCATATGCGCCGTAGTTTACGACTATATTGATTTTTGAACCGGAGATTGCGCCGGTAGACTTTTCGTCTGTCGCAAATCTGAAGTTGAGAACGCTGTCGGAAAGCAGCGGATATGTACCGCAGTCTTTATTATTGATATAAGTCGTGCTCTTTCCGGTATTGAGGTCGGTCACAATTCTGAAATTAAAGCTCTTAGCTCCGGTTTCGCCGAATGCATTTTCAAGAATTGTGGTATATTTTCCGTCTTTACCGAGAATCTTCCACGCGCCGTCTACCGTCTTTATCTGGTAGGTAGGCTTATCGTTTACGTCTCTGAATTCAAGGAATACGCCGTCGCCCTTTACGCTGTATGCAGCTTCGGTTACGATTCTGCCGGAGTATACAGGGTTGAATTCACGGATCATTGCCGTACCGAATTCCGTGCTTACATCGTTGAGTGCGCCGTATCCGCCGTCAATGGAGAATCTGGGAGCTCCGCCGCGGTTATCAAGAACCCAGCCTGAGTTTATACCTTCCTTATATCCGGCATACATCTCGTTATAGCAGAGCGTATACGCGTCGTCGGAGCGGTCATGCTTGAGCGTCTTATGAAGTCTGTTTTCGGGAAGTGCAACACGGTTGATGATTGCCGCGCACTCGCTTCTCTTTATGTTGTTTTCCGGATAGAAGTTGCCGTATTCGTCAGAACCCATTACTATGCCTGCGTTGTACATTACAAGCAGCATATCCGAATAATCGGACGCATTTGATACGTCGGGTATGGAATATACGGTGTTTATCGCCTTATAGGCGTCTGCCGGCATTGCCGAATAGAAAAGTTCGGCTACTTCGTAACGCTTTGCGTCTCTTGTGTAGCTGTCGAACTGACCTTCGGATATAATACCGTTTTCAAGCGCATACTTTACGGCATTGTCATACCAGTTTCCGGTCGTGCTGTTTGCGGGAACTTCCTTGCCGTTGTTGAGCGCGTGAACACGTGCCGCCATGGTGATTCCCTGGGCAACGGTAACGCTTCCGTCGGGTGAAAAGCTGTCGGCTGCCGTGCCGTTCATAAAGCCGAGCTCATATGCGTTCTTTACTTCGGACGCATACCAAGCATCGTTCTTTACGTCTTTGAACTGTCCGTCTGCAAGTTTAAGCGTTTTTGCAAACTGCGCGGACGAAGAAAGGCACAAAGCGGCAGCTATTGCAGAGCCTGCTATTACTCCGCCGAGTTTTTTGAGTTTCATTTATTCACTCTCTCCTTGTTGGTATTTATTACAGATTCAGAGAACCGATAATACATAAATAATTCATAACAAATACAAATTTCAAACAATGTTATATTACCATTTTGCCTGCGTTTTTTCAATACCGTTATGCAAACATCGTCACTTTATACAACAAAAAACAGCATTTTGCACAATTTTTACCGTGACTTGGATTATCAACTCATTTCTCGCCCGAATTTCACAAAAAAAAGTGCCGGAAACAACTCCGGCACAAAAAATAATACAAATACGGCAAAATCATATATTTTCAAATAACCCCGAAGTGTTCGAGAATGATCTTAAGTCCGAGCAGCACGAGAACAACGCCTCCCGTAATCTGCGCGCGTTTATTATATCTCGTTCCGAACACGCTGCCGACTTTTACTCCGAGTGCGGAAAGCACAAATGTAACGCAGCCGATAAAAGTAACGGCATATGCGATGTTTACGTTTCCCATCATTGCGAAAGAAACTCCTACGGCAAGTGCGTCTATGCTTGTCGCAACAGCAAGCAGAAACATTTCCTTTACGCCGAGTCCCGCGTCAGCCTTTTCCTCTTCTCCGACCGCCTCTCTTACCATATTTACGCCGATAAGGGCAAGCAGCGCAAATGCTATCCAAGGAGCAAACGCCTCGACTATGCCTTTAAAGCTTACGCCCAAAAAGAAACCGATAAGCGGCATTATCGCCTGAAATGCGCCGAACCAGAGTCCTATCCAAAGCGCGTTTTTCAGCTTTATGTTTTTCAGTGCAAGCCCCTTACAGACAGACACGGCAAACGCGTCCATCGAAAGCATGACGGCAAGTACGAATAATTCGGCAAGTCCCATTTTGTTTTCCTCCGTTATCAGCGACCGCAAAACGGTGCGGTTTAATTTTATGTTTATTATTTAAATGTAGCGTATATAAGATATTTCCCGTCAGATCTTTTCTTTATGTTCGCGTCGACTTCAAATCTGCGGTACTGCCCGTCTCCGCACATTATACGAAGGCTGCATTGTACGGATTTATTGTGAACGATAGCGTCGTTGATAACATCGTAGACAAAGTTTTCTCTGTCGTCGGGATGTACAAACTCGACCGGTGCGCTTATTGAGCGCGGGCTGTATTCCGGACGCCCCGTCATCTGCTTATAGCGTTTGTTGAGATGTATGGCGGTGATATTCTTTCCGTCATACTCATAAAGCACCGCGCCGCACGGAATATTATCCAGCAGTTCTTCGGAAAGCTTACGTTCTTCTTCAATTTTCGCAGACAAGTCGCGCCTCGTTATAAGCACCGCAATATAATCTCCGAGAGCCGCGAGATACTGCACTCCGTTTACATCATTGGAAGGATTATCGACGCCGACAAATCCCACAAGCTCGCCGTCGCGTTTCAAGGGCGAGACGATAATAGACTCTATATTCTGCATGAGAAGTATTTTTCTCAGTTTATCGTCGTTTTCCATTTTATGAACATTGTCTATCGCCAAAAATCCCTTTCTTTTAAACATTTCTATCCAGCAGTCAACGGTACTGACAGGTATTTTCTTTAAAAGGTCAATTTCTTTTTCAATACCCGGTGCGCACACTTCATATGTATTGCTTGTGGTGCCGTCGGAATAATCAAACTCGAACACATATGCGCGGTTTGCTCCGAAATAATCGAGCATTTTCATAAGAGTATGCTGTATTGCCATATCGGTATCGTGCTGAGCGAGAATTTCATGTGCGGAATCATTTAAGAATTTCAGTCTGCCGTACGCGTTTATTTCGTCGGAAACGTCCGAAAATACCGTGACATATACAGGCTTTGAAATTCCTGATATATTTGTCGTCGCGCTTATCGTCTTTAACCAGACTGTATTTCCGTCGGGACGGACTATTCTGTAAACTATATCAAGTTTCTTACCGTTTGCGAACGCGTCTTTGATCTTTTCTCTTACAAGCTTTTTGTCGCTGTCATGAGTAAGTCCTTTCAATACTTCCATTGATATATCTTCCGCACGTCCTTTGGGTAAGCCGTGTATCTCATAAAACTTATCGTTCGCTATAATAAACGAAACCTTCCCGTTTTCGACGGTTGCCGCAGTTATTCCGTTTTCTGCGGTATTGAGGACTGCTCCGAGTTTATCGCTTATTTCGGCTTCTTTCTGCACGAGAAGTTTCTGAGAAGTTATATCCGTTGCCACCCCGAGAAGAACTTTATCCGAAATGCCGTCAAGCGATATGAGCGAATTTGTCATCTGAACCCAGATTATGCTGCCGTCACGTTTGCGGCAGCGGCATTCATATGTCAGCGATTTATGCGTATTATTTACTTTTTCCGCCATTTGGGAAGCATATGCGCGGTCATCGGTCAAAATGAGATCGTTTATAAACGCGACTTCGGTTTCGTACTGCTCTTTTGTATATCCGAACATCGAATAGAAACCGTCGTTGAGATAAATAATATCAATATCGTCAAAGGCGTGGTAAAGCGACACTATTACGCTGCCGTTTATACTGTCAACAATGGTGTTGAGCTGTTTTGATGCGTTTCGTTCATTTGCCTGAGCCTCATGAAGTTCGGTGGTATTGACAACAACCGCATAAAAGAGCAGCCTTTCGTCGGTTCTTGCTATTACTCTCACGGTAACTCTGAGGTGTTCGTTTTTGCCGTTTCCGCACGCTCTTACCTCACAGGTCTGCTCCTTATCGGCGTCTGCGGCAAGCTTTAAGGTCTTAAAAAACTTATCCCTGTCGGCGGGAATTATATATCTTGAAATTCCGACGTCGGAAATCTCCGTTCCTTCGGGAATTATTCCTCCGAACTCCTTGCAGTAACGGTCGTTTATGCGCAGCACTTCGGTTGCGCCGTTATTATATTCAAAAATGCAGGCGCCGCCGACATAACTGTTGAAAATGAGCGTTTCCATTGAATTCGGATTCCAAAACTCATTATGATTATGATTTTCTATTGTTTTCAGCCTTGAAAGTTCCTGCTCTTTTGAACAGTTTTCGAGCATTTTTTCATAATCTTCGGCAGGCATGGGCTTTGCGTAATAAAATCCCTGAATATAATAGCAGCCTATTGACTTCAGATAGTCAGCCTGTTCCTTTTGTTCCACGCCTTCGGCAATTACAGCCATTCCGAGCCATTTTGCCATTCTTACGACAGACTCAACTATATTTCCGGCGCGTCTGCTGTTCTTTGTGCTCTCAAAAAACTTCATATCGAGTTTCAGAACCGACGACGGGACGTCTTTTAGCGTATTGAGCGTAGAATATCCGCTTCCGAAGTCGTCGATCTCCACAACAAAACCCAGCGATATAAGCTCTGCCACTTTCTCGCTGATAAGTTCCTCGGAATCCGCAAACGCGGTCTCTGTTATTTCTATTCTGAAAAGCTTTACGGGAACATCATATTTTTTCAACAGCCCCATAAGGACATCGGTAAAATCGCTATGAAGAATATCGCGCCTTGAGATATTGACGGAAACGGGAAGCGGAGAAATTCCCTCGTCTATCCAGTTTCTTAACTTTATGCAGACCTGCTCCCACATATATCTGTCCATTTCGTATATAAAGCCGTTCTGCTCAAAGATCGGAATGAACTCTGCGGGAGAAATGAATTTTCCGTCTTTTTTCCATCTGACAAGCGCCTCGGCACCTATGACCGCACCCGTCGCATGGTTATACTGCGGCTGGAACCACGCCTCAAACTCTCCGTTTGCGAGAGACTCGCGCATATCGTCAACTATCTTCTGCTTATGCACAAGATCCACGCGCATAGAATCGTTGTACATTTCGATATTTTTTTCGTAATTTGTGCGTATTGAATTTGCCGCAAGCTTTGCGCGGTCATACATCGCAGTAACCGGTTCGGACAGGTCTGTAACCGTATATCTTCCGACGCGTATGCGCATTTTCTGCGGTATACAGTCGGGCGATGTTGCTTTTTGGTAGCCGAATGCGAGCCTTCCGGAATTTGCGTATTCCGCCGGGAAAAGCAGCGCGAAATCGTCTCCGGCAATTCTGCCGCATATTCCGCCCATATCTTTCATGTCATCGCTTATGCTTTCGGCAACATATTTCAGAACCTTATCTCCGATATCCGTCCCGTAACGGTCGTTTATGACCTTGAAATTATCTATATTTATGCAGGAAAAAATATAGTATCCCGGTTTCTTTTCCGAAATCATTGCTGCGGCGGTTTCAAAAAACGAGTCGCGCCCGTATATTCCGCCGTTTCTGTCGTCGGTGCCCAAACAATAATTTTCCGCGGTATTTTCAGCCGTTTTGCAGGGCAAAGTTTGTGTTTTTCCGGGGTTAGAGCATTTATCCATAATTCCTCCGGGTATTTGACCGCAGACGTTTCAGTGTTTGCTACCGTATACCGTTAAAATAATTTTTTGCATATTATTCCGATATGCAATTCCTATAAAGGATATCACATATATTGCAAAAAAGCAACAGTATATTTATTGTCTCCCGTTTTTTTCCGCACATCTGAATTTTTTCCTGAAATGTGCCGGCTTTCGGAAAGAAAAAGCCAATTTGTATATTTTAAAGTTTTATTTACCGAAACTTCGTCAATAACACCAAAGTTTGAAACAAATATTTAACCGATCGCATTTGCTTTTTACAACACAATATATTATAATAACATCAGACAATCAATTATTATTACAAGAGGAAATTATGACAAAGGAAAAAGAGCTTATACAAAACCAAATGCTTTCCGGAGAACGCGCGCTTTTCGGCAAGCACGGTCTTTACGTAAAAAACACTATTTTCCACGACGGAGAATCTCCGCTCAAGGAATGTTCGAACATCGAAATTGACGGCTGTATGTTCAAGTGGAAATATCCGCTCTGGTACTGCCGCGGCATTGATGTAAAAAACTCGACGTGGTTTGACATGGCGCGCGCGGGAGTATGGTACACGGACAGAATAAGCGTCACCGACTGCGCGATAGAGGCACCGAAAAACTTCCGCAGATGCAAAGATCTGACGCTCAAAAACGTATCTTTCCCCAACGCCGCCGAAACTCTCTGGCACTGTTCGGACACAAAACTCTGCAACGTGACCGCAAAGGGCGACTATTTTGCAATGAACTGCGACAACATGGAGGTAAACGGTCTTACGCTTTACGGAAACTATTCGTTTGACGGCGTAAAGAACGCAACCGTCAGAAATTCGCGCTTACTTTCAAAGGACGCTTTCTGGAACAGCGATAACGTCACGGTTTACGACTCGTTTATTTCGGGTGAATATCTCGGCTGGAACGCAAAAAATCTGACGTTTGTAAACTGCACGATAGAAAGTCTGCAAGGTATGTGCTACATTGACGGGCTGAAAATGCAGAACTGCACGCTGCTCAACACAACGCTTGCATTTGAGTATTCAAAGGTCGAGGCGGACATCAACGGAAAAGTCGAAAGCGTGATCAATCCGACGTCGGGCAGCATTACTGCGGACGAAATAGGAGAGCTTATACTCGAAAAGGACAGGATAGATCCGTCGCTTACAAAAATTACGGTACGCGATAAGGCAAACGCGTAAAAATGCGGTTTATCAAAGGAGGCACGGCGTTTTGAAATACGATTTTGACAAGGTAACGGACAGAAGAGGAACAAATTCGCTCAAATGGGACGTAAAAGAAAACGAACTTCCAATGTGGGTTGCGGACATGGATTTTGAAACCGCGCCAGAAATCAAAGACGCAATAATTTCAAGAGCTGCGCACGGTGTGTTCGGTTACGGCGTCATTCCCGACGAATGGTACGGCGCGTACACCGGCTGGTGGAAAAGGCGCCACGGCTTTGATATGAAAAAAGAGGGTCTTATCTTCTGCACCGGCGTTATTCCCGCAATTTCAAGCGCCGTAAGAAAGCTCACCACTCCCGGAGAAAAGGGGCTTATACAGACGCCCGTTTACAACATATTCTTCAACAGCATACTGAACAACGGCTGCACCGTACTTGAAAATCCGCTGATATACAAAGACGGCGGATACGAAATGGATCTTGCAGATCTTGACAAAAAGCTTTCCGATCCGCAGGTATCGCTCATGATATTATGCAACCCGCAGAACCCCGTAGGCAAAATATGGGACGCACAGACGCTTGCAAAAGTCGGCGAGCTTGCAAAAAAGCACGGCGTTACGGTAATTTCCGACGAGATACACTGCGACATTACATCTCCAGGCAAAAAATACGTGCCGTTTGCGTCGGTGAACCAAGTAAACCGCGACATAAGCATAACCTGCATTGCCCCGACAAAAGCGTTCAACATTGCCGGCATACAGACTGCTGCGGTATATGCCGAAAATCCCTTTCTGCGGCACAAAATTTACCGTGCGCTCAACACCGACGAGGTTGCGGAACCCAACGTTTTTGCCGTTCCTGCGGCAATCGCGGCGTTTGACAAGGGTGAAGACTGGCTTGATGATTTAAATGCGTACATTGAGAAAAACAAGAACACGGTATACGCGTTTTTATCTCAGAACTTACCCGAAATACGCGCCGTAAAATCCGACTGCACATATCTTATGTGGCTTGACTGTTCGCGCGTTTCGACAAGTTCAAAGGAGCTTTGCGCATACATCAGGCACACGACGGGACTCTATCTCTCGCACGGCGAACAGTACGGCAAAAGCGGAAGGTGCTTTATAAGGCTCAACACCGCGTGCCCCGGCAGCGTTTTGAACGACGGACTTGAACGTTTTCACAGCGGCGTCAAGTCATATCTTGAGCATATAAAACATTCGGGGTGTTAAAACTTATCCACAAATACGTTTATCCGGCGGAGCTTGTTTCTGCCGGATCTTTTTTTGCTCATATACGCGCGTTTGCGGAATAACGCTTGTGTGCTTGTCGAATTTTGTCGAAAAGTGTCGTAACATGGCGCAAGAATGACCAAAAAGCGCGCCTATACGTGTTGACATTACGGTTAATATTTTGTATAATAATTACAGAATAAAACGTTTTAAAAAAGGAAAGTGCGGCCATGAAGAAAATTTTTAAAATCTGCATCATAACCTTTATTATATCCCTGCTCTTTTCATTTTCCGCTTCTGCGGCTGTGTTCAACGGAACCTGCGGTGCGGAAAACGGCGGCAAAAATCTTACATGGACCTTTACGGACGGGACGCTCACGATCTCCGGAAACGGAAAAATGAAAGATTACCAAAGCTGTGAAGAAACGCCGTGGTATAAGTTCAACGATTACAGTCTTGATATAAATATCGAAAGCGGAGTTACAAGCATAGGAAACCATGCATTTGAATCCTGCTTTTATATAAGCAGTATAGCTATTCCCGACACGGTGGAAAGTATCGGCGACTTTGCGTTTTCAGATATTTCCGATTATCCGTCGTACAAAGAATTTTCACTTCCGGACAGCGTTAAAAGCATCGGTGATTACGCTTTTTACAAAAACGGCTTTATTAAAACCATGACTCTTCCGAAAAAACTTGAAACAATAGGCGCTCACGCTTTTGAGGGTATGAATCTATGGGAAAACTGCGTTCTTCCGGAAAGCTTAAAAAGCATGGGAGAGTATGCCTTTGCCGACTGCTTTGGCATTAAAAGCATAGATATTCCGGGTGCGGTTCAGCAAATACCCGACCGCGCATTTTACCACTGCGTCAATCTGACGGCAGTCAACGTTTCCGAAGGTATCGTAAGCATAGGCGCTTATGCCTTTTCGGAAGATAATTTAAGAGATCTTACTTTGCCGTCAACTTTAAAAAGTATAGGCGACGGCGCATTCAGAATGGGTGTCGGCATAACCGAGCTTGTAATTCCGGAAAACGTCACGGAAATCGGTGCAAACGCCTTTGAAAAAAACGGCGGCATCAAGAGTGTAAGCTTGCCGCAAAGCCTTATCTCGATAGGCGACGGCGCGTTCGATGACTGCAACTGCGTCAAATCATTCACCGTTGACGGCAGCAACAAGGTCTATTCTTCGGACAGGGACGGTGTGCTTTTCAACAAGGACAAAACGGAACTTTTAATCTATCCGAAAGCAAGCGAAAAAACAAACTACAACATTCCCGAAAGTGTAACAAGTATCGCGAAAAAAGCATTTGAATACAGCAAAAATCTGAGTGAAATTACAATTCCCTACGGCGTGGAAACCATAGACGATTATGTTTTTTCGGCTTGTGAAAATCTTGTTTCCGCCGACCTTCCGCAAAGCGTTACAAGTATAGGCAAATCCGCTTTTGCCGGCTGTGTAAAACTCAAATCCGTAAACCTTCCGCAGAGTCTTACAAAAATAGGTCAATCCGCTTTTTCCTTCTGCGTAAGTCTGAAATCCGTAAATATTCCGCAGAGCGTTACAAGCATAGGCGCGAACGCATTCAAAAATACCGCAATCATATCTGTATCAATTCCGCAGGGCGTTACCGTCATTCAGTCTTATACTTTCAGAGCAAACAAAGATCTGAGCTATGCGATAATTCCGTCAAGCGTAACCAAAATAGGAAACTCAGCGTTTGGCGAATGTGATAATCTCAAAGACATATACTTTGCCGGCACACAGGAGCAGTGGAACAGCGCAATATCCGCATACGACGAGAACGTGGGAACATATCAGAACATAGCGGTTCACTTCTGCGCGCCCGTTTTATACGCCTATGCAAATACATCTGACAGCGGACAGACCGAATATGTAATAAACGCAGAAAATGTTCCGGAGTCCTGCGTCATAATAGCGGCTCTCTACGACGGCGGAAAATTTGCGGGCTTTGTACAGGCACTCTACAACGGTCAAACGCTCACAATAAAAACCGACATACCGCACGACAGCGTAAAAATTATGGCTTGGGCAAGTCTTGAAAGCGCAAAGCCGGTATCGCTTTTCGCAAACGCGTAAAAGCAAAGAATTGTCCCGTAATTCAAGCGTTTTTGTTTTCATAAAAATCAGATTTTTACTTGCAGGAGAAATTCTGCAAGTTTTTTACGCGCCGTTCCGGGACGTGACGCGAGCATTTTTGCACAATTATTAATATATGTTTAAATTCACGCAAAAAGCGCGGCGAATACGTACTGTTTTTTACGGATTTTTACAAAACTATTGACCTTTTGATTAACTCATGTTATAATATATTCATATTTTGTATAAAGGAAGGAAAAAACCACAATGAACAACCGCGATCGTCTGTCCTCGCGTCTCGGATTTATACTTATATCCGCAGGCTGCGCAATAGGACTCGGAAACGTCTACCGTTTTCCCATTACAACGGGAGCTTACGGCGGTGCCGCTTTCGTACTTATCTACATACTGTTCCTTATACTTCTCGGAATTCCCGTCATGACAGCGGAGCTTGCAGTCGGCAGAGGCAGTCAGAGAAGTATTGCGTCCTCGTTTGAGGTTCTCGAAAAGAAAGGTCAGAAATGGCACTTCATGAAGTATCTCGGTATTGCCGGAAACTATCTCCTCATGATGTTCTACACCACAATTTCGGGCTGGATGTTAATCTACTTCATAAAATACCTTACAGGCGAAATGCAGTCGGTATCGGGCGCTGAGGCTTTCGGCGAAGTGTTCGGAAACATGGTAACAAACACGCCTTTAGTCATGACGGCAACCGCCGTTGTAATACTCATATGTTTCGGCGTATGCGCGCTCGGACTTCAAAACGGAGTTGAAAGAATTACAAAAGTCATGATGCTTGCGCTCTTTGCGCTCATGATAGGACTTGCAATATATTGCTGCACCCTGCCCAACGCGTGCGAAGGACTTAAATTCTATCTCGTTCCGTCGGTAAAGCACATAAAAGAAGCAGGTCTCGGAACAGTTATCTCCTCCGCCATGGGACAGGCGTTCTTTACGCTCTCGATAGGCATGGGATCCATTGCAATATTCGGCAGCTACATTGACAAGAAAAAGAGACTCCTCGGCGAAGCCGTCACCATAGTATGCCTTGACACGTTCGTTGCGATCGCGTCGGGACTTATAATCTTCCCGGCTTGCTTTACCTACAACAACGGCGTTACGGCAGACGCAGGAACCGTCGGTTCGGGATTCCTCTTCACTACCCTCTCGTCCATCTTCAATGCAATGCCCGGCGGAAGAATTGTCGGCGCGCTGTTCTTCCTCTTTATGATATTTGCGTCGTTCTCGACGGTTATCGCGGTATTTGAAAACATTATTTCGTTCTGGATAGAGCTTACTCCTTTAAAGAGAACAAAGATCGTTGCAATAAACATTCCGCTTATCTTCGTGCTCTCGCTGCCCTGCATACTCAGTCTCAACGCATGGAGCGGCATTACGGTACTCGGAAAAGGATTCATGGATCTTGAGGACTTTATGGTTTCAAACCTCATTCTCCCGATAGGAAGCCTGCTTTACGTCGTATTCTGCACTGCAAAATTCGGCTGGGGCTGGAAAAACTATTTTGACGAAGTAAACGAAGGCGAGGGGCCGAAAGTTCCTAAATGGATAAGACCGTACATGACATACGTTCTTCCGGTTATTATAGCCATTGTGCTTGTAATATCCGTCGTTACAAATCTCTGATAAAAAACAACACGAAACATTTGCGAATGGGTGCGGTTTTATGCCGTACTCATTCTTTTTTGCGCAAAAAAAATCCGGCACACTAAAAGTATACCGGAAAATGTTAATTTGCTTTAGATATGCCGTTCAGATTACCTCAAAAATACGTTGTGCGATATGTTTCATACCGGCATCTCCCGGGTGTATCGCAACGCCGTGATGTTCAAAAAGTCCGAGCGCCTTATTTTCGTCCTCTGTGCCGAGATCTCCGATATGTACGAGAGTCCAGCCGTTCTTTTGCGCAGTTTCGCGTATGGGATTATCGAGTATTTCGGACTGCCAGAACATATCGGTTATGATTATTCTCGCCTTTCCGCTCTTATTGAGGTACGCCGCAAGCTTTTCGAGTGCAGCGCCGAAATCGCGTTCGGGTTTTGCAAAAGGGTGCGCGTTTTCACCGAGACGTATTACTATTATATCGGCGTCAAAATCGCGCGCAGCCTCTATTCCGTCGTTCTCAAGCGCGTTATCCTCCCAGAAAGAGCGTTCCCACTTTGCGGCTTGCAGCACACCCATGCTGAAAGCGCCGTACTTTTCCGAAAGCATACTTTTAAGCACATGAACGTAGTCCTTTTCCTTGGCGCTTGCCGCCATTCCCCAGTTTCCGTGCCAGCCTATATCGGGCGCGGGATCGTGTATGGTTATGGAATTTCCGGCGAACAGTATCTTAAACTTTGCGTCGGGCGCGGTTTCCGTATATATATGCTGCTTTACCTGATTGTCCGACGGGACGTTATTGGCTTCTATATCCTTTTTGCTCATTTTGGTAAATCCTCTCTTTAAGTTTTAATTCTCTTTTAGCCTTTTATGAAACTCATACAGCTTTGAAAGCGCCTCTATCGGCGTCAATGTATTTATATCGAGTTTTTTCAGCTCATCGCATATTTCGTCGTTGACAAAGCTCTCAAGCGGCAGACTTCCGAATCCGTCGGTCTGAGTTTTGGGCACCTGTTTTGCAACGGGAGTCACGGCGTGCTTACTCTCTATTTCTTCGAGAATTTCGTCGGCGCGCTTTACGATCTCCTTCGGCACTCCGGCAAGCTTTGCGACCTCGATTCCGTAGCTCTGATCGGCGGCACCCTCGACTATTCGGCGTAGAAATACAAGCTCGTCGCCCTTTTTCTTTGCGACCACGTTATAATTGACGACGCCCTTGCACACCTCGCTCAGCTCTGTGAGTTCATGGTAATGCGTTGCGAACATTGTCTTTGCGTAAAGCTTTTTGCTGACGGTATATTCGACTATTGCGCGCGCTATGCTCATGCCGTCATATGTAGACGTTCCTCTGCCTATCTCGTCGTACACGACAAAGCTTCTTTTTGTTGCGTTTTTGAGTATGTACGCGCACTCCGACATTTCAAGCATAAAAGTTGACTGACCTGCCGAAAGGTCGTCCGACGCGCCTATTCGCGTGAATATCTTATCAACAACGCCTATACGCGCGCTCTTTGCAGGAACATATGAGCCTATCTGAGCCATTATGATTATAAGTGCGGTCTGACGCATATACGTGCTCTTACCTGCCATATTCGGACCTGTTATTAGTAACAGGCGTCTGTTTTCGTCGAGATAAGCGTCATTCGGCACAAACATTTCGTTTTTCATAAAGCGTTCGACGACCGGGTGTCTGCCCTCTTTTATATCGAGAACGTCCGACATATCCACTTCCGGGCACACGTAATTATTCTTCTTCGCGGTGTCTGCAAGCGAAACATAAACGTCAAGCTTTGCTATGACTGCCGCCGTTTTCTGAACTCTGTGAAGATTATCCGCGACGAACGCGCGCAGTTTCTGGAATATCTCGTATTCAAGCGATACAAGTCTTTCCTTTGCCCCGAGAACCTTTGACTCCATCTGTTTAAGTTCGTCGGTTATGTATCTTTCGGCACCCGTGAGCGTCTGTTTTCTTACGTATCTGTCCGGAACCATATCTTTAAAGGAATTTGTTACCTCGATATAATATCCGAACACGCGGTTATAGCCGATCTTCAAATTTTTAATTCCGGTAAGCTCTTTTTCCGACTGCTCGATCTTGGCTATCCACGAATGTCCGTCCTCCATCATGCTGCGGAGTTCGTCTGCTTCTTCGGAAAAGCCTTTCTTTATCATTCCGCCCTCTCTTACCGAAAACGGCGGATCGTCTACTATTGCATTTGAAATATATTCGCCTATATCTTCAAGTGTGTCGAGGTTTTCTTCGCAGGCTTTAAGCTCTGCGCCGCGAAATTCCGCAAGCTGCTTTTTGATGGGAACCAGCGCGTTTACCGACTGCTCTATGGCTTTCATGTCCTTGCCGTTTGTGGTATTGAAAACAACCCTTGTCATAAGGCGTTCAAGGTCGTTTATTTCGGACAGCAGTCTTTGCAGCTCCTCTTTGGCTATGAAATTATCAAAAAGTTCGGTTACGGCGTTCTGTCTTGCAAGTATTTCGTTTACGCCGACAAGCGGCTGTTCGACCCACTTGCGGAGAAGTCTTGCGCCCATTGCCGTCTTGGTCTTATCCAGCACCCACAGCAAAGAACCGCGTTTTTCGCGCGTTCTCATGGTCTCGCACAGTTCAAGGCTGCGTCTTGTATTTACGTCTATTCCGAGATACACGCCCGAATCGTAGCTGTTTATCTTATCTATATACGCAAGGTCTACCTTCTGCGTCTGCGCAATATAGCGCATTATCGCGCAAAGCGCACGTGTTCCGGGACTGTTCTCGTAAAGCAGCGCCTTATCGAGCTGGTCTTTTCCGAAATGCGTGCAGAGTTCGCCGTAGGCGTCGCCCGAAAAAAGATTCTTTGACGCATCGTTATAAACGCTGCCTATACGGTCTCTTGCGTACTCGAATATTTCCTTTACGCCGGTTCTGTCGGCATTTGTTATAATCTCACTCGGCAGATACGTCGCAAGCTCGTTTATTATGCGGTTATTTACGTCGCCGTCGTTTATCTGCGTAACGTACACCTTTGCTGTCGATATATCGGCAAAGCAGATGCCCGCGCACGTACCCGAAATGTAGAGCGCGCAGAGATAGTTATTCTTTCCCTCAGTAAGCATTACGCTCTCGGTTACTGTTCCTGGTGTGATTATGCGCACAACGTCGCGTTTTACAAGTCCCTTTGCCGTCGCCGGATCTTCCATCTGTTCGCAGACTACGACGGTATAGCCTTTTTTTACAAGGCGCGCGATATATGTTTCCGCGCTGTGAAACGGCACTCCGCACATGGGCGCTCTTTCTTCGGTGCCGCAGCTTTTCCCCGTAAGCGTAAGTTCAAGCTCGCGCGAAACGGTAACGGCGTCGTCGAAAAACATCTCGTAAAAGTCGCCGAGTCTGTAAAACAGTATTTCGTTTTTATATTTCTCCTTTACCTCAAGGTACTGGAGCATCATTGGCGTATATGGCATTTGCGGCCTCCGGGTAAAAAATTATAAGTGTCTTTATTTTTGTTCAGTGACAGCCATGGCAGGTGCTGCAATTATGGGTACAGCCGTCGTCTCCGTCAAAGTCTCCGTCGCCTTCGCCGTATTTTCCCGAAAGGCTTTCGGGGCTTATATATGAGGTTATCGTCATATTTATCGCGGTCATGAGAAGATTGAGGTCTTCCTCGGCTTTATTATAGGCTTTCATATCGGGATCGTTTGTTATCTCGTTATAAAGCTCCTCCACTCTTACGGACACTGCGTCCACAAAGCCCTCGTCGCGCTCGTCGTCGTCCTTTTCCTTTTCAACATCGAGTATGCTTTTCTGAACCTTGAATTCGTCAAGCTTTACTTTAAGAGCTGTGTTTTCGCGGCACTTGTCACGCGTGGTGCAGAAATTCTTATATTCGTCGCTTGCGGCGAGTTCTTCGCCCAGTTTTCTCGCAAGATTTATTATTTCCATGTTTTTTCTCCTTAAAATATCATTCAAAAACCGCGTTTCCCGAAATGCACGACTCGCTGAAACCGGTTATTTTTACGTTTACAAACTTACCGTATATATTTTTATCCTCCGACTCGAATTTTACGAGCTTAAATGACGAAGTTCTTCCGGTAAATAATCCCTTTTCGTTTTGCTTTGTTTCGCACAGCACGCGGACTGTCTTTCCGACAAAGCTTTGGTTTATTTTGAGAACATTCTCTCGCTGAAGTCCTAAAAGTTCCGACATACGCTTTGTTTTTTGCTCATACGGCGTCGGATCTTCAAGTTTTGCCGCAGGCGTTCCCGGACGCGGAGAATATATAAAGGAAAATACGGCGTCAAAGTTTACTTTTTCGACAAGCTTCAGCGTGTTTTCAAATTCTTCGTCTGTTTCTGACGGAAAACCTACGATTATATCGGTGGTAAGCAGCATATCGGGTATGCTTTTGAGTTTTTCTGCAATTTCAAGATACTTCTGCGCCGTATATTTACGGTTCATCGCTTTAAGCACCCTGTCGTCGCCCGATTGCAGAGGAAGATGAAAATGGCGCTCTATCTTAGGATTATCGCGTATAACGCGCACAAGTTCATCGGAGGCGTCCTTGGGGTGGGACGTCATAAACCGCAGAACAAAATCGCCGTCAAGGTTTGCTATTCTCTCAAGCAGTTCCGGGAATGCACACTTATCCTCTCCGTCAAGTCCCTTGCCGTAGGAATTTACGTTCTGACCGAGCAGCGTTATATCTTTGCAGCCGCCGGCAACAAGCTCTTTTACTTCGGAAATTATATCGTCGGGTTTTCTGCTGCGTTCCCTGCCGCGCACATACGGCACGATACAGTAAGTGCAGAAATTATCGCAGCCGTACATTATCGAAACAAGCGCTTTTATGCTGCTTGAACGCTGCGTCGGAACGCCCTCGACCACGCTTACGTCTTGAGAATCGACGTAGTATCTGCGTCTTTTGTTTACCATTACGTCGCAGAGTATTTCGGGAAGCCTGTGGAGCATATTTGTTCCGGCTACGAAATCGACGTAAGGGTATTTATGCTTTATATCCTCTATCCTGCTCTCCTGATTTACCATGCAGCCCCACAGACCTACAAGCAGATCGGGGTTTTTGTCTTTTAAGTGCTTTAGCTGCCCTGTTTTGGAGAGCGCTTTAAGCTCTGCGTGTTCTCTTACGGCGCAGGTATTGAAAATTATAAGGTCGGCGTCGTCCTGTAACGCCGTTTTCTCA
This sequence comes from uncultured Eubacteriales bacterium, assembly GCA_900551295.1. Lineage (GTDB taxonomy): Bacteria > Bacillota > Clostridia > Oscillospirales > CAG-382 > UMGS1387. Next base: position 9,789 of record URVJ01000007.1, on the reverse strand, counting down.
TAGCCGAGTTCCTTTGCCGAACCCATGATCTTTTCGCTGTCCGCCTCGTTTTGCTGACAGCCGAAAGTTACAACGCACACCTTTGGCTTTCCGCCCTTGTTGAGCGACATCTGCGACGTTATTGCGCGCACTCTGTCGGCATACTTATCCTGATTTTTAATATCCGCCGTATTTTCGTTATTTGCGTTTATACTCATAAATGTGTTTTACCTTTGTTTACTCAGATGAATAAGGTCATTCTTTGAAAACTTATATATTTTATCGCAGAACTGGCACGAAACCTCTGTGTCCTTATCCTCGTCTATCATTCTCTGAAGTTCGTTTTTGCCCATTGAAAGCAGTGCTCTCTCGACTTTATCGCGCGAACAGTAACACTTATACGAAACCTCGGATTCGTCGAAAATGTCGAATTCTATATCTCCGAGAATATTTGCGATATACTGTCCGTTTTCCTCTCCCGACGAAAACATTCTCGACACGGGAGGTATAAGCGGAAGTCTTTTTTCGATTTTTTCGATAAACGCCTCGTCCGCACCCGGCAAAAGCTGTATCATAAATCCGCCCGCGGACGCGCACATCTTATCCGTTCCCACAAGCACGCCCAGTGCGCAGACCGTCGGTATCTGCTCGCTTTCGGCAAAGTAATTGGTTATATCCTCCGCGATCTCTCCCGAAACTATCGGCACAAGCCCGACAAACGGCTGACCCTCTCCGGTATCTCTTACCACGCTTAACGTTCCTTTGCCGACAATTCCCGAAACGTCAAGCTTGCCCTTTGAATTAAGCGGCAGATCCGCGCACGGGTTCTGGATAAAACCGCGTGTATTTCCGTAATAGTCGCTTACGGCAAGTATTTTTCCGGCAGAGCCGTTTCCGTTGAAAGTAAGCGTTACGCTGTCGGTCTTATCTTTAAGCATTACGCCTATCATGGACGCGGCTGTAAGCGTTCTTCCGAGCGCCGCGCTTGCAGTAGGTGCGGTGTGGTGTATTCTTATAGCCTCGTTTACGGTATTCTTTGAATTTATCATGATTATGCGCGCGTTTCCGTCCCTTGTCATCGCACGCGTTATAACGTCATATTTCATCTGTTTTACTCCGCGCCGCTTTGCTTTTTCACTGCGGCAAAATACAGTCTTTCGTCCTTATTTTCGTCGGCTTTGCCGAAATCGAAATCCGAAAATACTCCGGCTGTTTCAAATCCGCTTTCCGAAAGATATTTTCTTATCTGCTTTTCGGTATACATACGCTCTCTTACTTCTTCGTCATGGCGGCTGTACGTTCCGTCACTGTTTTCGATAAAGAAAGTCAGATAAAAGTCGCATATCTTATTCTTTTTGTTATAAAAATTCTGCCATGCGCAGACAATGCCCTTGTCTTCAAGCACAAAGGCGTTATCCGAGTACACATTCTCGAATTTATATTTTGAATTAACGTCAAACAAAAAAACTCCGCCGTCATCAAGCACCGACGCCGCGCTTTCAAAACAAGTCTTTACGTCTTTGGGAGAAGTAAGGCAGTTAACGCTGTCAAGCAGGCAGATAACGCCCTGCGCCTTTACCGAGTCGGAAAAGCTTCTCATATCCTGATTTGCAAAAACAATATTGCGGCAGCCGTTATTTCTTGCCTTTGCGTCGGCAAGGCACAGCATTTCGTCGGAAAGGTCGGAGCAGGTAAGCGTATATCCTCTCTTTGAGAGTTCGACAGACATACTTCCCGTTCCGCAGGCAATTTCGTTTATATGCTTTACCTCGGTGCAGGCGTATTTTTCAAAGCATTTTTCAAGAAAATCCGCCCATGCCTTATAGTCTAAATCCGCGTTAAAAACGTCGTATACCTCCGACAGGTATTTCCCGTAGCTCTCATTTCTCATATTCTATCCTCGAAAGCGCCCTTGCGTATCCGTCGCTGCCGTATTTCAGACAACGGTTTACTCGGCTTATCGTTGCGGTCGAAAGTCCGGTATCTTCAGCAATTTCGGTGTATTTTCTTCCTTCCGAAAGCATATGCGCCGCGGCAATTCTCTTTGCCATCTCGTTAATTTCGGCAACCGTGCAAAGATCCTCGAAAAAGTCGTAGCACTCCTCTATGCTCTCAAGCGAAAGCACCGCACGGAAAAGGTTATTGACAAGCGGACTTTTCAGTTTCTCGTTCATTTTATCACCAAGACGCTTTGCGTCCCTTTCATTTTCTCATTATTATATTATTATAGCAAATTACTTTACAAAAGTAAAGTGTTTTAAAATTATTTTTTGGCACGGCGCAAAAAAGCCGCCTCTGTTATAAAAACAAAAGCGGCAATCAAGGATATTGAATTATGTTTTATTTTACAAAGCCGTACTTTTCAAAGAAAAGCGCTGTTAGATTTTCGTTTTTGAGTTTACAGCTTTCGGCGAGAAATTCTTTCGCCTTGACGGGTTCTCCGGTAAGGTCGAGAATAAGCGAATTGAGATAGAGATGCTGTGCGCGTCTTTGTCTTTTTGCGTCGTCTACAAAGCTTATAAAGAACGGCGTCGTGCAGAAATATCCGTTATCCGCGACCTTGTCCGTCTTTTCCCATTCACGGCGGCACTTTGTTATAATTTTATCCGCGGCAAGCGTATTTCCGAGATGCATAAGGCTTTTAGCCTTGAAATAAGGCAGTTCCTTTAAGTTTATATTGCTGAAATATTCGACCTCGGTATTTGCGATGTATTCAAATATTTCATTTGCTTTGCTCCGGTTTCCGAGTTTTTCAAGGCAAAGCGCCTCATGATAACGCAAGGGTATCAGCTTGCAATGGTTCCATATTCCGGCGCCGAGTGTTTTGGGAAAGGTCTGTCCGGCTCTGAACATTTCAAGCGCGCCTTTACAGTCTCCGTTATCAAGCCTTTGTTTTCCGAGCACCAGATGCGCAAAAATATACTCGTCCGCTATCGCGTGTTCTCCGCCCTCGCAGGGTATAAAGCGTCTGCTTTGCAGCACTTCTAAAGCCTTTTCGGGTCTGAACATCTGATTGTAAGCCTTTGACAGCTCAACAAAATAATCATTGCGGTCAAACGGGTGGTTTTCGAGAAATTCGGCTTTTATTTCGGGCGCTGTTGTGAGCATATCCATAAGCACGGCAGTCTCGTATTTAAGCTGCGCGCTGTCTTTGTCTGTTTCGCACGCCTTTTTCATAAGTGCGAGCGCCCCGTCTTTCCTTCCGAGATGGCTGAAGTATGCGACGGCAAGGTTTCTCAGCGAAATTACATCACCGCACTGTTCCCAGAGGCTTGCCGCTTTGGAATAATGTTTTTTGCCGTACAAAAGACAACCGAGAAGCATTTTTGCGTGCGCCGAATTTTTATTTTTTACCGCAAATTCAAGTGCGGAACGCTCGATTGCAAGCGACGGATAAAAATGCCCGGTCTTTGCGTTTTTTGCAAGTTCAAGATCGTCATCAAACTCTTTTCCGCACTGATTCTTGAAGTATGCATGCAGATAATAAAGCATTGCCGCCATGCTGTCCTTTTTGTGCTTTTCGATTTCGCAAAGCAGCGTCACGGCGTCGCCGTAAAGTCCGCAGGAATCAAGCGTTTCGAGCAGAACAAGACTTGTGCGAAACGGATCGCTGTCAAGAATATCGCAGAAATCTTTGTTTTTCGCGGCAAATCTCATAAGGTGGTCGAGCGGATCGGACTTCAGACTTTCGTTAACAAAACCGTCCGCATCTTTTCCGAGCTTTTTTGCGGCAGTCACAATCACAAACATGGCGTCTCTGTTATCGGTACCGTATTTCAACGCATGGGACGCGTGTTCGTATGCTTTTTCATAATCGGAATTTCTTATATCGAGCATGGAAATTCTCGTCATTGCCTTTGACACGCTGTCCGCGCACCAGGCAGATTTATAATAAAAATCATATGCCTCTTTATATCTGCCCGAAGCCTCCAGAATCTGCGCATAAACGTAGTACGCCTCTCCGCTCTTATGGCGCGTATTGAAAAAGCTTAGATTTTTCACGGCTTTCTCTGCGTATTCAAGCGCGTTTTCGTAATTCATATGCAGATATTCAAATCTTGCAAGTTCTATTAGCGACGGAATGTGATTTATGTCGCGTTCGAGAGCTTTTCTCCAGTACACGTAGGGACTCACCACAGGATCACGGTACTGATTTACATGAACGCCGGCAAGATAAAGCTGTTCGGCGCTGTCCATAGTCGCAGCCTCAGGCATATCGGGAATTGTTTCGGGGCACTTGAATTTATCGTGCTTACGGAAAGTGTAGAACGCGATTATCTGTCCGTCGCCGTCTTTTATCTCGGCTGCCGCGCCCTCGGGTATATTGCCGACGTCAAAATCAAGGCATTTATCGGGAGTCAGCGTGCAGTGCGTTTCAAAATACGTTTTTTCACCGTCGTACAGCGTGATTTTTACATTGCCGAACGTCTTTGTTGACTGAACACACATTTTTTCTTCTTCGCGGTCAAGTCTGAAAGCCGCGTCAAGGTTTGCAAAATTCGGAGAACCGATTTTAGACACTGGATACCAGTATTCCGAAAAGCACTTTGTTTCGTATGCGTCAAGCCACGAAAAATTCGGCTGATTATCCGAATACGAGCCTGCCATAAGCTCGGCGTACTGTCCGTCGGTATCGGTAAGCGCGTTTTCCCAGCACTTTGAAAGGTCGCTGTATCCCCATGTGAACATTTTCTTTCCGGGCGAAATATTATGGTCGCCTATATGCACGACTCCGCACTCTTTGGCGTAATCGTAGCCTCCGAAAAAGTCATAGTCCGACGCGCACGCAAAGTAGCTTGTAGCATTGACGGTGTTTTTGTGCCACGATATGTCACGCGGCTCTTTCATGGGTATTCCGTTGTAGACCGTCTCACCTGCCGTCGGGTACGGCATACGCGACTTCAGATAGTGGAAGTTGACATATGTAACGTCTTCGGGAAAGAAAATGCGGTATTTTTCATGCACAGGCACCGCGGCATTCCCCCACCACAGAAACGAACGCGGCGTATTTGTGCGGTTATACAGTCTTACCGCAGTTTCAAAGCGCTTTTCACCGGGGCGCAGAATTATGCTTACCATACCCTTCATGCCGTCGGTAGGATCATACTCGGAAAGGCGGCACACGGCGCTCCCGTCGGGCAGTGTTTCTGTCATATAATCGCAGGGCATAAATCCCGACGCTCTGTGATGAAAGGGCCAGTTGAATTCCACGCCGCCCGATATCCACGAGCCGAGCGCTCCTATAAGCGCGGGCTTTATTACGTGCTGCTTATAGAAAAAATCATATCCTGTCGTCTTATCGAGTGCGGAATATATGCGTCCTCCTATTTCGGGCAGAATTTCAATTTTAAGATATTCGTTTTCAAGCACAACAACGTCGTATTCCTTATCCACCTTTTCCCTGCGGTTTACGGCAAGCACGACTTTATTGGGATACGGATTTCCGCTTGTTCTCTGATGAACCCTGTTTTCGGCAAACATCGGAAGTTCCTCGGCGGCAGGTTCGGGATATGTCGGTATTACGGTTTTAACCACGCTTATTTTTACGGATTCCACAAAATCAGTCCTTTACTTTTTGATAGAAACAGTGTACAATAATAAAAATACGGCGTATAGATACAAACCGACTGATTTTTTAAGATTTTCGACTGAGGTGAGTATATGGAAAATCTTTTTCTTCCCGAAAAAATTAACTGCGGATATTTTGACTGCTCCGAGTTCGGCACGCTGAAAACATCTCCCGAACGCATATGCACGGGGTTTGAGATAGAATATTACATTGAGGACGGACTTTTTACGTATCTTGACAAAAAAGAGATACCGGTAAAGAAAGACCACATTCTTATCGCGCGTCCCGGACAGAAAAGAAACAGTCTGCTGCCGTTCAAAACCATGTTTCTGAAATTCGAGTGCGGCGGTCTTATTGCGAAAAGGCTTTCGTCGCTTCCGGAATACTTTTTCTCTCTGCACGGCGGCAGCATTAAGGAAAAGTTAAAAAAGTTCATACTTTTAAGCGAACAGGACACCGACAAAATATATTACGGCGGTCTGTTTCTTATGATCTTAAGCGAAATTGCAGACGACGCCGAACACGTAAAACGCGGTACGAATTTCAGCTACCCCGTAATGGAAGAAGCGAAGATATATATAGAGCAGAATTACCGCGGGCACATTTCGTCAGCCGACATAGCAAAACACGTATCAATGAGCGAATCGCGATTCCGGTTTGTTTTCAAAAAAGCGTTCGGCATCACGGCGCATGAGTATCTTGTGACGGTAAGAATAAACGCGGCAAAGCAAATGCTCTGGTCAACGCGCTACGGCATGACGGAAATTGCGGAGAGCTGCGGTTTTGGCTGTCAGCAGTATTTTACCGACTGTTTCAAACGCGCCGCCGGAATGCCGCCCATGAAATACAGGCATATGTGCGCCGAAAAGTACAACGGATTTATTTGAAGTTCATTGACATACGTGCAAAAAGATGATATAATTACTGAAAAATTCCAGGAGAGAGTGTAAAGACAATGAAAAAAATATTTGAAAATGCAAAGTGGATTACCGCGAAAGACTGTGACGAAAACACCGTACACGGATTTTTCACCTACAAAGCGGATTTTGACATACAGCTTTGCGAAAACGTACTTTTATACATTAGCGCGTTCACGACATATTCGGTCACGGTAAACGGCGTTTTTGCCGACTGCGGTCAGTATGAGGACTATGATTTTCACCCGTTTTACGACGTGCTTGACATAACTGAGTTTTGCAAAACGGGAAACAACACCATTGAAATAGGTCACTACGTATGCGGCGAGAATTTTTCGACGCGCTCGAAGGGCGTTCCCGGCATTATATTTACGCTGACGCAAAACAAAGAGGAAATTCTTTTCAGCGGCGCGGACATACTTTCATCACGTGCTTTCGGATTTCTTGACAAAAAGGAAAAGCTGTCAGATCAGTTAGGGTTTAATGCCGAATACGACGAAACTTCGGTGCCTTATGAATTCCGAAAAAGCATTGGGATCGAAAAGAGCCGCGATTTTGCAATGCGTCCCATAAAAAAGCTGAAAATAGGTGCGCCGCAGACAGGAAAGCTTACGGCAAAAGGCGTATTTTCCGACAATATCAAAGACGCGCCCAAAGCCGACAGAATGTACGCGGCTTTTCTTTCCTCGCGCGACGACAGCTTTATAAAACGCACCGAAAACGGTTTCAAAGCCGAACTGTCCGAAAGCGACAATGCCGACGGCTGTTACTTTATCTTTGACCTCGGCGGCGAGAGTGCGGGATTTTTGGATCTATGCATAAACGTTCCCGAAAAAGCCGAAATTCTCATAGGCTACGGCGAGCACTGCGACGATATGAGAGTAAGAAGCAAGCTCGGTTCGAGAAATTTCTGTTTCAGATACGTTGCAAAGCCCGGATTTAACGAGTTTTTCTATCCGTATCAGAGAATAGGTCTCAGATTTTTACAGATACACGTCTATTCACGCTCTGCTGAAATTATCCGTGCCGGCATAAGACCGTCGGACTATCCTCTGAACATTTTGCCCTGCCCCGTTACGGACGGACTTCACAAGATGATATACAACGTCGGAGTGAAAACGCTCAGACTTTGCATGCACGAGCACTACGAGGACTGCCCGTGGCGCGAACAGGCGCTGTATGCTATGGACAGCCGCGTTCAGATGCTATGCGGATATTATGCTTTCGGAGAATTTGAATTCGCAAAGGCGGCTCTTGTACTGATGTCTCATTCGTACAGAGAGAGCGACGGTCTGCTTGAGCTTTGTTCTCCGGGGCTCGAACCCATTACCATTCCGGGCTTTACCGCGGTTTTCTTACGTCAGGTATATGAATATATACTGTATTCCGGAGATAAGAGCTTTGACAGTGATTTTATGCGCGTAATCGGAAATATAGCCGACGGATTTATAAGCCGCATTGACGAAACCGGGCTTATTCCGCTTTATACAGGAAACGACCACTGGAATTTCTACGAGTGGCAGAACGGTCTTGAAGGACACGAACGCTACGGCAATGATGAAAAGCTGTACGAATCGCCGTTATGCGCCTTTGTGAGCGACGCGCTCATGTGCTATTCAAAAATTCTCGGCCTTATCGGTCTTGACGGTGAAAAATACCAAAACGCCGCAGAAAAACTGGCTCAAAATACGCACAAGGCATTCTTTGACAAGAACAGCAGCGCTTACATAACAAGGCTCGGCGACAAAAAGGCTCGGCACGTACTTACTCAGTCGCTTATGCTGTACTGCGGTGCGGTTCCGAAAGATCTTACCGAAACGGTAATAAAATCCATGACCGGTACGGAGCTGCTTTCGGATTCACTAAGCATGACGATCTTCAGATACGAGGTATTATTAAAAGCCGAAAACGGAAAGAAAGCCGTACTTAATGAAATAGAAAAGCGCTGGGGAAACATGATAAAGCGCGGTGCGGACACGTTTTGGGAAACCGACAAGGGTGCGGACGACTTCTCAAAGGCAGGCAGTCTGTGTCACGGCTGGTCGGCAGTGCCGGTATACATTTTCGGCAAATACTTTGCAAACGACATTTACGCCTGCATTTAGAGTCTGAATTCTTCAGGCATAACAAAACCTCCTATGAAAGTTTTTATAGGAGGGTCTTTTTTTGACATTTTACGTTTTTACCGACTTTATCTCAAAACTATCGCTGTCTTTATTTGATTTTCGGGCAAAACTCAGATATACCGCAGTTTTCGCAGTCGGGATTTCGCGCTGTGCAGACTTCTCTGCCGAACATTACAAGTCTGTGGCAAAAGTCGCTCTGCAAATGGTTCGGCACTATTTCTCCGAGAGATCTTTCGACCGCAGACTGATTTTTCGACGCAGCAAGTCCGAGCCTGTTTGAAATTCTTATACAGTGAGTATCCGCGACAATTCCGCCTTTGCCGAAAACGTCTCCGAGCATGAGATTTGCTATCTTGCTTCCGACGCCCGGCAGCGACATGAGCTCCTCATACGTATCCGGAACTTTTCCGCCGAAACCGTTTACTATACGCACGCTCATTTCCTTTATGCTTTTAGCCTTTGTGTGATAAAGTCCGCACGGATATATTATTTTTTCTATATCGGGTATATCCGCTTTTTCAAAAGCGTACACATCGGGAAAAAACCTGAACAGCTCCTCAGAAACAATATTCACTCTCGCGTCGGTACACTGTGCCGAAAGTCTTGCCATTACAAGCAGTTTCCACGGATCGTTTTTATATTCCAGAGAGCACGCGGCATCGGGATATTTTTGTTCAAGATAGGCGTTTATCTTTTCAAAGCGCGCTTTTTTTTCCTTTGCCGACTCTTTTTTAATACTCAAGGTATGCCTCCTGCGCACGGTAATAATCGAGGACTCCCGAAACGACGGCGGCCGCCGAACGATCATAATTTCCGGGTGTTACAGTCCACTGATATTCTTCAATATTTGATATAAAGCTCATTTCAAACAGCGCCGACGGGAAACGGTGGTTTCTTGCAACGGCAAGCTGCTGATACGACGGAGTTCTCTCATATCTGTTGAGCTGTCTGCAGACGGTGCGCGACACGGTTTTGGCAAGCAGAACTCCGCTGTTATTGGAGTACAGCGCGAGAAATCCGTTTGCTTTAAGCGCGTTTGCGTTTGAATTTACTGAGTTATGGTGTATTGAAATTGCAAGATACTGCTGCTTTATATGTCTTTTGCTTAATATATTAATTAAAATGGATGTTGCAAAGAAATAATCTAATTATTCATAAAATTTATAAAAATATTAATCAATTTTAAGGTTGTTTTTGA
>URVJ01000006.1 GCA_900551295.1 uncultured Eubacteriales bacterium | reverse complement strand
GAGTAGTCCCTTGAACGGCTTTTCGACCGCTTTTCTCCGTAGAAAAGCGTCAGTATAAAGTTGCACTTTGAAGAAAATTTCCCGTTTCCACCAAAAATAAAGCATAATCTCCTCAACATAAAACTATTTTCATTTTGCTGTTGAAATTATCCTTTCCGTGTGTTATAATCGTAACGGAAAAATGTGTAAATCCACATAACAGCGAAGGAGTGTAACCAAAAATGCCAAAGTATAAGAAGGTAGTGCTTAAACTTTCGGGTGAAGCGCTTATGAAAGACGGTTCAAAGGGAATAATAGATTTTGACTTTGTGGATACCGTTGCAAAACAGGTTAAAAAATGCACCGAAGAGGGCGTTTCTTTCGGTATAGTTATCGGCGGAGGCAATATCTGGCGCGGCGCAGGTAAAAAAATCAACCGTACAAGAGCCGACCATATGGGAATGCTTGCAACAGTCATAAATTCTCTTGCGGTTCAGTCTGTATTTGAAGAAAACGGAATTGAAACAAGAACCATGACCGCTCTCCAGATGAATCAGATAGCAGAGCCTTATATCAGAAATAAAGCCGTTTCGCATATGCAGAAAGGCAGAGTAGTAATAATTGCCTGCGGTTCGGGTAACCCGTATTTCTCAACCGATACGGCGGCTGTGCTCAGAGCTGCGGAACTCGGCGCGGAAATAGTGCTGTTTGCAAAGAATATCGACGGTGTTTATACCGCCGACCCCAAACTTGATCCCAACGCAAAGAAACTCGATAATATCACATATGATGAAATTATCCATAATGACCTTGCCGTTATAGACAGCACTGCAAGCGCGTTCGGACGCGATAATCACCTTCCGCTGCTGCTGTTCGGACTTAACGATCCGGAAAATATCTGCCGCGCGGTAAACGGCGAAAAAATCGGCACAATGGTTTCACTTTAAAAAATATTATTTATATACGGAGGAATATATAATGAAAATCGATACAAAGCCCTTTGAGGAAAAAATGAAAAAATCCCTTGCCGGACTTGAAAACGAATTTGGCTCTGTAAGCGCAGGACGTGCAAGCGCAGCGGTTCTTGACAGAGTTCTCGTTGAATACTGCGGCAGCAATATGCCCGTAAACCAGGTTGCGGGCGTTAAAATGCCCGATCCGAGAACGCTCGTTATCTCGCCTTGGGATTCAAGTATACTCAAGAATATCGAAAAGGCAATACTTGCGTCGGATATAGGCATTACTCCTCAGAACGACGGTAAGGTTATCCGCCTTGTATTCCCGCAGCCGACTGAGGAAAGAAGAAAAGAGCTTGCAAAGAAAGTAGAGAAGTTCGGCGAAGAGTGCAAGGTCGCTGTAAGAAACGTCCGCCGCGAAGCTAACGATAAGTGCAAGGATATGAAGAAGAACGGCGAGATGACAGAGGACGAACAGAAGGCTTCGGAAAAGCTGGTTCAGGATCTTACCGATAAGTACGCAAAGCTCGTTGACGCGGCTGTCGAAAACAAGAAGAAGGAAATAATGACGGTTTGATCTGTCGGAAATGACTTTATGAAACAGAGAATAATAACGGGCGCCGTACTGGCCGCCGCAATGATATTTGTATTTGCGCTTTCCGGAACGTGGGTATATGCGGCGTTTGCAACGCTGCTGTCGCTTATCGGAGTGTGGGAAATGCTCGGGTGCGTCGGCGAACGGAAAAACCTTGTGCTGTCGGTTCCGGCTCTTGCGGTGTCCGTCGCGGCTCCGCTGCTCATGTACTTTTTCAGATACGGAGTTATAACAACGCTTACGGTGCTGTTTCTGTTCTTTATGCTGTTTGTCTCGGTATTTACGGGCGAACGCGTTAAAACACAGTCGGTCTGCGTTGTATTTACAACGACGGTATATGTATTTACCTGCTTTTCGGCACTGTTAAAGCTGAGATATATAACGCTCGACAACGGAGAAAACGTCGGGAAATACGTATTTGTGCTTGTATTTATCGCGGCATGGATAACTGACACATTTGCGTACTTTACAGGAGTGTTTTTCGGAAAGCACAAGCTTATACCGAAAGTAAGTCCGAAAAAGACGGTTGAAGGTTCTGTCGGCGGAATGATATTCTGCGTTATAGCTTTTGAAATATACGGAATTATTCTTTCAAAAATCACCGGATTTATTCCGAACTATCTCGGACTTGCGGTTGTGGGACTTTTACTGTCTGTTGTATCGCAGTTAGGGGATCTTCTTGCGTCGGCGATAAAGCGCAGCTACGGAGTAAAGGACTACGGGGTTATATTCCCCGGTCACGGCGGTGTGCTTGACAGGTTTGACAGCGTAATGGCGGTTGCTCCGTTGTTGCTTATGCTTACCGAGGACTCGCGTTTTTTATACGTTTTGTTTGGGTGAGTTGGGTTTGGCCGGCTGTTGCTTATTTTTGCAAAAAAAAGATAATTCACTGCTATGTGCAACTCTATTCTCCAACTTTTCGACGGCGAAAAGGTTGCACTCTAAAGAGCGTAAACAAACGCCGCGCGACAAGCGCGCGGATATGGGGTTTTGTACGAAGTAAAACCATTTTGGTAAAAATGTTACTTTTCATATACTCAAGCAGTCAACAGGACTTGCCTTTCCAACCGGCTCGCTGTCGCGAGATGACTACGGCTGAATGTCACATTTATGTTTAGTTGGCGGAAAAGTGCAAGTTTGCTCTAAATTAATACAAAATATACTCTGTGCATTGGCTTATACTTTGCACAGAGTTTTTCTATACATAAAAGTAGAATTTAAACCAAGGTTCTTGCCGATAGATATGTTTCCGCCCAAAATATGCACCGCTCTCGCCTCAAAAAATGTTATATGTAAATAATATTAAAATTTTCTTTTGTTTTTCCCCGAACCGTGCAATACCGTGATATAATTAAAAATAATATTGTTTTTTCGCGGCTGAAGTGCCGCATGGTGCAAAATCGGAGAAAAAGAAAATGTCAAATTATATAGAAAAAGTAGAAAACCTTATGCTTCCGGCAATACCTTTAAGATGCCTTGTGCTGTTTCCCGGTATCCCGACAAGCTTTGAAATAAGCAGTAAGCGCTCTGTCGCGGCAATGAAAGCTGCGTCGTCGCTGTACGGCGGAAAGGTGTTCCTTTCGGCGGTTAAAAACGCGGAACAGCAGTCCGTTAAACCCGAAATGTATAAAACCGGCGTCGTAGCTAAAGTCAAACAGTCGCTGAAACTCCCCGACGGTAATTACAGAATACTTGTCGAGGCTTTCGACAGAGCGGATATTATGAGTATCGTTTCGGACGACGAATATACCGTAATAAACGTGCTTACACAGAAAATATCCATATCCGACCTTTCAAGCGTAAAGGTCGAGGCGCTCGTCAAAGAGGCGCGCGATGAATTTCAGGAATATATAAAGCATATGCCTAAGATCTCGACGGAAGTCGTCGTAAGCGTGCAGGCAATTAACGATCCCGGCGTGCTTGCGGATTTTATCGCGGCAAACGTGCTGTACCGCTATGAGGATAAACAGGCGGTTCTTGAAGAATTCGATCCGTGCAGACGGCTTGAAAAACTTATTTCGATTCTCGAAAGAGAAAAGGACGTCATGTCCATGCAGAAAGAGCTTCGCGATAAGGTTAAGGCTCAGCTTGAAGATAATCAGAGAGAATATTTTCTGCGCGAACAGCTTAAAATAGTCAAAAACGAACTCGGTCTTGACGAAGAAGCCGAGGACGAGGACGGATATTTCGCAAAGATCGCAGACTCAAAGTTCGATGACGAAACTAAGGAAAAGCTTAATAAAGAGGCTGTAAAGCTTACAAAAATGGCGTTTGGCTCGTCGGAAAGCACCGTTATACGCAATTATCTCGATACCGTGCTCGAACTTCCCGTCGGCACAAAGACAAAGGATTGCTATAACGTTGAAAAGGCAAAAAAAGTGCTGGACGAAGATCATAACGGCATGGAAAAGGTAAAGCAGAGAATAATTGAGTATATAGCCGTAAAACAGCTCAACCCCGAACTTTCGGGACAGATAATCTGCCTTGTCGGACCTCCCGGCGTGGGCAAATCGTCAATTGCAAAGTCTATCGCAAGAGCAGTAAACAGAAAATTCGTGCGTATATCTCTTGGCGGTATAAGAGACGAGGCTGATATACGCGGTCACAGAAAAACGTACATAGGCGCAATGCCGGGACGTATCGCCGAAGCCGTAACGCGCGCAGGCACTATGAATCCCGTCGTGCTGCTTGACGAAATAGATAAGCTTACAAGAGATTCCCACGGAGATCCTGCGTCGGCGCTGCTTGAAGTGCTGGATTCGGATCAGAATAAGACTTTCAGAGATCATTTTCTCGAAATACCTCTTGACGTTTCGGACTGCATCTTCATAGCTACCGCAAACGATGCGCAGACAATCCCCGACGCACTTTACGACAGAATGGAAGTAATAGAACTTCCGTCCTATACAAGAAACGAAAAGGCGGTGATACTCCGCGACCATCTGCTGCCCAAACAGTTAAAGCGCCACGGACTTTCAAAGCGCAACGTAAAACTTGAGGATTCCGCCGTTTTCGAGCTTATAGATTACTATACAAAGGAAGCCGGCGTGCGTAATCTTGAAAGACAGACCGCGTCGCTTATACGAAAGATTGCCGTAAAGATAGCGGAGGGCGAGAAAAAAAGCTTTAAAATTGACGCAGCCGCGGTAAATGCGCTTTTGGGCGCGAGAAAATGCAAACCCGACGCAATGCTTGACGAGAATACCGTCGGCGTGGTAAACGGACTTGCATGGACGTCCGTCGGAGGAGAAATGCTCCAGGTAGAGGCGGTTTCAATGCCGGGTACGGGCAAATTCGAGCTTACCGGCAAACTCGGCGACGTAATGAAAGAATCGGCTCACGCGGCGTACAGCTATATAAGAAAACACGCGGCGGAACTCGGTGTAAAAGAGCCGGAATTTTATAAAAAACTCGACGTTCACGTACACGTTCCCGAAGGCGCAGTGCCTAAAGACGGTCCATCCGCAGGCGTTACAATGATAAGCGCAATGGTATCCGAGCTTTGTGCAATACCCGCAAGGCGCGACGTTGCAATGACGGGCGAGATAACGCTTACCGGCAGAGTTCTTCCGATAGGCGGACTTCGCGAAAAGACCATGGCGGCATATAAATACGGCATGAATACGGTTATAATTCCTTATGACAACATAAGCGACCTTGAAGAAGTCGATCCGCTTGTAAAGGAAAGAATAACCTTTGTTCCGGTAAAGAAAGTGTCGGAGGTGCTTGACGTCATTCTCGACAGGACGCCGGAAAATAAAAGCGGCGACGATTTTGACGGATACAATATCCCCGAAAACGGTGCGGACGGCTCAGCAGCCGTATCTGCCGGAATTTCCGCAGTCTGAGAGGAACGTATATGAAACTCAATCTCAACAATGCAAATCTTATACTCACCGCGGGGCTTCCGTCCCAGCTTCCGGGCATAATGCGAGACGAAATTCCGCAGATAGCAATGTGCGGACGCTCGAACGTGGGCAAATCGTCGCTTATAAATAAGCTTCTCGGACGCAAAAAGCTTGCGCGCGTAAGCTCCGAGCCGGGAAAGACAATAACCGTCAACTGCTACGACGTCGATTCTTCGCTGTATCTTGTGGATCTTCCGGGATACGGATATGCAAGGCGTTCATTTTCGGAGCGTGAAAAGTGGAAAGGGCTTATTGACAAGTATTTTTCCACACCGGGAAAACGGCTGTACTTACAGCTTGTGGATCTGAAAGTCGGACTTACCAAGGACGACGAGGCTATGGTGGAATACTTAATGTCCTGCGGACTTCCGTTTGCCGTCGTTGCGACAAAGGCGGACAAGCTCAACAAGACCAATAAGGCGGCGTGCCTTGAAAAGGTGAGAAACCACAGACTTATTCCCGACGACGCGGAGGTAATTGCATTTTCGTCGCAGACCGGCGAAGGCGCGGACGAAGTCTGGCGCATAATAAGCGAATTTGTCGGCGGTGAGGAACAGACCGAACCGTTTGAGGAAAATCAGTAAAACAGAGAATATAATAACAGCATATCCGGAAATACCAAGGGAAAAAGAAAACAATGAAAACTGTACTTCTGCATGACAATTATTCCATTAACAAAGACGGACATTTTACGATAGGCGGATACGACACGGTAGAACTCGCAAAGGAATACGGAACTCCGCTGTATGTACTCGATGAGCAAAAGGTGCGTGAAATGTGCCGCAAATACACCGACGGCGCGAAGAAATATTTTAAAAGCGCAAAAATTCTTTACGCAAGCAAAGCTTTGTCCTTTAAGGGCGCGTACAGAATAGCCGACAGCGAGGGACTGTGCGCCGACACCGTTTCGTCGGGTGAGATATTCACAGCGTTAAGCGCCGGATTTCCTGCGGAAAAGATATATTTCCACGGCAACAACAAAACTCCCTTTGACGTTGAATATGCGATAAAGAACGGAGTCGGCTGTTTTGTTGCGGACAACGTAAAAGAGCTTGAAATAATACAGGAGACCGCGCAGAGGCTCGGCAAAGGCAAAATAAAGGTACTTTTAAGAATAACTCCCGGAATAGATCCGCACACTCATGTAAAAATTGCGACGGGAAACGTCGATTCAAAGTTCGGCGAATCGGTTGAAACGGGGCAGGCGCTTGAATTTGTAAAGGCGGCGCTTGAAAAAACTCACATAGAGCTTTTGGGCTATCACTGCCACGTAGGCTCGCAGAGTTTTGATCCGAAACCTTTTCTCGACGCTGCGGACATTATGTTTAAATTCATATCCGACGTCAAGAAAGAAACGGGATTTGAGGCGTCCGTACTCAACCTCGGCGGAGGATTCGGCGTAAGATACGTGCCGGAGCAGAAAAATCTCGACGTTGACTATATGCTTTGCCATATCGGCGAAAATGTAAAGAAAAATTGTCGGAAATACGGACTTTGCGAACCTGAAATGCTCTTTGAGCCGGGACGTTCGCTTGTTGCGGCTGCCGGAATTACGCTTTACACCGTCGGAAACATCAAAACCATTCCGGGTTACAAGAGTTATATCTCTATTGACGGCGGCATGGCTGACAATCCTAGATACGCGCTTTACGAAGCGCCGTATTATTGTCTTATAGCAAACAAGGCGGACAAAGATATGGATTTCAAAGCCGACATTGCCGGACGTTGCTGCGAAAGCGGCGACATAATCCAGCCGGGAGTAACAATTCAGCACTGCTCCTACGGCGACATTCTTGCCGTCTGCGTTACCGGCGCGTACAACTACTCAATGTCATCAAACTACAACCGTCTTGAAAAGCCTGCGCTTGTTATTGTTTCAAAGGACGGCGCAAGGCTCGGCATAAAGCGCGAAACTCTTGAAGATCTGACTCGCAACGACCTTTGATCCCCCTACTTTCTTGTAAGAAAGTAGGCAAAGAACTTTTACTAGCTTCGCGGCTGAACAGTGCAATATGTTGCCTCAAGCAAAAAGTCTTGTAAGAAAGCAGGCAAAGAACTTTTACTAGCTTCGCGGATAAACAGTGCGATATGTTGCCCCAAGCAAAAGATTTGTAAGAAAGCAGGCAAAGCACCTTTACCGGCTGCGCGCAAAAAAGTGCGGTTCGATACAAAAAGCAAAAAATTAAATTTAATATACAAACAGTAAAGGAATGACGAAAGTGAAAAACACAGAAAAGTCAATGGAAAAAATCGTAGCGTTCTGTAAAAACAGAGGCTTCGTATTCGCAGGCAGCGAAATCTACGGCGGTCTTGCCAACACATGGGACTACGGTCCTCTCGGCGTCGAGATGAAGAACAACGTCAAAAAAGCATGGTGGAGAAAGTTCGTTCAGGAGAACCCTTACAACGTCGGACTTGACGCCGCAATACTTATGAATCCTCAGACATGGGTAGCGTCGGGACATCTCGGCGGATTTTCCGATCCTCTTATGGACTGCCGCGAGTGCCATGAGAGATTCCGCGCCGACAAGATCATAGAGGACTGGTGCGCCGAGAATAATTACAAGCTTGAAACAAGCGCCGACGCAATGAGCCAGGAGGATATGAAGAAGTTTATCGACGACCACAATATTCCCTGTCCCACCTGCGGCAAGCACAACTTTACAGACATACGCCAGTTCAACCTTATGTTCAAGACTTTCCAGGGCGTAACCGAGGACGCAAAGAACACCGTTTATCTCCGTCCCGAAACCGCGCAGGGTATTTTCGTAAACTTTGCCAATGTTCAGAGAACCACGAGAAAGAAAGTTCCGTTCGGTATCGCTCAGATAGGCAAGTCGTTCAGAAACGAGATAACTCCCGGCAACTTTATCTTCCGTGTAAGAGAATTTGAGCAGATGGAGCTTGAATTCTTCTGTAAGCCCGACACAGACCTCGAATGGTTCAGCTATTGGAGAGAATACTGCAAGAACTTCCTTCTCAGCCTCGGCATGAAAGAAGAAAACCTCAGACTGCGCGACCATGAACCTGAAGAGCTTTCGTTCTATTCCAAGGCAACCACAGACTTTGAATTCCTGTTCCCGTTCGGCTGGGGCGAGCTTTGGGGAATTGCCGACAGAACCGACTACGACCTCAATCAGCACATCAAGACCTCGAACAAGGATCTTTCGTATTTCGATCCCGAAACCAACGAGAGATACGTTCCGTATGTTGTCGAGCCGTCTCTCGGCGTAGAAAGATGCTTCCTCAGCTTCCTCTGCGACGCATACGACGAGGAAGAGCTTGAAGGCGGAGATGTCAGAACCGTACTCCGTCTGCACCCGGCACTTGCGCCTATGAAGGCTGCCGTACTTCCTCTTTCAAAGAAGCTTTCCGCAAAGGCAACCGAACTTTACAACGAGCTTTCCAAGTCGTTTATGGTTGATTTTGACGACGCAGGCTCTATCGGCAAGCGTTACCGCAGAGAGGACGAGATCGGAACTCCGTTCTGCATTACCTACGATTTCGACACAGAAACCGACGGCTGCGTAACAGTAAGAGAGCGCGACTCCATGCAGCAGGTAAGAATTAAGCTTGAGGACGTCAAGAGCTACATCGAGGAAAAACTCGTATTCTGATTTTGACAAAAAAGCTTTTATAAACGCATAAAAATATCCCGGCGCACCTGTAAAAAGGCTTTGCGTCGGGTTTGTTTTTTATATACGTATTTTAAATGCTGCTTTTTATCCAATCCGCGAGAAATTCAAGCTGTTTTTTCGTATGAAACCAGTGTTCTCCGTCTTTCATGACGGTAAGCGGCGCGTTATGCGATCTTGCAAATTCCGTCACGGTGTCAAGGCTTGTAAGGTTATCCTTTTCGGCGTAGAGAATTTTTGTCGGAATATTCCACAAAAGCGGATTTTGTCTTACATAGCAGAGATATTTCCATGAGAGCGTTTCGCCGAAGTCTGTCGGTATCTCGCCTTTGCCTTTAAGTTGTTCTTCCGTGACGTTTGCCCACGTCATCATGTTGCAGATCAGCTTTTCCATGTTGACTATCGGCGAAATAAACAGCGCTTTTGATATTTTCTTTTCATCTGCAAGAGCGTTCATTGAAAAAAACGCGCCTATGCTGTTTGCAATGAGAGTGACGTCGTTATAATCTTTGCAGATTTCTTCAAACAGCGGCGGAAATTCTGTTTTCGCGTCCCAAGGCGTGTCCGAACCGTAATCAAGCCCGAAAACATCGTATCCATTGCACAGATTCCCGTAAAATTCCGATTCTTCTGCGTTTCCGCCCTTGCCGTGTACATAGATGACTGCTTTTTTCATAGATTTTCTTCCAGAAACTGCGGCAGATTGTCGGTGTGGACATTGCACACGCCCTCAAGCGACTTTGCGGCGTCGTTTACGCTTACGGCAAGCTTTGCTTTTTTCATCATATCCTCGTCGTTTGCGCCGTCGCCGAAACAAGCCGTGTCGTACTTTGAAAGATACAGACGCATCTGAAGATCCGACACCGCAAGTCCTTTTGACGCTATCGCGCTCACATATTCGCACCAACCGTTTGCGTTGTAGCATACGCGCACCGATTTCGGCGCATAAAGCAGAGGTTTCGGCGTAAAGTCCGGAGAATATACCGATACTTTAAGCACAGGCGCCTGTATGTCGTAAAGCGAGGACGCGGTTTTTATCTCGTCCAAATGAACTCCGCTTTTGTATTCGGTCACACGTTCCGCGTCTCCCGAAAGCACATAACAGCAGTCCGGAACAGACACCGATATAACGCAGTTTTTGTATTCGTCCGCGCGCGTTATTTTGAGTACGTCCGAGGACGAAAGTATACGTGTATACAAATTCTTTCCGCCAAAGAACATTGCAGCTCCTTCGGTGCAGATAAGATACGTGCCGTCTGCAAGATCTCCGAGTATTGCAAGCTGGCTTTTGTATGCGCGTCCCGACGCAAAGGCAAGCTGTATACCTTTACTTTTCAGCGCGTGAAGTTTTTCGGCAAGTTCATTTTCGATTTTGTGTTCTCCGTGAGAGAGAACCGTGCCGTCTATGTCGAATACCGCAAGTTTTATCATTGATTTTTGTTTCACTCCGTATCGTTTGGTATAAAAAACATTTTTCTGTCTCGAAAAGCGCAGAGTCTGTCGATATTTTTGCTTTTCAGATACTTCTGAGCCTCGCCTATGCCTATTCCGACATCGTTGCAGTCATGTGTGTCCGAGCCGAGAGTAAACAGCTTTCCGCCGAGATATATATATCTGTCGATAAGCTCATATTCCGGCACGGGAGCGTTGTATCCGCTCTCTAAAAACGACTTGCAGTTGATTTCAAGCGCCTTGCCGCGTTCTATAAGCGCGCCGAAGATCCTGTCGTAATCTTTATAATAATCCGAAAGCTCTATCGCGTTTCGGCGTCCCGATCTTCTGAAATACCTTAAAGGGTACGACGCGTGCGCAAGAGAATCAAAGTCGCAGTTTTCGGCAATATCGTACAGTTCCGAAAGATAGTCCGAGAACTTGTTTCTCAGTTCGCCGTCGGTATATTCCGAAAAATCCATGCGGTAAAAATCCGTATCGTCGGAGAGAATGTGCAGCGAGCCGAGAACAAAGTCAAAATTGTGCGCGGACAGTGTTTGCGCCGCTTCTTTTTTGTGCGTATGCGCGTGCGCAAGCTCGACGCCGAAAAGCACCTCCGGGCATGATCCGAACTCTTTTTTCGCTTTACTGCACTGTCTTTCGGATTCGTAAAGGTCGGCGTTTATTTTGCCGTCGTCACCCGTTATTATGTCGCGGTGCTCTGTAAAGGCAAGATATTTAATACCGGCTTTCTGCGCGTTTTTGCAGTAGGTCAAAACGCAGTTGTCCTCTCTTTGGTCTGCGTCGGAGGAAAGGCGCGTGTGGATATGCATATCGCAGATCGGCATGATGATTTTTACCTCTGTATAAAAAATGTATCTGAAAATATATTATTTGCTTTCGTAAAGCGCACGTACCGAGTCGGCATATTCTTTAAACTGAGCAACCGCGCTTTCGGGGGACACAAGCTTTACATTTTCGCCGAACGAAAAGAGCCAACCGTAGAAATGCGGACTTACGATAACGTCTGCGCTTATGTAAAATTTTCCGTTGTTTTCGCTTTCGCGCATCATTATGTCTTTGCCGAAACGGTCTATGACGGCGTTTGTAAGGCTGTTGTCAAATTCCATGCCTATGCGCTGTTCCGTGCCGCCGAACATAGAAAAGACTTTGCCGGAATAGCTTTCGATATCGGTCTTTTCAAACTCTTCGCGTCCGAGTCTGCGTTCTCCCGTCGGCTTTATCGAAACCATGCGGTCAACGCGGTAGTGGCGTATCATGCGCGATTCGTGGTCGTAGGCGATCAGGTAGTAGTTTTCGTCGTCCCATGTAAGCGCAAATGGGCTTACGGTGTAGAATTTTCCGTCATGGCGCAATACGCGCTCAAATTTCAGATCGTAGTCGAAATACTGAAATTTTATGCTGCTGTCCGAGTTTATAGCGGCGTGGAGCGCGTCAACGCTGTAATATATACTCTCGTTCATGTTTTTTATTCTGCGGCTTATGAGCACCTGGCGCGAAAGTTCCGCACCCTGACTCCTGCTGCAAAGTCCTTCGAGCTTTTTGATAAGCTGCGCGGATTTTTTACGCGTTATGAACTTTGAGCCTTGTACTGCGTCAACAAGCAGTTTAAGTTCCGAAAGCTCAAATTCGCGGCTTGCGACGTAATATCCCGTTTTGCGTTCGCTTTTGTCGAGCAAAATATCATCGCCGAACGCGCGGAGCTGTTCTATATCGTCGTAAAGACTTTTTCTTTCGGCGCTTACTCCGCACGCCTCAAGGTAGTTTGCCATATCGCTTACCGATACCTTATGATTTTCGTCGGTATTTTCGTAAAGATACCTTCTCAGGATAAGCAGTTTCTGCTTCTGATTCGGCATTTTCGGCATACTTTGCGCCTCCTTTTGAAAAAGTTCCGTTCAAGCAATATTTTACCACATATGAAGTCATTTTGCAAGTGCCGATTAAAGTACACCTGTATACAAAAACCTCCGGCAGCCCGAAATTGTACGGAAATATACCGGAGGAAGATTTGTATTTTCGGAAAATCTCAGAGAGATGAGAGAAACATTGCGCAGTACGGCTCAAAATCAAATTCAAAGCCGAAACGGCCGGAATTTCTGAATTCGCCTTGTTTGGGCGCGTCGGCTGACGGAAGTGTGATAATGAGCGAAACGCTGCCGAATCCGGGATCTTTTGAAAGCTCCGTTTCCCAGCCGAGGAAAGCCGAAACGTCCGAAAGGAAGTTTACAAACGTGCCGTAGTCTGGTTCGGCGCTTCTCTGCGCCGATAAAGTAACGCGTACTTTTCCGTCGGTGCTGTGCGAACCTTTGACTCGAAACTTAATTTTTGCGTTTTCGGACTGATTGTATATGTAGTACATGCAGGCTGATATAAAACGCGTAAATATTTTCGGATCTATGCACGAGTATGCGTCTTCTCCGACACATATGCACTCGGTTGAATTTGGCTCCAAATATCCGCCTTTTTTGAGAAAATCAATGTACGCTTTTATAAAGTCGCCCATATCAGTGACAACTCCGTCTGGATTTCGGCGCGCGTCGTTGTACAGGCTGTTGTATTCTTCAAGTTTTTGCGCACAGGTCGTAAAGGCGTCTGTAATTTCGGCAACAAATGTGACGTCGTGCTTTTGCGCAAAGGTCTTTATATAGTCGAGGGACATAGAAATGCGCTTTAATTCCGCTGCAATATCGCCGTCTATTCTCTCAAACGCAACAAAAATGTATGCCGTAAATATACCGTTCCCGGAGTATGAAACGGCAGAGCACGCTTTTTTTCTGAAATGAAGCCTTATGCAGCAGTCGGATCTTGCTTCGAGACAGCGTTTTAAAACGTCTCTGTCCTCGGCAAAAACAAGGTTTATAAGACTGCCGTTGCTGCGGTAAGAACAAAGCTCTTTTGCGTTTTCGGAACAGAAAAGGATATTACCGTCGCCGTCAATAAGAAGCCCCGCAAATTCGGGAATAAGTTTTTGCGAATATGCATAGATCAAAGTATTGTCGGCGTCTTTTTGTCCGTAAGACCGACCTGTTTTTGATGGCATTTTTCCACTACCTCTTCAGCGTATTTTGCGCATTGTCGGCGCCGCATTGCTCCCGGAGAGCCCTTAAGATTCGCCGCTTTTGATGCAAGGAGTATATCTCTTTTGCCGCGGGTTTCGGACAGAAGCGTTCGCCCGGTCATGGTAGATGCGAGAAGAAATGTATAGTCAAGGTTTTCTTTTGCCTGTTCCTTGGTTATTCCGAAGAAACAAAACAAAATCATTCGTCTTATTTTAGCATTTGTAAAGCATTTTGTCGAGAGATTTTTTAAAAATTCACCGTATGTTTTCGATTTCAATGCATTTTCAAAAATAAGATAGCCTGCGCCGTGCGGTACTTCGGCAATGTTTTCGAGGCGTTTTGGGCTTTGCGCGCATATCGACAGGTGCATTACCGTTTCAAAAAGCGAAAAATCGGTTTCAAAATCTTCTATATTCGCGTCATACGGCAGAAAGCGCTTGATTTCGTCGGGAATTTCGGCAAGTCCGGCTTTTTTCGCGCCGTCGATTGCGGCTCTTATGTAAGAGCTTGAGGCGAAATTGTTGTCTTTGCCGCCTCTAGGCGTTTCGCGCTTTACGGAAATAGGTTTCAGAGGACTTCCGTACAGTATGTTTGCGCGGAGATATTCGGCGGCAAGAATGTCGTTTGGGTTTGCCAGTACGTCCGACGCGGTTTTCCCGAGAGCCTTTTCGGCGGCAAGTATTCTTGCGCGCGCGTAGCTTAAAGTTTTGTCGGATTTCTGTATTTCGGATATGCTTTTGTTAAATGAAGTATCGGCAATGAGGTGTGCGATGTTATTCAGCAGATCTATGTCGTCACATTCCGAGCCGAAAGCGATGCTGTCGCACATACCGCTTTTTATAAGTACTGATACCGCGCTGTACGCAAAATCGCGCGCACCCATGCAAGAGTACGGAAACGGCAGTTCAAGCACAATGTCCGCACCGTTTTTCACGGCGTCGCCGGCACGGAGAAGCTTGTTTCTGCACGCAGGTTCGGCGCGCTGGGTAAAGCCTCCGCTCATAACGCAGACGACGGGTTTGCCTGTCAGATCTTTTACTTTTTGCATCTGGTATGCGTGTCCCGTGTGAAACGGGTTGTATTCGCATACTATTCCGCAGCCTTTTGAAATTTCAGTCACTCTTTTTAACCTCTGTTTTATGATTAATCAGTCCGCGCCGCAAAGCTCTTTGAATATTTCCGAAAGTTTGAATTTTACTTCGGTTTTATCCTCGCCGTTACCGTCCGGTACAAGCTCGTTTACCTCGTTTTCGGTAAATCCGAAAGAACGAAACAGGTCTTTTCCCTCGTCCGTATCCATGACCGCACCCGACGTGCATAACGGCGGAAACAGCACGCACCACCAGTTTTTTCCCTTGCCCTCGCCGAGAATTACGCGTACCGAAAAGTAGTCGCCTGCCGGAAATACAAAATCTCCGTATGTGCGCACGGGATATGTTTCAATGCCGGTTTTGAGTTCTGCACCGTAGTCCATGCCGTTTTCGGACAATGCTTTTCGTGCGGCGGACAGTATTTTTTCGCGGCCGTTTTCGGCTGCCTTTTTAGCCGAGTCAATATCGCGGCAATCCGCAAAAAGTTCGCTTGTAACGCGCGTTATCCCGTCGCGCACAATGAGCTTGACACGCTGATCGGCGTCGGAGTCCGAGTTTGCGATGACGTGGAGCCGCACTACCTTGTCAAGCACGGTTTTGTCCTGTCCTTTTACGTAAAACACACCTGTCATGGAGTATAAAAAAACCGTGAAAAAGCAGAGCGCGCAAAGTATGTCGTTTTTGAAAGATCTGAGCTTTAATGTAAAATTCCTCATGTGTCTTTAATCTCCTTTTCGCTTTGGATTATTGACGCACTGAGGAAAATATAT
Organism: uncultured Eubacteriales bacterium; assembly: GCA_900551295.1. Lineage (GTDB taxonomy): Bacteria > Bacillota > Clostridia > Oscillospirales > CAG-382 > UMGS1387. Next base: position 94,779 of record URVJ01000006.1, on the reverse strand, counting down.
GCAATAAGTATTTATTTTTTAATTTCGCAGACCTGTATAAACCCTGCATTTTCGCGTTTAAGCTCGGCGTGTGCCTCAAAAGCACCGTCACGGTCGGGAAAAAGTCCGAAAACCGCCGAACCGCTGCCCGTCATCATTGACGCTGCCGCACCGTGCTTTTTCATTATGGTCTTTAAAAGTTCGATTTCGGGACATTTGGGTATACATATCTTTTCAAAGTCGTTGACAAAGATACGCGGATTTTGCAAGAGCGTTCCCGATTCAAGCAGAGATACTGCCTCAAAAGAATTTTTCTTTTCGCCGCGGTCGGGCAAATATTTTATGGTTCTGTCATATTCGGCGTAAATGCCTTTTGTGGAAATGCTTTCAGACGGCTTTGAAATAACGGCAAAACATTCGGGCAGGCTTTCCGACGGAGTAATTATTTCTCCGCGCCCCGTGCAGAAAGCGCATTTTTCGGGATAAAGGCAGAACGGAACGTCGCTGCCGAGACTTTCGGCAAGCTGCATAAGCTCGTTTTCCGAAAGTATATCTTCGCAAAGCGTATTCATTGCGCGAAGAACCGCCGCAGCGTCGGCACTTCCTCCTCCGAGACCCGCTCCCGACGGTATATGCTTTTCAAGGCTGATCTTTGCTCCGAAAGTGCGGTTTGTCTTTTGCGTAAAAGCTCCAATATATGCAAGCGCCGCCTTGTATGCGAGGTTTTGCTCCTTTTCGCAGAGCTGTACGTCGCAGTCAAAATGAATTTTTTCCGACGGGCTGTTAAAAGTTTCGACTTCGAGTTCGTCGCAAAGCGGAATTTTGTGCATTACGGTGCGAAGCTCGTGAAAACCGCCCTCAAGTATTTTTCCTGTTATTTCAAGCGTGAGATTAATTTTCGCATATGCCTTTATGTTCATTTTTCAGTCCTCTTTGTTTGAAAAGTCGGATTTGATCATTTCGACGGCAAGACGTGCGCTGAGATTTGCAAGATCTCTGAGTTCGGTGCGCTTGTCTTTCATTTTTGCGGATATTGCGTCATGACCGCAGACGGCGTTTTCGGCAAGGCTTATGAGTTTCTGAAGGTCAATGTCCGACGCGTTTACAAGGCTGTCTATGCCGATATAATTCAGAAATCCGCCGATCTTTGGATCATACTTTATTCCGACGCACGGCACGCACGAAACCAGCGCATAGCAAAGCGTGTGCAGTCGCATGCCGACAACGGCGCGCGCCGCCGAGATTATTGCCATGATCTCCGACACCTCGGGAGTTCCGGAAACCGTATATGTTTTGCAATTTGTGCGTCTGCCTATGCTCTCGCACAGCGCAAGATCCGACTGCGGCTTCATGGGCAGCAGAACAGTATTCAGAGCGTGTTTTTCGTACATATAATCGCAAAGTTCTGCGATTTTTTCGTCAAATTTGCCGTCGTTTTTGTCCCACGGACGGACAGATACCGCGATATACGAATTTCTTTCGGGCAGCGAGTATTTTGCCAATATCTCGTCAGCCTGTTTTTCGTCGGGCGCGTCAAGCAAAAGTGCTGGATCTGCACTTAAGTATACAGGAACACCTTTAATTCCGAGACGGTCAACCTGCGTCTGCGATTCCTTTTCGCGCAGCGTTATTATGTCCGCGACGGAGAGTATTTTTGACGCGTATTTAAGGCTTGAATCCTTGAGAGGACCTATGCCGTTTGCATATACAAATACATGAAGTCCCCGTTTTTTTGCCGCCTTGATTACGGAAAGGTAGTACATAAGGCTCTTGAAGCTTGTAGCGTCCTGAATAAGGCTTCCGCCGCCGTTTATGAGCATATGAGAACCCGAAAGAGCGTGCGAGACGGCAAACGGATTGAAACGCTTTACCGCGTCTACCCTGTAACGGCGTTTTGTCTGTTCGGGATTTCTGCTGAGGACTGTCAGACGTATATCGGGCATAAGAGCGCGCAGACTCTTTATCATGCCGTAAAGCAGGGCGTCGTCGCCGCTGTTATTATATCCGTAGTAGCCGGAGATAACAGCGTCGGAGTTCTTTTTATCGGATTCATAGCGGAGAATGGAGCTGTAAATTTCGGCGTGAGTTCTTGCAAGGCTGTCGTTTGAGAAATTGCCGGTTGCAAGCTCATACAGCGCATTTCCGTATTTTTCGGCAAGCGCCTTATCGTCGATAAGCGTGCAGAGTTTATCGGCAAAATCGCTGCTGTTCTGACTTTCAAAGGTAAGTCCCGTAACGCCGTTTCTGATAAGATCGGGAATACCGCCGACCGCCGAGCTTACTGTCGGTTTTTTCATTCTTGCGCCTTCAAGCAGAACATACGGGAAGCTTTCGCAGCGCGACGAGAGCGTATTAATATCGACAAAATTCAAAAAGCTGTAAATATCCTTTACAAAGCCCGCGAAGATGAAATTATCCGAAATTCCAAGCTCGTTTACTCTTTTTACAAGCTCATCTCTGCCGTCACCGTCGCCTGCGATAAGGAAAACGACGTTCTTTCTGCGTTCGAGAACTTTTGCCGCGGCGTCTACAAACACATCGTGTCCCTTTACATAGTCATGCCGTCCGATAAGACCGACATATGTAATATTCGGGTCATATTTTATACCGATGCGTTTTGCAAATTCCTCTTTTGAGCAGAATGTCATGGGTGAAGAATAGTCCATACCGTTATAGACGGTAAACACGCGGTTGGGATTAAATCCGCGCGAAATAAGCATATCCTTGAAATTTGAGGACACGCCTATATGATAATCGAGTTTTTTCAGCGCCAAAGTATTAAGCGTTGTGAACACGATTTTTTTATACAGTGAGTCGAAGTCAAGCAAATAGTCGCTATGTACGGTCGAAACGACGGGAATTTTAATTTTGCGTTTCAGATTAGCCGCGATGAAATTAGCTCTTGCGCCGTGCGCATGGATTATCTGAACACCGTCGTTTTTACAAATTTCGACAATTTTATCAACGACCGACAAATCGAACCGATTTTTCTGTTCAAGCAGCACACTCGGCACGTCTATATCCTGAAGTTCATCGAAGAACTGTCCTTTTATAAAGCAGACGATTTTTACGTCGCAGTATTTCGGCAATGCGCGCATGAGTGCAAAGACATGGGTTTTTGCTCCGCCGCTGTCTCCGCCGCTTATCATATGAAGTACTTTCACCGGGGGTGACTCCTTTTTATTCTTTTTTTATTTTTTTGCCTGTTTTGGTTGGAAAATGATTATTTGACTATATTTCGTTATTGCGGAGCAATTTCCCTTTCCAAAGCTGCCAATAGTACACAATTTCCATAGCTTGCTTCGGCACCTGCATAGATTTGAGTCAGCCGCCCGACTTTTGGTGGCTGACGGTACAAGCTGGCGGCACAGAGTATCCCACAATTCTGTTCTTATTTAAGGGCTACGAAAGTCTTTTGCTCAGCTTTTCTTCAGAAAAGCGCGTATCCCCTAAAGCGCGTACTCCTGCGTACTCCTCGTATTCTTCCGCGTCCCCTGCGTACTCTTATTTTTCCCGTAAGACGGCGAGGCAGAGACCGACGCTTATAAAGAAAGCGAACATAACTCTGGGATAGAACCAGCAATACTCGAACATACCGATAAGAGCGATCCCCGTGACGCTGGAGGCAGCGGCGCAGGCATAATATTTAACATTAATATTCTTAGCGGTAACAGCCTTATGGCAGCAGCGTTTAACTAGAGAAACGAGCATCCAGATATATGCGAAGAAACTGAGAACGCCGCCCTCAACGAGCATTTCCATAAACTGCATATGAGAATGTCTTGCAACGGCGGTATCACCGAGAGCATATTTCGGGAAGATTGTCGCAAACGCGCCGGGACCGAGACCGATTCCGGTAAACCAATATTCCTTCAACATTTTCAGCACGCCCGTCCAGATGGTAATACGGTACGAGCTTGAGGAGTCCTTAACATTTCCGATAGTGAGAATTCTGTTATAAATACTCTGCGGAATGAACGGCAGCATACATATAACGCCCGCCGCGAACACCGGCACAAGTCTGAAATTGAATATAAACACATACAGCACGCATGAGCACGCGAGCGCTATCCAGCTTGAACGCGAGTATGTCGTCAGCATTGCCGCAAGGGGAAGTATAAGTCCTATAAGGCAGAACATCTTGTTGTCGGACGTCTTTCTTGTCATTGCAAACGAGAACGCATACGGCAGAAATGCCATGAGATATTCCGCATAGTTGTTCGGGTTGCCCATTGTGCCGAAAACGCGTCCCGGCATATCCTTGTTGAGCGTAAGGTCGGTAAACGACGCGTCAGCCTCGACGCCCATTATTCTCTGCGCAATTCCGAAGAGCGCCGCGGCAAGCAGAGTAAAGTAGATTATTCTGCAAAAGCTCTCAAATCTGTTCTCGTCGCGTATCGTGCCGTATACCGCAAGGCAAAGCAGGTACGACGTTGCGAAGAATACAAGTATTCTTATGCTGTCGGCTCTGTCAAAGGATATTGCCGCAGAAAGAAACAGCGAAAACAGAAACAGCAAAAGCTGAAACGGCACGCCTTTTATGTCTTTTCCGAAATCCTTGCCGAGCGCAAGACAGAATACATATACTCCGCACAGCATGAGCGCCGCAGCCAGAGCGTACATATTGTTCCAGTAGTCGTGCGGAACAAGAAATATAAACATTATGCAGAGCGCAAAGAAGTTGTTTGTATCAAATATAAACGATCCCTTGACGACGTTTGCATAAAACTTTGCAATAAGACTGCCTTTCGCGGCATTTATAAAGAATGACGCGATTTTGGTAAACAGGTTTACAAAAAAATTGCATACGGAGGATAAAATCCTGTAAAAAACAGATGTTTCCGTATAGTTTTCGACGTTTCCGACGCCGAGAATGATCTTTCTTAACGTGCTGTACTTGTACGCATATGCAAAATATGCCGTAACAGCCATAAGCACGCCGAAGAACTTGCTTTGTTTAAGCTCATTCCACAGCCATTTGAAAACGCCGGCAGTAACACTTGATTCAAGCATTTTTCAAAACCGCCTTACTTGTTTGTGCCGGAAGCCATTTCCGGAACTATGTCGTATACGCTTATATAGAGCTTTGCGTCGCCGGCACGGAGTATTATAAAGTCGCCTATGCAGTATTCGTGACCGCCGACAATAACGCCGTTTGCACCCATTTTTGCCGTTACATTGCCGTTAAGGTACAGCGACTGATAGTAAGGCTTTGACGAGAGCACAAATTCACCCTCGAGGTTTGTCCCGTAGGATTCGGAGGGGCCTGTTGCAAAAGAGGTGCAAGTTCCGAGGTCTATGGATTCTTCGTCGTCATAAAGACGGCAGCCTTCTTTGAGCTTGTCTATTACAAAATCGCTTACCTCGTCGGCTTTGAAAACAATTTCCACGTTCTGTAAGGAGTTGTCCTTTCCGAGACCGAGAAACTTGTATGCGACCAAAAGCACAGCCGCAATTATTACGAGAATTACAAGCAGATCGATTACGTTTATGCCGAATATTCTGTATTTTTTAGTGTTGTTCTTGTCCATGCTTTTTCCCTCATTCCTTAACCTGTATGTCGTAAACGCGAAGATAAATGCGTGCCTCGCCCGCATAAAGCGTAAACGAATGTCCCACGCCGTACTTGTGAGAGTTTACCGTCGCGCCGAGATCGGTTTTAAGACCTTCGACTTCTCCGGTTATGATAATCGAACTGTAACCGGCTTTGGGAACGGCGGAAAATGTTCCGTCGGACTTGACGGCGTATGAAACCGCTTCCCCTATCTGTACGTCGGTTACGGTTCCGAGCTGTCCCTTGTCGGTGTAGTCGTAGAGATTGTCGCCGGGCTTTACGCGCGAAGCTACGTTGTCGCGGACTTCCTCTGCATAATACTTTATTATGAGCGTCTGTCTGTCGGAGACGTTTTTGTCGCGCAGCTTTGATACTCCTATTACGCATACCGCGAGTATCAGCACGATAATTACGATAAAGTCGATAACATTGATCTTGCCGAACAGCTTTTTGTTCTTTTCTGCCATTTTCTTAAAATCGTCCTTTCAGAGTTTTTAATATATACCGTATACGGTTTATTTTTTAAGCAAAGATGTGTAGACAGAGTATGTCTTTTCGAGCATCTGCGAAACCGAAAACTTTTCCGACGCTGTTTTAAGCGCGTTTGCCGAATATTTTTCGTACAGCGCGCCGTCGGACATGATAGCGTTTATCGCCTTTGCGGTCATTGATGTGTCGCCGTAGCTTACGGCAATTCCGCAGTCTGTCTGCGCGTTTACAATATCGCACGTTCCGCCGACGTTTGTCACAACCACGGGAAGTCCGTGGGAAAGCGCCTCTATAATAGCAAAGCTCAGCGCCTCGGTGCTTGAAAGATTTACAAACATATCCGAGCTTTCCAGAAGATCTGCCGTGTCGTTTCTGTAACCCAAGCGCATTATGACGTCGTTAAGCCCGAGATCGTCGATCTTTTGTCCCATTTCGCCGTACATATCGCCTGTACCCGCGATAAGCAGCATAAATTTTCTTTTTGCCGTTTTTTTCAGCTCGTTTATGCTGTCTATTAAAAATCCCACGCCTTTTTCGGGACTGTACCGCGTCAGAGCCGTTATGACAAACACATCGTCTGCAATACCGAGTTGCTCTCTTACGTTGTTGTAAGAATCTTTTCTTTTCGTGTTTATGCCGTTGAATATTGTCACGGTTTTTGACGTGCCGAAACCGTTCTTGTCCATAAGCTCGCGCCCTTTTTCACAGACCGTGATGAATTTTGAGCAAAGCGGACGCGCAAGAACCGAGTTTGTGAGCTTTCTCGCTTTTCCGCATTCGCTGAGCAGATGGTTTGTAAATACGACCTTTGCCTTGTTGCCGAAAAGCTTTGAAAGGCAGGCGACATATAACTCGCGCGTGTGCTGTGCGTGTACAATGTCTATCTTGTTCTGCGAGCATATGCGAGCAAGCGTTTTGGCAGCCTTTACGTCGTAGGAGTTTTTCATTTCAAACTGAAAGCTGCTTATTTTTCTCTTTGCCGCCTGTTCGGACAAAAGTCCGGGTATGTTGTAGGCAAGATAGCACTTTTCGCCGGCAGCCGTAAAGCCGTCCAAGAGGTCGAGAACGTATTTTTCGGTTCCGCCGCCTCCGGCGTAGTTGATGAGATAGAGTATTTTCATTATATAAAACTCTCCGAATAATAATTTTTATTCCAGATATTCGTCAATGGCTTTCTTTAAAAGTTCAAGCGTGCTTAAAACGTCGGTGTTCTTTATCTGAGCGCCGGCAGCGTCAAAATGGCCCCCTCCGCCGAGCTTTTCAAGTACGAGCTGGACGTTTATGCTGCCGTCCGAACGTGCGGATATGTTGACAGCGCCGTCTATCATGCATATAACAAACGCAGCGGTGACGCCCTCAACCGTGAGAAGTCTGTCGGCAGCCTTTGCGGCGGCTATTCTGTCGCGTCCGTCGGCTTGTCCGTCGTATACCGAAAAGGCTATACTGTCGCGGTAGATCTGAATGTTGTTTTCAAAGACGCTTTCGCGCATAAAGTCGTGAATGTTGGTTCTGAAAAGTTTTTGAGCCTCATGCGGACTTGCGCCCTCGCTCCTCAGGTACAGCGCCGCACCGAAAGTGCGCACTCCCGTGTTTTTGGTAAACTGCTTGGTGTCGAGTATAATTCCGGCAAACAGCAGATTTGCCTCGACTGCCGGAAGCGTGCCGGGAAGCGTGACCTGTTCGAGAATTTCGCTCATAAGCTCGGACGCGCTTGACGCAGCGGGTTCTATATGCGACAGCTTCGGCTGATTTTTGAATTCGCCTATCTTTCTGTGGTGGTCGATTACTATAAAGTTTCCGGCTGCCTCGTAAAGTTCGGGCATTTCAAAAAGTTCGGGGTTGTTTACGTCGCACACCACAAGCAGAGTGTCGGAGCGCATAAGCTCCTGCGCCGATTCACGGTCAACGAAAAGAGAAGTGTATTCCTTTATTCCGCGCAGGCTGTTGAATATGGCTTTTAAGTTGAAGTCGTGAATGTTTACGACAATGTTTACGGGTTTGCCCATGTGCTTTGCAAGGCGCGAAACAGCGACGCATGAGGCAATGGAGTCGTGATCCGCGTATTTGTGTCCCATAACCATGACGTTTGAGCACGCGCGCATTGCGGCGCAGATTTCGTTGGCTACGACTCTTGCGCGCACCTTTGTCTTTTTCTGCACGCTCTTTGAACGTCCGCCGTAGTATTCGACGGAGGTTTCGTTTTTGAGTACCGCCTGATCTCCTCCGCGCTGCAAAGCAAGGTCAAGGCATACGCGGCTCGCCGCCTCTTTTTCGGCAAGCGTTCCCGAAACGCAGGCAATTCCTATCGACGCCGTAAACTGCATTACAACGCCGTCTATGGTGATGTTTCTCACCTTGTCTAAAATTTCAAATTTGTTTTCCTTTAAAACTTCAAGATGGCGTTCCTCAAACAGAATAACGTACTTTTCCTTGTCGTATTCCTTCATTATTCCGCCCAAAGACGCGCTCCACTTGTCTATCTCGCTGCCGATAACGGCGCTTGCGGTGCGCGACTTGTCCTGTACGAACTGCATAGCCTCGGAGAAGTTGTCTATTACGAGAAACGCAACAAGCGTGTTTCTGAGTTTTAATTCTTTTTTGAGATATATTTCGTTTGTCTTGTTTTCCCAAAGGGTTATACAGTAATTTTTGCCCGAAGACGTCACTTTGAAACAGCTTACCTCATAGTCAATGCCGTTCATGGGGACGTATATCGGCGCGCTGTCGGTTCTGAAAAGACGCGCGGGCACGAGAGAATGGTTTATTTTTTCGGCAATGTTTTTTCCGTAAAGCGTGCCTTTGGTGCCGGAGGTGGTTAAAAACGCCTTGTTGTACCATGCTATCTCGCCGAGATAGTTTACTATTACGACCGGCAGCGACATGGACATTACAAAGTCGAGAGTAAGTCCCGAAAGCATGGGACTTTCCGCACTGAACGTCATTTTCTTTCTGCCGTAAAGCAGTAAGGCAAACACCGTTCCGGTATATCCGAGCGCGCAGACAAGTATGATAAACGCCATGGGCCTGTCGCGAAAAGCGCATATTCCGGAAAGTGCGAAAAGCGTTAAAGACGCGGCAAAAACAGCTTTCTTGCCGGTGAATTTCTGCCATATTTCTTTTATTATCTTCAAGAGCGACATCACCGCCTTATTTTTCGTTATTTATATGCCAAACCTTTATTTGCGTTTACTTTTTATTATCGCCGTTATTGTTATCGCCGCTGCCGCTGTAATTATCATTATCATTATCGGCATTGTCTTTTACGTCGTTTTTGTCGGAGTAATCGCCGTTGTAATGCGGCATGTCACCGTCCGCGCCGTATCTGTAAAGCAGCTTTCTGAAATTTTCCGCGCTCAGCGAAAAGAACACTCCCGCAAAAGCCGCGATAAGCATTACAAATCCGCCCGTAAGCGCAAAGAGTATTCCGACTGCCGCCGCCAGAAGCACGACAGACGCAACCGGGTGAATTCCTTTTGAAACGAATATTCTGTAAAATCCGCGCAAGCCTATATGGAATATAAGCGGAAGCAGTATCAGCAGCAGATTTACGCATACCGTGAGCAGCAGTCTCGGCATACCTATAAATGTTCCGAGAAGTGCTATAAGTACGCACGCGTTGAAAACTCTTGCACCGAATCCGCTTATTTCATATTCCCAAAGATCTCTGCCGAAAAATCCGCGCTTGTTTGCAATACATAACAGCGCCGTCAGAACAAACAGCGACACAAACATGAAAAGCATTGCGGCGATTATCACGAGCGCGGGAGATATTGCTTTAAGTCCGGTTACGGCAAGCTTTGCATATTCCGACGCGTTTTTCATAAACTCCTCTGCGGTAAGCGAGGCGTTTCCCGTTGCAATTCTCATCTGCGAAATAAAGCCGTCGGTTTCGGACGCGGCTTTGAATATCTGTACCATACCGCTGCGAAGACCGTCAAACAGAGAATTTATGTGCGAAACGATAAGACTTGCCGAAAATGCGCCTTCTGCCGCAAATATGTTTATACACGCGCATATTCCGCCGTAAATAACTGCCGACGCACTGCCTGCCGCAAGCGTCATGGACTTGGTAAACTTGTGAGCCGCCGCAAAAGCGGCGGTGTTGCTTGCCAAAAGGCTGCCGATCAGAATGAAAGCACCGGTCAGGTATACGTTTTTTTCCTGTGCGCCGACGTCGCCGAACGGAATGTTGAGAAGAGCCGTGCAAACAGGGACTATAAGCGGAACAAGGCGGACAAATCCCGAACCCTTGCCGATAAGCACCGTCATGTACATACCCGAACAGATTGCCGCGATAACAAGCTTTGCAAATACCGAAATGTCCGCGAACATACCGAAACTGAACCCTGCCGCGGATATTACGGATACTATTTCCATAAACACGGAATACCTTTTTGTCATGGCGGGAGGAATAAATATCTGATCGGAATCCGCGCTGTTTTTTGAATTGTTTTTCATTTTTATATCCTTATTAAGATAAAGCAATAGTAAATCTGCCGAAAGCGGCACTTTATCTTTTACATTATAACACGTAGTTTTTTAATTTTCAACCGCAAAACCGAAAATACCGTCAATACAGAGCTGTTTTTAAGAATTGAAAGTGCTTTTTCGATAAGATGCTGCAAAATCGGTCTGTTTTCACAAAAAACAAAGCCGCACGGTGAAAAAATCAGCCGCACGGCGCAAGAAAAAGCTTTTATTATAACCGTATTTTACCGCGGCAAAGTCAGTTTACCGTGAAGAGGTTCGACGGAACGCGAGAGAATGCCGTTTATCTTGGCAATGGCTGTGCCGTAGTTGGTAAACGGAATACCGGCGTCGGACGCGCATAACATTCTGTGTCTGACATCGCGTTCGGTGAGCATACAGCCGCCGCAGTGGACGATAAGGGCGTATCCCGAAAGATCTTCGGGAAATCCCGTGCCGGAGGTAAATTCAAATTCAAGCCTTTTGCCGGAATATTCGCTTATCCATTTCGGCAGCTTTACCGTGCCTATATCCTCGCATTGGCGGTGGTGCGTGCAGCCCTCGCAGATAAGCACCCTGTCGCCGTCGCTGAGAGTGTCAAGCTTTTGCGCACCCTCAAGCGCGTTTTTGAGAAATCCTTTGTTTCTTGCCATGAGTATAGAAAACGAGGTAAGCGGAATATCTTCGGGCACTGTCTTCATGACTTTTCCGAAAGCCTGGCTGTCGGTAATTACGAGAGAGGGCTTTTTGCCGCAGTCGGAAAGTGCGCCTTTAAGCTCGGTGTCTCTTACGACAAGCACCTGAGCGCCGCTGTCAAGTCCGTCGCGTATTGTCTGCTGCTGCGGAAGAATAAGTCTGCCCAAAGGCGCGGAGGAATCTATCGGCACGACGAGAATTATAAGATCTCCCGCGTTTACAAGGTCGCTTACAAGCACCTGCTTTTTTGCGTTTACGCTTATAAGAGAGGCAATTTTGTCTTTAAGCTCATTTATACCGCGTCCCGTTTTCGAACTTACATATATTTCGTTTTCTTTCGGCTGCGGAATATTTTCCGCAAGGTCGCACTTTGTGTACGCGGCTATGTACGGAATGTTCTTGCTCTTGAAAAGCGATATAAGCTGTCTGTCGCAGTCGGTAAGACCTGTAAGCGCGTCGCAGACAAGAATTGCGGCGTCGGTCTTGTTGAGCGCCTGCTTTGTCTTTTTGACTCTGAGTTCTCCAAGCTCTCCCACGTCGTCAAAACCCGGCGTGTCTATGACCACAACGGGGCCTGCCGGAAGCATTTCCATTGCTTTTGATACCGGGTCGGTAGTAGTTCCGGCGTATTCCGAAACAACGCTTATGTCCTGATTTGTCACGGCGTTTAATAAGCTTGATTTGCCGGCGTTTCGTCTGCCGAAAAATCCTATGTGAGGACGGTTTGCCCTCGGCGTGTCGTTAAGTCCCATTTGTGTGTCACCCTTTCGGAAAAATAATATACGGATATTTTACCACATATTTTTTCCCGATTATAGCGGATTTGATTAATTTTATGCGATTAATGAAAAATGCGCACACGCGGAAAATAGTCCGATTTTTACATATAAAAAGCCATTTATACATTGCTTTTCTTAAATATATGATATATAATTAACAAAAACAACACATTTTTTTAACGGAGAGGGAGAATTATGAAAAAAATTGTCAAGGCATTTGTCACGGCAATGGTTCTCGCGGTTTTAGCAAACACGCTTTGTTTTGCGGCAGAGGTCATAATGTACGATTTTACGGACACAGATCTCGGCTGGAGTCTTGTGAATGCGTCAAATACGGCTTTTGACGGCGAAAGCATAAGCTTTACCGCGGCTGCGTCAAACCCTGTTATGGGAAAATACTTTGCAAACGGCGCTGTCGCACTCTGCGATTACAGATATATCGCTGTTGGCGCAAAAACTCAGACTGCGTCGGGAACGCCTGTTGTAAAGCCTTATATACAGCTTGCGGATAAGGACGGAAACAAGATAGGCGACGTGTGGAGCTGCGGACTTACGGATCAGAGCATGAGCAAGGACGGATATAAGACGCATATTTTCGACATATACGAGCTTAAAGACGCGCGGAGCAGCTATCTTCAGACAATCAACCTCGGCGTCGGACTCTACTGCACCGGAAACAAATCATATGTGGATTTTATAGCTCTGTACCCCGAAAACGCGCTGTATAAAACGGTAAGCTACGATAAAAACACTACGGACACCATAACCGGAATGCCCGAAAACGCAAAGGTTCTCACGGGTTCGGACTATACGCCCGAAAAAACGGATTTTATTGAGCGCGAAGGCTGGTACATTGCAGGCTGGAGCCTTGATAAGCAAAGTGCGGACACCGTAAGCGTGCTGAAAAACGTAACCGAGGACACGGTTCTGTACGCGGTATGGAAAAAGGACGAAAGAGTAACGCTTAATTACGAACCCAATGCCATGGGACAGACGGTGACGTATCTTCCGAAGTTCAGAAGCGTAAAATATAACGCAGGAGAAAAGGTAACGCTGCCCGAAAAGAGTCCCGAAAGAGACGGATTTGAATTTGACGGCTGGAGCAAGACTCCCGACGGCTCGCAAAAGGTGACGGACGGCTTTACGATAGATTCCGACACAACGCTTTACGCGTGCTGGAGTACCGGCGGCGGATATTTTTGGGATTTTACCGACGGAAGTCTCTGCGGCTGGACAAAACCGTATAACGCGCAAAGCGACTTCACCGAAAACGGTCTTGAGATAACCTCGACAACGAACGATCCGCAGTTTCAGATAAGCGGCGTAAGTATACCGACGTCGGTAAACAAAAAAGTAAACGTCGTATGCGATGTGGTTCTCCCCGACGGAACTCAGCGCGCGGGGCTTTCGGTGTATGTCGGGCTTGACGGAAAGAGTCCCACCGCCTCGACAATACAGAGAGTTACGGCGGTTGACGGCATGAACGAGTATGTGTTCGACTTTTCCTCAAAGGATTTCTGGAACAATGCGGACATCTGCACGCTGCTGCGCTTTGATCCGACCGAGATTGCCGGAGCAAAAGTTACCGTAAGCAGAATTTATGTGCAAAGCGCGGCCGACGCCGTATATTTCAACGCAAACGGCGCGGACGGATATATGAGTCCGCAGACCGCCTCCGACGGCTACACACTTCCCGAATGTACATATAAAAAAGACGGGTTTGAATTTGTCTGCTATACCGACGGCGTAAACGAATATTATCCCGGAGACGCGTTTGTTGCCGCCGTTCCCGTAACGTTGTATGCAAAATGGCGCTCTTTGGGCGGACTTGACGTAAAATGTGAAATATTCTATCCGGAATATGCAAAAAAAGCGCTTATTCTCAGCTATGATGACGGAAAGCTGTCCTCCGACGAAAAGCTCATAAAGAGGCTAAACGCCGCAGGTTTCAAGGCTGCGTTCAATCTTATCGCAAAGAACGCGCTTAGCGCAGATCCCGAAAAATTAAAGTCTGTCTACGCAGGGCACGAGATAGCAAGCCACACGTATTCGCATTTTGATATGAGAGCGGGCTCCTCAAATCCCGTAAGCGACGAGGACTGCGTTTATGAGCTGTCGCAGAGCAAAAAGGTGCTTGAAGAAATTTTCGGCACCGAAATAACGGGACTTGCCTGGTCAATAACAAATCCCAAACGCGAATGTACAAACACGGCGGCAAAGCAGAATTATCTGTATGCGAGAAACGCGCCGACCATCGGAAGCCTAAAGGAATTTTCAGTTCCCGAATCTTTCAGTCCGTCGTGGGACTTTACGGCGGTTGATTATCATGACGGCGTTGACTACTGCGTGCCGTACATAGACAAATATCTGTCCCTCGATTCTTGCGAACTCACGCTGCTCTCAATCTGGGGACACCCGTGGAACGTTGACGGCGCGGACAGGTGGTATGTCGTGGACAACATGATTTCCGACATAAAAATGAGTGCGCAGAACATCTGGAACCCGACGGTTTCGGAATACGTAAAGTATATAAACGCCTCCAGAAAGCTTGTAAAGACGGCGGACGCGCTGTATAATCCGACAGATGTCGATATTACAATGCTTATCGATGAAAAGCCGTACATTCTTCCGGCAAACTCGTATTACGACGGAAAGAACACCTATGCGCTCGGCACTTTTGAAAATTCCGACGGCATATGCAAGACAGTATTCTCCGTAGACTTCGGGAACACCTCCGGTGCCTTGGATAAAGCCTTTGCGCTTGCCGCCTGCTACGACGAAAATTCAAGGCTGTGCGGCGTAAAGAAAATACAGCCGGCCGACTCGGAAAACGGCATATTCCGCACCGATATTCCCATAACCTCAAAGGCTGCGGTCTGCAAGGTGTTTATGTTCTCGGACGAAAGCACGCTGAGTCCTCTCGGAGCCGCTATTACACTGAAGGAAAGATAAAGCTCTTTTGCGGATGGCAGAAGTTGGATTATTTTGGGCGGGAACGGGAAATTTTCTTCAAAGTGCAACTTTGTACTGACGCTTTTCTGCCCATCTCGCTTACGCGAGATGACTTTTACAAATTTTACTTTTATGTATAGTGAAAAACTCTGTGCGAAGTTTAATTTAACGCACAGAGTTATCTTTTATTTAGTTACCCTTTATTCTTGGTTGCCATAGCTTGCTTCGGCACCTGTTCAGATTTGAGTTCGCAGTCCTGCCGTTCGACTGCGAACGGTACAAAGAATATCCCGCAATTCTGTTCCTATTTAAGGGCTGCGAAAGTCTTTTGTTTATACTCTTTAGAGCGCAAAGCTTTTCTTCAGAAAAGCGCGTACTCCCAAAAAAGATCTCTGTCCTTACGCAAATCTCTTATTCTGTTCATTACTCTGTCTCTTGTCTTTAAAGTTAAATTGCGAATTTTTTTCATTTTTTTCTAAAAACCTATTGACAAATAAAAACACCGGTGCTATAATGCCTACGAAAGATATAGGTAATATATGAATTACCCCTTTACAAAAGGAGAGATTATTATGAAAGCAATACTTCCCGGCAGACGATGTTGACGGCGCAAAGAATTTCAGACAAGAATATCGGCTTACATAATATATTTTATACAATAAAGGAGAAATTATCATGAAAACATATCGTACAATAACAGAACTTATAGGAAACACACCTCTGCTTGAGCTGTCTAACTTTGAAAAGAACAACGGTCTCGGCGCAACAGTACTTGCGAAAGTAGAATATTTCAATCCCGCAGGAAGCGTTAAGGACAGAATTGCGGCAGCAATGATAGCCGACGCAGAAAAGTCCGGCGCACTTAAAGAAGGCTCCGTAATAATCGAACCCACAAGCGGAAACACAGGTATCGGACTTTCCGCAGTCGCAGCGTCAAAGGGTTATAAGATAATTCTTACAATGCCCGAAACAATGAGCGTTGAAAGAAGAAACCTGCTCAAGGCATACGGTGCGGAGATCGTACTTACCGAAGGCGCAAAAGGCATGAAAGGCGCGATTGAAAAGGCAAATGAGCTTGCCGCGCAGACTCCCAACAGCTTTATTCCGAGCCAGTTCTCCAATCCCGCAAACCCTGCCGCACACCGTGCGACCACAGGTCCCGAGATCTGGAATGATACCGACGGCAAGGTTGATATATTCGTAGCCGGCGTAGGTACGGGCGGAACTCTTACGGGTGTCGGCGAATACTTAAAGTCAAAGAACCCGAACGTAAAGGTCGTAGCCGTTGAACCGGCAAGTTCTCCCGTGCTTTCAAAGGGCGTTGCAGGCCCTCATAAGATACAGGGTATCGGCGCGGGATTTGTTCCGGACACGCTCAACACAAAGGTTTACGACGAGATAATCCCTGTTGAAAACGACGACGCATTCGCAACAGGCAGAGAGCTTGCGCGCAAGGAAGGACTGCTTGTTGGTATATCCTCGGGTGCTGCGGTACACGCCGCAAAGGTTCTCGCACAGCGTCCGGAAAATAAGGGCAAGGTAATAGTCGTACTTCTTCCCGATACCGGCGACAGATACCTCTCGACCCCCATGTTCGCAGACTGATAAAAAACAAAAGACGCTCCGCATGACGGAACGCCGTAAAAGTAAAACAAATTGAATTTTAAATTCCGGGATTGATGTAAAAGTATATCGTCCCGGAGTTTTTTTGCGCATTTTTCGGTAACGAGCCTATCTGTAAAGCTTTTTGAGCATATGAATTTTACAAGATCTATTGCGTTGTGCGCCGTATATCGGCTGCCGCTGGATATATAAGCTTTTGAAAATGTAAATTCATTTTCCGCCGTCTTTCTCAAATATGGTATTTGTGTGTACAGGTATACATATGTTATTTTACAAACGCCGAGATGACCGCAAGTATAACGGGAACGGCGCAGAGCCGTAAGAAACGTCCCGGAGTGTGTCCGTAAGGCGAGAAAAAGTAAATTTCGTCGCCGTAATTCAAATCCGCAGACTGTTCCCCGTCCCGGGCGTCTCCGACGTTGTTTTCTTCGACGCTCATGCCGTCTTTTGCGGCGCTTTTCGCGCTTTTTGAAAGGCACAGCTTTTCAATCATCTGTAACTGTATGAGAAACAGCGAAAAGCAAATGACCGCGATAACCGTCATAAGAAACGTGCCGCCTATTCTCTCGCTTGCGATAAAGGTCATGCCGTCTGCAAGATATATTGCGGCAAGGTTGTTTAAAAAGTGAACGAACATTGCCGGGAATACCGAGTGCGACACGTGCGTAAGAGTGCCGAGAACAAGTCCGGCGGTAAAATATATGACAAACAGCCTTATGTCAAAGTGAAGCGCGGCAAAAATCAGCGAGGAGGCAAAAATACCGGTAATTCCTCCGCCGTAGCGCGAATATTCGCTCTGCAAAAGGCCGTTTATAAAAAGCGTTTCAAATACCGCAGGCAAAAGCGCCGCCGACAGCACCGTTTCAAGCACTCCCGTACCGTAAGGAACGGCGTCTGACACGCGGTAGGCGAAGTTGTAGGCTATGTAGTATTTTTCGAGCGCCGCAAGAGCCACAAGCAGCAAAAGGCTTACGACCGTAACCGGGATTGCCGACGGAGAAAATCCGCGCACGTTTATATTTTTCGGTTTCAGTTTGCGTGCAAGACAGTATACCGCACACGGGACAAGATATACAAGCGCGCTTATAAGCGCGTACAGTGCAAAACGCTTGCCTGCGGCAAATTCCGAAAGAAATCCCGAATCCGACGCCAGAAGAACGCAGAAAGACAGTGCCGCCGCGCACAGCGCAGGAACGTGAGCCTTTATAACGCCGCTCGGAATCGGCTGTTTTTCGCGCTTTGGTTTAATTTCGGGCTTGTTTTCGGATTTTCTGAATTTGAACTTTTCTCTTTTCGGAGCGTCGGGAAAATATTTGTCCGACGGCTTTTTTTCGTCGGTTTGCTTTTCTTCGGCATTTTCAAAATATCTCTCGTTTATGCCGAGCTTTTCAAATTTATTCTTCTTGGCCAAGAACGTATTTTCCCTCCTCCGTTACTATTATGTCGAGTTTTTTGTCGTGTCTTTTATCAAATACGACTTCGTCAAGCACAAGAGCCGAGTATTGCAGTCCGCAGAAAACATATTCGGGACGCGCCTTTATAAACCTGTCGTAGTAGCCTTTGCCGTATCCGATTCTGTATCCGCGCCCGTCAAGGCACAGCGACGGCACAACGCATAGCGTCGGGACGTTTTCGTTATATTCGAGAGCGTCCGCGTTTTCATCGGGTTCGCAGATTCCGTATTTTCCGCTTGTCATTTCCGAAAGGCTGTGTACGCGGAAGAATTTCATGATACCTCCGTCGTAGCTTTTGGGGAAATATACGTTTTTGCGGCGCTTTATACATTCGTCAAACAATATTTTTGTTCCGGGTTCGCCTTTGAAAGAATAGTAAAGCAAAACGTCTTTTGCCCAGTC
This sequence comes from uncultured Eubacteriales bacterium, assembly GCA_900551295.1. Classification (GTDB taxonomy): domain Bacteria; phylum Bacillota; class Clostridia; order Oscillospirales; family CAG-382; genus UMGS1387. Next base: position 76,384 of record URVJ01000006.1, on the reverse strand, counting down.
GAATGTACGCAGGGATATTACGTTTTCGGCAATCTTTTTTTCAAGCTCTGCCGATTGTTCCCCTGTCAGAGCGGTTCTGAACCGCTTTGCTTTTGTGCGGAATTTGTTTTTTTCGGCTCTTAACTGTTCGCTTGTCATTATTCTTTCGGATTTCTCGCGTAGATCGAATGACGCACCTTTTCCGACGCGTCTTTTCCGCAGAGAATTTCTATTAGCGAAAGGGCGAACTGTTCGGCAGTACCCGCAGATTTTGACGTGATGAAATTGCCGTCGATGACAACGGCTTTATCTTCGCACAGACCGCCGTGTTCGACGAGAATATCCGTCATATCGGGGTAGCATATGCACTTTTTGCCGCGCAGCAGTCCGAGTTCCGCAAGAATTGTGGGAGCCGCGCATATCGCCGCGATGTATTTGCCGTTGTTTGCCGCGCATTTTATGGTTTCGACGACTTTTGCGCTTGCTTTCATGTTGTTGACGCCGCCGAGACCTCCCGGCAGTATTATCATTTCAACGTCGCCGCAGAAAGCCGTGTTTTCGAGCAGCGCGTCCGCCTTTACTGTAATTCCGCGCGTTCCGGTGACGTATTCTCCCGTAACTCCTACGGTTGTAACGTAAACTCCGGCGCGTCTTAAATAGTCGACCTGCGTCAGCGCCTCAACTTCTTCAAATCCGTCGGCAAGAAATAAATATACCATTTTTACTTTACCTCTTTTGTTTTATTCAGGCATTTTTCGGTGACTTGCTTATAAATGAGAGAGTGTATTTCCTCTCTGCTTTTCATATTGCCGTCGGGCGTGCAGCATTCTATGCGCACCCAGCCCCACTTGTCCGCCGCGTACTTTGCAGCTGCGTAGCACTTTTCAAGATATGGCTTGTCAGCTTCGTGAATGTCGGCAGGTCTGTTCTGTTCGGCGGCGCGCTTTTTGAGCAGCTTTTCGGAAACCTCAGGCGGTACGTCGAGAGAAATCGTAATATCCGGCACGGGAAGTCCGAGCTTTACAAATTCAAAGTCGTAAAGCCATGACAGATATGCGTCCCATTCGTCCTTCGGCAGCTTTTCTATCTGATGTACGGCGTTTGACGTCGTATATCTGTCAAGCACGATTACGGTATTGGGTTTAAGATAAAGTTCTTTCCACTCCGTGCGGTAGGAAAAATATCTGTCGACCGCGAAAAATGCAGACGCGGCATATGCGCCCGTGTCCTCAGGCTTTGAACCGAGTGCGCCCGAAAGATAAAGCTCGACGGGCTTGCAGGCAGGCTTTCCGTAATTCGGAAACGAAAACTTGAAACATTCGTACCCTGCGCTTTTCAGCGCCTCGCATAACAGCGCCGTCTGCGTAGCCTTGCCCGACGCGTCGGGAGCCTCTATTGTGATAAGATGACCCATCTTCTGTTTTCGCACCCTTTCGTGCTTTTATTATTATAGGCTTTCCGCGGCGCTTTTTATTCTGTTTACCGTGCGGTCTTTGCCCAAGGTGTGCATTATCTCAAACATATCGGGAGAATTGCGGCGTCCGGTGAGCGCAACTCTTACGGCTGTGCTTATGTCGGTGACGCTGCCCTTGAAATTCTGCGGATTTTCCTTGTATGCTTTCATGTCCGAAGCGTAACCGTACTTGTCCGAGAGAGCTTTGAGCTTTTCAAACCATGCATTCTGGTCGTCGTTTTCGTCGTACATTTCGGCGTAATCCGAAAGAATTGCTTTAAGATCGGACTTTTCCATACATTCCGGGAAATCTTCTTCGATCTTAAACAGCTCGTCGTAGAAATACGATATAAAGCCCTTTACCTCACTCCAGCACGCGAAATCCTTTCTCGGCTTTTTGCCGCCGCGTCCTATCGAGAAGAATTTTTCGGCATATTCTTTGTCGCGCGAAAGAAGTCCGGCAAGCTCGCCGTCATATTCCTGCGCCCAGTCAAGAACGCCGTCAAGTACTTCGGCTGCGGTCATTGTCGAGATCATGTTTTTGGAAACGTCGTTGAACTTTGCAAGGTCGAACATGGCTCCGCTTATGCCCATTTTGGAGGCTTTGAATTCAAAGTCGCGGTAGGAAGCGTCCTTGTTCGCCATTCTCCACTGCTCGTAGTTTGAATTTAACAGCGTCATGAGATATTCTATAACGCTCTTTGCGGGATAACCCTTTTCAAAGTAAAATTCAAGCGAGCTTTCGGGGTCTTTTCTCTTTGACATCTTGCGCTTTGCGCCGGTTTCCTCGTCAAGTTTCATGACCTGAGCCGTGTGCGAAAATCTCGGCGTTTTAAATCCGCAGGCTCTCCACAGCTCAAGGTGCCACGGCAGCGTAGACAGCCATTCTTCGCCGCGCACAACGTCGGTGGTTCTCATGAAGTGGTCGTCCACAACGTGAGCAAAGTGATATGTCGGAATACCGTCGGACTTTAAGAGTACAAAATCCTGGTCATTTTCGGGGAACGTAAGCTTTCCTCTTATGGAATCTTTGAATTCAACCTTTTTTGACGGATTTCCCTGCGAACGGAATCTCAGAACATAGCTTTCTCTGTTCTTGATGCGCTCTATTGCCTTGTCAATGTCGTAATCGCGGTACTTTGCCCACTTTCCGTAGTAGCCGAAGTTCTCCTTTAACTCCTCCTGCTTTTCGCGTATCTCCGCAAGTTCCTCTTCCGTGCAGAAACAGGGGTACGCGCGTCCGTCAAGCAAAAGCTTTCTTGCGACTATGTGATAGTATTTTGCTCTTGCTCTCTGTCTGTACGGGCCGTAATTTCCGCGGTCGCCATCAAAAGACGCACCCTCGTCAAACTCAACGCCGAATTTCGACAGATATTTTATTATCTTTTCGACAGCGCCCGGCACTTCTCTCTTGTCGTCCGTGTCCTCGATACGCAAGTAGAACACGCCGTCGCCCGTATGCGCGATCCTCTCGTCGGCAAGTGCGCCGTAAAGGTTGCCTATGTGCATAAATCCCGTGGGACTCGGCGCCATTCTCGTTACTTTTGCGCCTTCGGTAAGATCTCTCGGCGGAAATTTTTCTTCAAGGCTCTCCACAGTGTCGCCGTTCGTAAGATCGGGAAATATAAGCTTTGAAAGCTCGGATAATTTCTGATTGTCCATGATTGTTTTATATCCTTTCTGTAATTGACGTCTAATTGTGTACGGGCATACGCTCACCGCGTATCAGAACAGATACGCAAGCTCAAGCATTACCTCGTTTTCGGAAATATCGTCGTTTGAATAAAAGTGAATGTTGGTTCCGGAGAACACAAATCCCTGTGACATATAGAAATCGACGGCACGCGTGTTGTTGCTCTGCGTTTCGACGACTATCATGCGGTAATCGCGGCGGCTCGCGGTGTTTTTTGCAAATTCCATGAGTGCCTTTCCGAGTCCTTCGCCGCGGTGATCTTCATATACGAGAAGCTGGGTTATTCTCATGCGGTTGTTCCATTCCTCAAAGTCAAGCTCGATAACGGCGCAGAGCTTGTCCTCGCCGTCAAAAATGCCGTAGGCTTCGGGTGCTTGCCAATATTCCTGAAAAAGCGTGTCGGAATTTGAAAAATGCCGTGTTTCGTCAAGCTTTCTGCGCTCAAATTTTACGCCCATGCACTTTTTTGAGCTTTGTTCGGTTACGTCGTATATATAATCCGCGTCGTAATTGTATTCAAGCACGAAATAGTCGTATTTCTGCCTGTCAAGGCTCTTTATCTCCGTAAAAAGCACTCCTTCTCTGAAATTTTCCGCGCTGCGGCATAAAACCGCATATTAAACACATTAATTTTACCACAACCGCACGTCTTTTGCAACAGTATTTTATGTAACCGTATGCAAAACTTTGCGCGCACCCCTTGCAATTTTGTTTCGCTTTGTGTATAATTGAACTAAGATAACGTAATTTTATTTTTTCGGGAGAGTACAAAGATGAATTTAAAAGAGGCGTCGGATATATTTGTAAACCGTGTGCTTGAACTCGGAATATCGCTTGAAGGATTTACCGTATATAAAAACGGCACAAACATAATTTCGGCGCAGAATTTACCGTATCGTCTTGATGACGCAAAGCACGTCTATTCGCTTAGCAAATCCTTTTGTTCGACGGCGTTCGGTCTGCTTTACGACAGAGGAATAATAGACGTAAACGAAAGAATTGTCGATATATTTCCCGAAAAGCTCCCGAAAGGCGGCATAGGCGAAAAAATGTCGCAGATGACTGTTTCTCACGCGCTGTCAATGAACACGGGGCACGAAAAATGCGTGATGCATGAAATGGTGACGTCGGACGATCCTGCCGCAGCTTTTCTGCGCCATGAGCCCGAATATGCTCCCGGCACTCATTTTACCTACAACACCGGCGCGACTTTCCTTGTTTCGGCGTGCATAACCAAAAGAACGGGACTTACCGCACATGAGGTTCTGCAAAAATATTTGTTTCCGTCGCTCGGAATCGAAAATACGTTTTGGAAAGAATGTCACGGAATATCCGAGGGCGGCGTGGGCTTTTCGATAAGCTGCAAGGACGCGGCGAAGCTCGGACTTCTGTATCTGCAAAACGGCGTATACGGCGGCAAAAGATTGCTTTCGGAAAAGTATATCGGTCTTGCGACTTCTGCCGTGTCGGATAACGGCGGCAATGGAAATCCCGACTGGTGTGCAGGCTACGGCTATCAGTTCTGGAAAAATTACAGGGGCGGATACAGAGCTGACGGCGCGTTCGGTCAGGCGGTGCTGGTGCTTCCCGAAAGAGATACTGTGATCGCGTTCTTTTCCGAGGGCGACGATTTTCAGGGACTGCTCGACGCGGCTTTCGCTTTGTCGGACAATATAGAAAAGTGCGCGGATAACAACGCCGAAAACAGTTTTTGCTATAAATACGAGCCTGTTATTTCGGATACAGATATGTTTTTGCATTACGGCGAAAAATATCTGCTTGACAAAAACGGTTCCGGTTCAGATACGCTTTGCGTAAACAAAACCGACTGCGGGCTTGAGATAAATCTTGGCGAAAACACGGTGAAAATTCAGAACGGCGCGTGGATGCCCGGAATAATGCGCGGAGAAAATGTAAAACCTACTCTTGCGTACTTTACGGCGACTCATGACGAGCCGTATGAGTTCTACGCGTGCGCGGATGTCGGCGAAAACCGCATTGACATAACGCTTCTCGGCAAAAACTGTCCTAACAATTCGCATATCTCGCTTGTATTTGACGGCGGAAAGGTCAATATTTCGGGAACTGGAAAATTCTGCGATAATTGCAATTTTGTTCTGAACGGCAAAATATCCGAATTAAAGTAAATGTTTGACGCAGCTTTCCCCAAATGAAAAGTGCGGCGTTTTGCCAAATAAAAAAATTGCTTGAAAATTGAAAAAAACTCTTGACAAACGGCTAAAGACATGATATACTATTCAAGCAATCGTCGCTGAGGGTTGTTTTTTTAAGGAAAAAGCCTTGTACGACGCGGTATATACAGGGGAATAGCTCAGTTGGTAGAGCAGCGGTCTCCAAAACCGCGTGCCGAGGGTTCGAGCCCTTCTTCCCCTGCCACTTTTGTTAAAAATGCATATTATATAAATGTATTCTAACCGCACGGCTCGGTAGTTCAGCTGGTTAGAACGCCAGCCTGTCACGCTGGAGGTCATGGGTTCGAGCCCCATTCGAGTCGCCAAAACGGTGTATGGTTTTCCAAAGCACCGCATATTGCTTGCATATGTCGTATTTCGGTATATCAGGCTCATGCTTCTATAGCTCAGTTGGTAGAGCGCATCCTTGGTAAGGATGAGGTCGCCGGTCCGACTCCGGCTAGAAGCTCCATTTTTTCCTCATCCGGTAGGGTGGGGATTTTTTATTGCGCGGTCTGATTGGCTGAGTGATGATTATTTTAGGCTGAGTGTAACTTCTTTATCAAAAAGATAATTCGCTGCCACGTGCAACTCTATTCTCTCACTTTTCGGGATCGAAAAGGTGGCGCTCTAAAGAGTGTAAAACAAAAGATTTTCGCGGCTCAGACGCCGCCGCGAAAGCGTGGCTGCGGGAGGATTTCACTCTAAAGAGCGTAAATGCCCTAAATACACATTTTTCTCTTCCATAGCCTTTACCCAAGTGATCGCACTGCTATTATGGTACGTCCATGTAGCTTATGGCAAAATCGCCGCGCGACAGGCTCGCGGATATGGGGTTCTGTACGAAGTAAAATTATTTTCGGTGCAAGTGTTGCTTTTAATATACTCAAACTGTCAACAGGACTTGCCTTTCCGACCGGCTCGCTTACGCGAGATGACTACGGCTGAATGTTAGTTTTATGTTTGGCTGGCGGAAAAGTGCAATTTTTGCCACGAATTAATACAAAAATATACTCTGTGCATTGTTCTATAACTTTGCACAGAGTTTTTTACTATATATAAAAGTAGAATTTGAACCAAGTTTCTTGCCGATAGGCAAGCCGGGCGCAAAAATAAGTCCTGTTGACTGCGTAATAACGCATAAGAATTGCACATTTGAGCTTAAAATACAGTTCACGCAGACCGCAGCGTGACATGGCATAAGAGTTAAAGCTGAGATAAATAAATTTTACTTAGAAACCAAACCCATCGAGCAGTGCGGAGCATCTGCGAACGAAGATAGGAAACTTCGGAGGTGAGTGGAAGTCTTACCGACGATAGTTAGATGTGTGGAGAGGAAGCCGCGCTTTCGCTGCGGCGTCTGAGCGGCGAAGATCTTTTGTTTTACACTCTTTAGAGCGCCACCTTTTCGATTCCGAAAAGTGAGAGAATAGGGTTGCACATGGAAGCGGATAACCCGATTTAGCCAAAACAGGTAAAACTTTCCCCAAAACAAAAAGTTATTTGTCTTGGCACCTGTTCAGCCGCGTGTTTTCAATAATCATAATAATAAATAAGATAAGTAAAAACAGCGGGAAGATCCATGTTCCTATAACCTGCGCTATAAGCCCGAATAACGGCGGTATAAGCATTATCCCGATGGATGCCGTAGCCATCTGTATTCCCATGACGGACTGCGAAATGTCGCGCCCGAAATTGTCAGGCGTAAGGTGAACAAGATTCGGATATAACGGACCGTTGCCTAAGCCTACAAGAAATAGTCCCAGCGCCGCAAAAACGTATGATAACGGCAGGAATAAAAGTATAATTGCAAGTAAAACTATGCACTGTCCGAGAATTATTATACGGCGGCTCGAAAGCTTTGCCGCGATAATGCCGGATAAGAAACGCCCGACAGTAATTCCGAGATAGTAAAATGTTATTGTCGCCGCGGCTCTTTGCGCACTCATGCCTTTTGCAAGTACAAGAAATGTGCTTCCCCATGTTCCGCAGGTGTATTCTATTCCGCAGGACGTCATAAATACCGCGCATGCCATTCGTACCTTCGGCATCTTCAGCATCTGCCATATTCTGAGAGTTTTTATCTCTTCCCCGCTCTTCTCTTGAGTCTCGCTGTGCCTGACTTTCGACCATACAGGAAGCGCTAAAAAGGTTATAGCCGTGATTATGACCTGAAGTACCGTCGCATACGCATATCCCCCGCGCCAGTTGCTGCCTTTCAGCGCAAGCGACATTAAATACGGGCTTAACGAAACTCCGACGCCGTAAAAGCAGTGCAGAAAGTTCATGTGCGTCGCTTTGTAATTGAGCGCAATGTAGTTGTTGAGCGCCGCGTCAATAGCACCCGCACCGAATCCCAGCGGCACCGTGCATAGACATACTATGAAAAAGTTCGGCGCAAGCGCTGTTCCTAAAAGTCCGACCGCCGTCATCGCCGTGCTTACGGCTGTGGTTAACGGCGTGCCGAAACGCTTTACTATCTGCGCACTGTAAAGGCTTACTATCATTGTGAATGCAAAGGTTAGTATGGTTACGACGTTCGCAGCCGAGATCGGAAGCCCGAATTCCGTGTATACCGCAGGCCATGCCGCGCCGAAAAGCGAATCGGGAATTCCTAACCCTATATATGTTATGTATATTACCGCAAGCAGCAGCGCTGACATTCAATCACCCCGTAAATCGTGTATCTCTGTGTTTTCCGCAGATTTTTCCGCACAGACGTATATAATGTAATCCTTGTATTGTATGCGTGAAAAGCAAAGCCCGGCAGAATCCGTATCCGCACGCGAAATGCCGCGAAGCCCTGCCCCCGTGTATTTGACGTATGCCTCTTTTTTTACCCATGTTTCAAGAAAAGCGGCATTGCGGTCGGCAGCTTTGTCAATATAGGCACGCTCGCTTTGCGTCATGTATTTTTTTGTAATTTCGGCACTTCTTTTTACCGTGCGCGTATCTTTTTCGGCGTCAATTCCGAAATTGTCCCTGTCAAACGCTATAAAAATAAGCTCGTCCGTGTGAGTAACGCCGATTTGCGGCGCACCGTTTCTGAAATGCGGCTTTCCGCCGCCGTCGCGGAGAACTTCGGTATTTTCATCAAAGCCGATACCGTGTTTTTCCGAATAATATCCGAGACTTTTTACAATAAGTGCGTCGGTGTCGCACGATTTGTGCTGCGGCTGTTTGCCGTAAACGTAAATGTCGATTTTTTTCACCGTCCCGTTTTTTGGCGTTTTTCGGTATGCCGGTTTTGTATTTGTGCAATAAAAAACGACCTACACTTCGGTAAGCCGTTTTGGTGCTCCTGCGGAGAGTCGAACTCCGGACACCATGATTAAAAGTCATGTGCTCTACCTACTGAGCTACAGGGGCAAATATGTGTTATTTTCGGACAGCGTTAACAGTATATCACGTTTTAATCCGTTTGTCAAGTGTTTTTTTGGAATTGGTGCGGTTTTTTGGGCAAAAGAAACACGGAAAACGGAATTTGTTTCGTGCGGCTGACCCGAAGAGGCAAAAAGCCGCCTTGCGGCGGCTTAAATAATTATCGTATTTCAAGAAACAGCCGCGGTTATAAATCGCACCTGACTGCGCCTTTGATAAAGTTATCGGTGTGCGCTTCCATGTCGTAATTTGCCTTGTCAAATTCTTCCATTGAGTAGATATGATTTACCGTGCCGGTAAATTTCCATATGCCCTTTGATATGAGATCAAGACCTCTGCGGCAGAGTTCAGTCTCAAAATCTATTCTTCTTTTGTGGCAGTTTATAATGTTTATGACTTTCATGTTCCGGAGCTTAAAATCCACGGTTCTCAGACCATCGTTGTGGTATCCGCCGACTCCGAGACGTCCGCGTGCGCAGGTAAAGGATATGTTTGTATCTGCTGACTATGAGGGGAGCGGCAATAATGAATAATATCAAAAACAGGCTCTCGGAGCTTGAAAAACAATTATACAGTGATGTTTGGGCGGTTGTTACATACACAGACGGCAGAACGGAGCGAAAAAGGCTGTTAGACGTTATATGCTACTGCATAGACAAAAACTCCGTTCCGAAGATAACAGATATATCTTTTATCGGTGATACGTCTAATCAAGGTGTTTTGCCCGAACTTGCTAAATACTTAGTCACCTCATATTAATTTCATAAAGGGAAAGACGGTTCAGAACTTAATCCGACCGTCTTTTTCTGCTGCAAAAAAATGTTTTGACAAACATTGTTAAGTAATTAACAATCATGAAAATTATATAAAAATAGCGGTCAAGATTAATATCTCAGCCGCTGTTTTTTACGTTTGTATTAAAGCCAAACTGTTACTACAAAGGCACTTTTTAAATAGTAGGTGTTCGCTTTATACCTGTTTGGTGGAGCATCCGCAACCAACTGCGAGTTAGACGAACACCCCACATCATCGTTTTCAAAGGCCTTTTCGATATCGTCCAGCGGGATATTCTCAATGCTGAGCGGACGGTTGCCCGCGTTCAGAATCATCGTGAAATATCCATCGTAGAGATAGATGGCATTGATGAAAATGTTGACCAATGCTCTGCGTTTGTACTCATTATCATTCGGCAGCATACGAAGGTAATCGAGAAAGGAAAGAATGACCGAATATTCCATGCCGCTCTGCTTTTTGATCTCGATGGCGAGCTGCTTTTCCAGTTCCTTTTTCTCTGCCTCTCGCTTGTGGATACGCTCGGTAATCATGTCGACCGACTGTCCTTTTTCCAGTGCAACCCATAGATTTTCAATGGCAGAGTCTGCTTCTTTCAAAGCTGCTTTCAGTTTCTTCACAGACAGCAGATCACCATCTTTTTTGCAAGCAGCATAAACCTGATCGGCAATGTACTTGACCTTCTCTTCGGTAAGCAACTCGGAGCAGGCCTGTACGACACGTTCTTCAATCAGAGCCTTTTGAATAACCTTCTTGTCGCAGACTTTTTTCTTTGCGCCGTTGCAGATGTAGTAGTGATATTTGTTGCCTTGTTTGCCGGTGCCGGTGTAACCTGTCATCATTTCTTTGCAATAACCACAGAACAGTTTGGTGGTAAGAAGATATTCCTGCTTACCTCTGGAACGGGCAGGCGCAGCTTTGTTTCGGTCAAGAATATTCTGCACTCGCTCAAACAATCCATCATCGACGATCTGCGGCATACCCCCGGCGTTTCTTCGCCTTTGTAGATAAACATTCCGATGTAGCGTCTGTTTCTCAATAGGCGATGCAAGCTGTTTTTGTTGAACTCACGCCCCAGAGAAGTTGTGATTTTACGGCTGTTCAGGTCGCGAATAATATCGGCGACTGTTTCACCGGAGGCGTAACGATGGAAGATTTCGCGGACGATCTTCGCCTCGTCCTCATCTACATAAAACCGCCGTTCGGAATCCACTTTATATCCCAGTCCGGGGTTGCTGCCGTTGGACAAACACTTCTGTGCGTTGATCTGCATACCGCGATGGATTTTTTGTGAAAGCTCCACGGAATAATACTCCGCCATACTCTCCAAAACACCTTCAACGAGAATACCGGATGCATCATCCGAGATGTTTTCTTTTGCAGATAAAACGCGCACACCGTTCTTTTTCAGTTTTGCCTTGTTAATAGCACTGTCATAGCGGTTACGGGCAAAGCGGTCGAGCTGATAAACGAGAACACCTTCAAAAGTATGTCGGTCGCTGTCGGCAATCATACGCTGAAATTCGGAACGATTGTCTGTTGTACCGCTCTGTGCGCGATCTATGTATTCGCCAACGACAACATAGTTATTGGCAGCAGCATATTCGTTGCAGACCTTGAGCTGACCTTCAATGGATTGTTCGGTCTGGCTGTGACTTGAGAAACGCGCGTAGATTACAACATTCATATATCCGCGACCCCCTTTCCGGTTTTTGATTCGGGTGTCAGCCATCGGCTTTCCCCGTTACCATTTCAATTAGAGTGGCTTTCAATCTGTCGTGCATGGGCGATTCCGGATCAAAGCACATCTCCACAAACTTTGCGAGTTCCGGGTTGTTTTCCACCGGAGGCTTTGCTTGATACAGCTTGCCTTGCGGCTCATCACAACGGGCGAAGATATAGTCCATCGACACATCGAAATAGTCCGCATATTTTCGCAAGAGCTCTACAGTGGGAGTGGCTTGTCCATTCTCATAGCGGTTGATGCTGGATTGTGTGGAACCGATCACCTCGGCAAATTTTGCTTGGGAGATGCCGAGACCTTCACGCAGAGTACGCAGTCTGATACCCAGTTGTTTCATTGAAAGCAACCTCCTTTTCGGGTTGACAATAGTATAATCAAAATCCGGGATGTAGTCAACTCGGATTTTGAAACTTTTGTGTGAACATTGGCTATGCGACTATTGTATGAATTACTGCGGCTGCTGATCTTCTTGCTGAGACTTAAGGATTTCGGTTATGTCTATAATAGTTGCAGAACTTGGCTGAATTTCAAGATTTTTTGCAGCAGTGGCAAGAGGCTCTGCGTAAGCGTCCACAGAGGAAAGCTGAAGCTTTCGCATTGTTTCGAGGTTATCAAGCTTCTGTCTTAACGCCTGTTGTTCTGCTAAATCAGCTTCCGCAGACAGCTTTCTCAGTTCAACTGCCTTCTTATCATTTTCGTACTTACGATTGATAAATCCTTTGATTACGCCAAGGAGAGAATTGAACTCATAATTTCCAACCTTACCGCCAAATATAGCCATGTAGCATATCGGCAGTAATAAGGGATTTTGTTCGAAGAAATCCGCTATCTGAAGAATTATATCGCCAGGAGAATGCAATGTAGTTTTAACATGAACATTTTCGGGGTGATCCTCAGACAAAAGCTTCGCTGCGCACAAAACAAAATTTGAAAGATCAAGGACATTGATTTCGTCTTTTGTCCGCACACGGAATGTGACCGTTAGCTTGTCCCTAAAGATGTATGTATCAAAACACCCGCTAAGAACAAGATCGGAATATTCATTCAAATCGCTCAAGCTGTGCCAGTTTCGTGCAATGGCGCTTTGAAGGTATGGACTAATAGTATCATCAACACCGAGAACTTTAATGACATTTATTTTTCTGCGCTTGATATACGGGCAATCGAATTTATCCACGTTGGGATTTGCCTTCGCAATTTGCTCATGCATTTCTTTTTCCAACTCTGGTGTAAATTCCGGAGAAAGATCCTCAAAGTATTCCCCAATATACGCGAACGCCACTCGATTGTTATCAACAATGACAGCAATGTCGCCATCCTTCAGTTCATAACAAAAGCGTATGCATTTATTGAGCGCAGTTCCCGGCTTGCTTTCTCCGTATATTTCTTTGATGGAAGCTTTCAGCGTGTTTTCTCGACTGCGAGTCAGCCTATCGCTGATCATAGATTTTGAGATTGAATTCCATCCTATGGCTATGTACTCTTTTCTCAGAAACTCATCAAAGAAAAAGCCGCGCTTAGCTCTAACCATCCAGAAATTCGTATCCTTGCTAATTCTCGGAATGCTAAGAAGCTGATCAAAAGAATCCAATATCTTCGCCCCCTTATGGCCTAAATCAAATAATCAAAATGGAAGATTGCAGTAATATGCATCTTTTATCTTTTGCAATTTCTCAGCGATCTCCACAGGACAATTAAACAGGAATTCCTGCAGCGATGGACAGAGCGAATACTCTCTCGGATTTCCATAGCTTGTCCAATCGCTTTCATATACGAGATTATTCTGCACGAAAAACTCCAAACAACTCCCGTAGCTTTTGGACAGCGAGGAATCGAGTGTGTTCTTATCTTCCCATTGCTTTATACTCTCAACCTGCATATCCGCCATCCATCGTGCTCCAAAACTTTGCATCCGTTCATCCACAATGTAAGCAATGAATAAACCCGTTATCTGGTCCAATGTATCGGCAATCCACAACGTGTTGAATGTATTAACAGCCAATTTTGTATGTCGGTCAACACAAGATTGTAGTTCTGGGAGTATTACTGCCGAATGTGTGGAATAATCTCGAAATGTCTCAAGACCAAACTCCAAGGTGTCATTCACAACGGCACCTCCGTCAAATGAGGATAGCAAATCAAAGGCATTATCCACATTCACATCATAGATCTCACTTTTGTGCAGCCAATCGCGAATGGTATCTTTGGAAACTTTGCGAACATTCATTTTGAGTATGTAATACAGAACGATTCGCTCGTCATCGGTAGTGATTTTGGACGTGGAAATAGCTGGCTTTGTTGCCAGTGTCGGCATTACGGGAGCTCTGGCACCGAGGAACATCGCATATCGCTCCTTGAGCTTCTGATTTTCGCGGGTAATGATCCCATGTTTTGCCGGTGGCGCAGACACGGACTCACTCACTGTATCGTAGATATACGAAATATCACCATCAGAATCCAGACGTCGAAGTTTATATTCATTGCTCAGGAAACCAAACATATTATTGGAGTTGATCTCCGGTAGTGCAATAGGAATGACCGGTACATCATCGCAATACCACAGGACGCCGGCTTCATTAAGACAATAAGCACTTTGATAATAGTCCTGCGAAAGAATTGCTATATTGACCGCACTGTTTTTCAGAGCCGCCTTTACCTCACCTGATATTCTCTCGTTTATGTCATTGCCCGGTAAGGAGGAACAAAAGACCGCTTCCTTTAGGATTCCTGTTCCCACAAAGAAATCGACCAGCATATCAGCAATATCTTTGTCTGTTGATCGATGGCTTATGAAAATGATATTTTTCACCTTCATTTCTTGTTGTACTTGCGCCGCTTTTGGGGCTTCGTGCTCAGCGAGTTGCTCGCCGTATGTCCTTGCTGAATTGTTGAGCGTAACGATCCATGGCATGTCATCTGCCCATTGAACATTGATGTAACCGCATTCTTTTAGTTCTCTTACAATGCCATCGAGCACACTTTTTTCCTGAATTGAACAGCCTTCGTAATGTGCATTTAATGCCTGAGTTGGGTTTTCTGCTTGTGCAAGCTCTAATAGTATTTTTTCTGAATTTGATGGAAGCTTTATGAACCCCATATTTTTTCTCCGTCATGGTATTGCGTTTATTTCCAAATCCTCGTCCATGAGTTTTCGGTTTACCTTCTCGACGAAATCATAGTATCCGCCGCTGCGGATGCAGTTTTCAACTCCGCTGGTTTCCTTGATGACGATAGTCTTAATAAATGTACCCATTCCAATAGTTACCCAATATCGAACTCCGCCTATCACGATCTCCCATGTGGAATCGACAAACTTTCCGCGATCCTCCCTGACGGATGCGGTTACTACCTTCCATTCGTTGATGTCGAATTGCAGTAACCGCGACATGACCTCATCAGGAATGTTCCGTTCGCTTGCGCGAGTTTGAAAATGCACTCCGTCCATGTAGAGAGTGGTCACATCTCTCATCTTGTAGCGAACACGCTCAAAAAGGGAAGGAGGACCGAACTCTACATGAAAGCGGACACGCTTATAGGTATGTTTATTAAATGTCATCTCGTCCTAAATAATTTTAGATGTAGCTGCTTTCTACAACTTCTATTTGCTCTGGACTTAGCCCATAAATCTCATAAACCAAACTGTTAAGTAGGTCATTGGCGCTCACATCGGAAGCATCATCTAAAAGAATGTGTACCAACGAAGCTATCTCTTGTTTCTTGCTTTCACTTGGAATTCTAATGGGCAGATTGTCCACTTCATAACCGTTCACATTGCTATTGGTGCTTAATTTGGCAAAAAACCAATTTAACAACCGCGAGTTACATAATCCGAGGAAAAATTCTAACTCATCATCATCAATCAACAAGTAGTTTACAGAGTTTGCACAAAATACGCCTTGCTCAGAGATCGTCATCTTCAGACGATAACGCTCATTAACACCCGTAATACCTTGCATAACGATTCGTCTGTTCTGATGGTGTCTGCTTTTCGGCGAAGAGTTCTCATTCAGATAAGTTTCAGCATCTAAATACAGTATATCGCCCTGACTGATATTATCTGTGATGAAGAATTTCTGCACTTGCGCACCACGAAGCATTCGAGTATATGTATTCTCTAATTTCACATACTTTTTGTTCAATGATAAGTCAATTTCACCTGTATAGCATTTAGATACGGTACCAAGTCTTGTGTTACCGGAACACATTTGTAGAAGAATTTCATATTCTTCTGGTTGCATGAGAGGAATTGTAAGAGATGCTTTGTCAATAATCTCAATATCTTCACGAGACATCCATGTGATAGGACTTTGAGTATCAACAAATCTATCTCGACTTATCCGCATTGGAAATTTTTCATTTCTTTCTGTATGGATTTTTGAAGCACCCAAAATACAAACTGACATCTTTGCGGATTTGAACACGCGCTTATTTTCATTATCGCGCTCAGGAAATGCTTCAAGGTAATCAATCTTATTGTATTGAAGCACATAATCTCTAAGTGCGTATGCGCTCAAATCACACATAAACGCCATTGGGAAGATCAATGATAAATGACCGTCTTTCTTTAGCAAATCAAAAGATTTACATATAAAAAGCCGGAAGATATTGATCATACCACCTTTGGCTGGCTTGTAAAGTGGAGCGTTTTTGTAACAAGCCAATTCAAACTCATTTGCCATTATGCTTGTATTCTGATTTTGTTTCTTGTTGAGAAGCCCATAGGGAGGATTCCCGATAACAATATCGAAGCCACCTTTTTCTCTAAATACTCTTGCAAAATCAAGTTTCCACAGAACATAAGGCTTCGATGCAAGATGCTTCGACGCATTGTATCTTTGCATCTTGTCTTGAGGACATCCTTCTAACTGCGAAAGAATGATCATGTCACGCAGCGATTCAATCTCGCTTTTAAGCTGTTTTTTCTTCTCTGTATCGTCGCATCTGAATAATTCGTCTTGAAGATCAATCAGCTTTTTTACAATGGAATCAAACCGTCCAGAGTTCATATCCATCTGATAATCTGAACTTCCCAACAGGTCACTCTCTTTTATTAGTCGACTTCCTTCAAATTCATCCATAAGCGAGTTGCCACAAAGAATATTACTCTCAAGGTTAGGGAGTGGCAACGGATTTCTATGACCGTCAAGCGGTGTCTGTGCGTTTGGGTTGATTTCATCGTCGATGACCAACGCCAACCACAGACGAAGCTGTGCAATGTCAACAGCAGAAGGCTCAATGTCACAGGCGAAAATACAGTTGCGAATCGTCTCATATTTCAGGGTGTGCGGCGAACGGTCCATCTGATACATCATACGAACATCGTATGGCTTCATTGTAATCGCCAGATATGCAGAGATGTTCTGCCGCGCTCTGACAATCTCATTCAACATACCCAGAGGGAACGCGCCTGAGCCGACAGCCGGATCAGCTACACGGACATCCTTCAATGCTTTATCCATGTCATTCAGACGGTTAACTGCAACTGTACCATCTGGATTGATCTTATACAGTTCTTCGGAGATATACATCCCGCCATTGCCTTGACGCTTTTCCTTGACGGTATCTTCGTCCTTCATAAAATCGCCGTAAAGGATAAAGTCGCGGATAGCCTCTTCCGAAATGTTCAAAGTGTTGGCCAGATAATTGATCAGGCTCTCCTGGCACATATAATGCACAATTTCACGAGGGGTGTAGAATGCACCTTTGGATTTTCTATCGTTGATTTCCAGAAGGTTTTCAAATACCTTACCCAGCATTTCCGGGTCGATAGCTACTTCGCGCTCCATCGGCTCATCTTCGCTCATGGTGAAGTTGTAACGATCAAAGATGTCGAGAATACCGTCAGCATCTCTGCCTTTTTCGGCAGCATTGGAGAAGACTTCGTTCGGAATGGAGAAGTCATTATGCTCCCAGTCGTAACCATCAATAGGCTCAAACAGACCGCCGGAAAGGAACGGGATTCTGCAATGGAGCGCAGAGCAGTAACCTTGTTCGCCACGATTGCGGTTAAGAGCATCGTAGAATAACGGCTCAAGCAGATCGTTATAGAAGTTGGCATTTCTATGAATTGCAAGGTTAAAGAGCCTTCGCATGAAGTCATGCGGACCGCTGCCCCAAGGTTTGCCCTTAACGCAATTAGCCAATACTTCCTCATCAGCATCACTGATGCTGTTCAAGCCGGCACTGGAAATACGATAAGTACCATCGCCAACGGGGCGATACACAACGGGGATCAGTTCGCGTGACTTAGCACCACGGGCATAGAAGGCATTCTTGTATTCCTTCTCAGTGAGGGTGTTTGGCCAAGCACCGACGCCAAGCCAGCCCTTCTTTTGCAGAAAGTAGAGGAAGACGATCTGACCCATTAACTTCTTTGCAAACTGCGCAGAAGTGAAGTTGTGCTGTTCGGCTTCAATGCGGAAGTCCTCAATAGCCTCAAGCTGCTCACGCAACTGATGGAACTTCTCGCAATAAAGGTTGAAGAACTCATCAGTAACCTTTTCAACGCTGAACGCATTCTCAAGATCATTCAGAGTGGGACGCTCAGGATTAGCGGCACTGTCAGTAATGAAGCGTTCAAATTGACTGATTGCGGTATGGCAAGGCTCATCCTGACCAACGAGATAGGAGTATCGTTTTGCCGGAGTGAGATTTTCGGCGGTCTTCAAGCGCCCATTCTCGATCTTCATCTCATAGTCGAGACGCACCAGAGACAAGCGCCACTTCGGATCACCCTCAGTATAGAACGCAATAAATGCTGCATCAGCATTACCGTTTTCAATCAGCTTCTTAGCAAAACTGCGATGGGTGCTTCGAGCGTTCTCTACATAGCCAGCCTTCTTGAGCTGGACAGCCATGATAATGATTTTCTTTTTATCCGGTGTCTGGAATGTGCCAACATGAGCCGATCCTTCTATGTGTGAAGAAAAGTTGGAAAACTCTTTATTGAGCTTTTCCGGCGCAACAATGCGGACATCGGGGAATATTTCACACACCAAGTCAACATAGTTTTTTGTGTCATATGGACTATGCAATATCGTTTCTATTTTCTTTACAACAGCACTGCTCATTATTTACCTCCCGTTTTCAGGTAGCAAGAGAGGACGATTTGCTTTTCACCATCGACCTGAGCTTGCTGGCTCTTGTGTTCCTCAAAATAGGTAGTGGGAACGAGCTTCATAATCTCGTAGTACAGTTCAAGAACATCGGTGACAACCTTGCTCTTCTTCATGACATCCTTGCCGACCTTTGCAGGAATCTCGCCGTTCTCCCAAAGGGAAATCAGCTTGTCAATCGTTTCTTCCTGATCGTCGGTCAGACGAGGATTAGCCTTGATTGCCTTGAGTAAGCGGATAATCTTTGCGTCATTACCGGCAACCATGATCTTTTCTGTGGTGACTTCTTCCTCAGCAACAAGCATCTCGTCAAACGCGGTGCTGTTCTTGCTGAAATGAGCGTAGTAATCACTAGCAACAGCGGCTTTGGGAGCGTCAGGCCCAGCTTGGATATAATCAATAGCTTGCATGAAGGACAACTGTCTGGTAGTCTCTTCATCACTGATAAAGAATGTCTTCAATGCGCCCTTACGGATGAAGGTTACGGTAGAGTTGTCGGAAACCTTATCGGACTTCTTACCAGCTTTTGCCTTCTTAGGCAGACGCTTAATCATATTGAAGAGCTTTGGATCGTTGTCCCGTACCTGACGGATAACTCCGAGATATGCCAGTTCAGGGTTGGTGCTTTCTTCTTCGCCGTCCAAATCGGAAGTCAAGTCGGAGAACAATTTCTGAGAAGAAACCTCTTCTTCGTCGGAAAGGTACTTAATGTCTTCGCCAAGCGTGTCATGGAAGGCTTGCAGTTTTTCAAGAATGCGTTCCTCAAGGGGCATCTGTTTCTTGCTCTGCGCAGTCGGGAAGAAATTGAACACAAAAATGCGATCATGCTCAGTGCCAACACGATTGATACGACCAACACGCTGCATGATACGAGTGGGATTCCACGGCAAATCATAGTTCACAAGGACATTGGCTCTGTGGAGATTGATACCCTCGGCCAGAACATCTGTAGTAATCAGGATGTCATATTTATCGTTGTCTTTACTCTTGAATTTTGGGTTGAAACTATCTTCAATTTCGACTTTCAGAGCAGGGCTACTTTGACCACTGTAATACACGATACGAGAGTTGTAGATGTCTCGGAGCTGTTCGTAAAGATATTCCGCAGTTTCAGTAGACTCAGTAAAAACAATGATTTTTTTACCCTTCATAATAGGGTTGGTAGTCAAGTCATGTCTAAACTCTTTAAGTTTCGGATCAGTGGTGATTAAAGACCAAATAAATTGCAAAGATTTGAGTTGCGCAAGGTCAGCCTCCAAGTCCCGGAAAAACTGAGAAGAAAACTCCTTCGTTTCAAATTCCATAACATCTTGCTGTTCAATCAGATACAGCAACTTTTTCTCATCGCCGCCATCCAGAAGGTCATAGACATTAACCTTCTTGCTGATGTATACTTTGCCTGTCTTCGCCATTGCGATGAACTTTGTATAGGATTCGATGAAACGGGCAAGAGTTTTACGGAAAGCGTAGAAGCTGCTCTCAAGTCTCTTTACCAGAATGCCTTTCATGAAGCCACCCATGTTGTGCTGCGCAGCCAGCATAGAGGCGTATTTCTTTTTGTCCTTCAAATACAGCAGAGGTGTATAACGGGCATATTTGAAGTCCTTGATGATGCTAATGGTCTGATTAAAAGCATCGTCTGTCTCTTCGTCAAAAGTGTAGATAATCTTTTCAGGGCTTCCCACTTTTGGAAAAGTCAATCCTTGCTTGGCCAAATCGTCTGCGTAATACTGCTGGATTTCACCTCTTGTACGACGAATCATTACTTCACGAATCAGCCTGTCTCTGATGACTTCGGAGTTCTCACGAAGCTGTGCCATGTATGCAGAGGAGCCTTTCGGCTTTTTTGCCAGCTTCGTATTCAAGCCGCGAAAGAAACCTTCAATGTTCTTGATACCATTGATTGTGCCACTCTGCTTTGCTTGGAAGAGGTATAGTTGGTTTTCGACATCGCTTGTATAGTTGTTAATGGGAGTCGCAGAGATCAGGATGACCTTTTTGCCTCGGCAAATCTGATGAAGTTCAGTATATGCCTCCGTACCGCTGTTGCGGAACCGGTGAGCTTCATCAACGAAAACATAAGAATACTTGTCTGTTCCCTTTGCTATGATCTTGTCGAGTTTACCGAGGGATTCTACATCGCAGCGAGAAACATCGAATTCTTGCAGGACGCTTTTCCAATAATCCACAAGTACGGGAGGACAAATAAACAGTTTGTATGTGTTCCGGTTGAAACTGTTTGCCAGCATTGCGCAGATATATGTTTTACCAAGGCCAACGACATCAGAGATGAATACACCGTTATAGGCATCCAACTTTTGACGAGCCTGAATCACAGCATCAATCTGATACTGCAAACGCATATAACCGTCTGGAAGCAGAGTTTCAAAATTTTCTTTATCGGCGTTAATCTCTTCCTTGAAGAACTCGTACAAAGTTTTCAGGTACAGTTGATATGGTGTAATGTCTCCGCGCATCCATGTGTTCTGCTCGACAGCTTTAATATATGTATCGCGGATGTCGGTACCTCTTGCCCAAAGCTCTTCAAACTTATCAAAGGCAAACTTCACATCGGCATAATCTTTTAATTCGACATTGAACTCAAGATTATTTATCAGACCTGCCTCCGAAAAGTTGCTTGATCCAGTGATAACGCTACCAAAAGTATCCGGCACTTTTACCGGGTCTTTACGCATGATATACACTTTTGCATGAATAGGGGCATCCGTAAACATACGCATTTCGAGCTTGCCGGATTTAAGCCAGTCGAGGAAAATTCGCACACCCTTTTCCACCTCGGCAGAACTGGTTGCCGACTCAAATTCCTTTTCTACTTCACCGGCAATAATCTCTTTGCCGTCAGCAGCAGAAATTGCAGCCACCTTAGCCTCGTTGGTCGCACGATCGATAATTTTCACCGTAAAGCGATCCACATTGAGACCAACAAGGATACGGATTTTTTCAATGCTTTCAAGCGCCTCATACATTTTGAAAAAGCCACTTGTCCTAAAGTAACCCACAAGAACATCGAAAAACTGTGTATTGCTTTTTAAGATTGCTGCAAAGCGACTGTAGAGATCTCTTTCAGGCTCATTCGTAAAAAACTTCAGATCGGTATTATTCATCTGTACGCCTCCAATTGAGTGAAGTTTTGTGCAGCTATCAGCTGTGTCGGAGTATCCTGAACATTGTCATAGTTTGTCGAATAGACGATTCAGGAAGCGTTGTAAACCAAGGGGTTAGTGCGCCCATTCGCACCCGCGAGATGGAATAGACCCCATTATTTCGAGTCAAGGTCGTTGAAAATAACTACTCGACCAAAGTCCTCACCACATCTATAATCTGTTCGTAGGTAATATCCTGCGCGTAAGCAAACTGTTTGCGGTATTTCTCCCACATAGCGCGGAGTTCCGGGCTTTCCTCGATGTTGTGCAGTATTCCAGGGACATCTGTGATCTGCTCCGCAGTGCCGCGATGCTTGGCTGTTGTACTCAGCGCCTCAGCAAACAAGGCTTTATCAAATTTCTGTGTTGTGGTCAGTATGTAGGCATCATAGAAATCTCTGGGGCGGGTATTGAACACACCACGCCGCAGGATGGTTTCCACCTTTTCCGCCATGACTGTTTCAATGTTATACGCCCACAGCTCATAGGACTTTTCATCATCAAAAATCTCGGAGAAGTTGTACTGCACCGCATGAGGTGTGATGGCATCACCGGTGGACACATCAATACTCATCGGGGTCAGAAGTGTGTCGAACCTGGCGTTCAGCATGACGCGGTAGCCGCCGTAAATATCATCCTCCCGGATGGGAGAGATGGTTCCAATCTCGAATACCACGCCATCGTCCAAAGAAATGGCGCAGACATGCTCCAACGCACTGCGGATCGCATCCGGTGTGAGGGGCAGGTTTTTCAATGTGGTGTCCAAGTCCATCGTAGCCCGGTTGTCCAGACCGACGATGGCCGCCACCAGCATACCGCCCTTCAGAACGAACTTCTCTTTATACGCTGAGGCAGAAAGGCGTACAAGCAGCCGCTCAAACATATAGTTCTGCAAGATCACCTGAGCCGGGATGTTTTTCTTCTTGGCAATGTTGCGGATCTTTGCTTTCAGGCTCATTGCTTTGCTCACAGAAGCACCTCCAAGTATTGACGCAGAATGTTCGCCACACGCATCTTCTTCGCGTAAGAATTGAGCTTGTTCAAATCCTTCTTGGGATTGGCAGCGTACAGTTTCAGCGCCGCCAAAAAGGTTTCCGTTCCGAGCTTATTACGGCTGCGGATCACATCGCAAACGGTGCGTTCCAGATCGTAGCAGGGAACGAGATTACCGGCAGGCGTTTTCAGCTCGGTCTTGCCGAGATCAAACAGCTCCGGCTTGATGTAGTACACTTTACACTCTGCTTTGATCGCCGCAGAAGGAATGCATCCGGACGGTGCAGTGATTGTGTGTTCAAAGGGTGTTCTGTCCGAAATACCATGTAAGAACAGAGCTGTTTCGTGAGAGAATATGATTTGTGTTGAACGCTTGCTTATCGACAGCAGTTCATCCTCCATATCATCGGGAAGGATGTACTGTCCCTTTACAATGCGATGGATTCTATCTTCTTTGCACAGCTTGTAGAGCATAGCTTTTGAGATGCCATGCTGCGCTGCGATTTTTGTTTCAATGATACCGCCATGCTCCTTGGCAATGGCAGCGAGTTCAGCAATATAATCCATTCAAACACCTCGTCGCAATAACTCAATAATATTATACTCAGAATTACGATTGTAGTCAATGCATCTTGAAGGATATTCGAAAAATATTTACAATTAAATTATGATGATAGTCAACGCTGGGTGATGGGTTTGGGATACCCCCAACAACAAAAATTTCCGGATGTACGGACACCGGATGTGCTTGCTATTCTCTAAAAAACTGAATCATCTTCGTTATCACGCGCTCTCAATTTTTAAACCGAGGGTGCTTTTTATTTTCAAAATTACTCACATAGGGGGAATTGAATGATGAAAAATCGCACCAGACCAGCCCGCATTTAGTTCCGTGTCACCGAGCAGGAACGTCAACTAATCCAGAAAAAGATGGAGCAGCTTGGCACTAAAAACATGGGAGCCTATCTGCGCAAGATGGCGATCGACGGCTATATCATCAAAGTGGATTACACCGAGCAAAAGAAACTGGCTGCTGCCATCAGCCGCGTTGCAGAAAACATCAACCAGATCTGCCGCCGTATCAATCAGACAGGGCATTTCTATGAGGATGATATCGTCGAGTTGAAAGCGAAACAGTGTGAAATTTGGGAACTACTCAAGCAGTCGCAACGGGCTGAATTATGACCACAAGGGGATTATCCGTGTATGGATTTCCCGTCACCGGATTTTCAGATAGTGGATAACCAGACGCTCCGGAGCGTACCGTTATTGAGATTTTCGGACGTCGGATTTCCGAACATTCACAGAGGATGAAATTCATACCTAAATCAATAAGAAATAAACTAACGCCCAATAGAGTCATCCATCAATCCAATTAATACCGTTTTTTGATGGATAGGATGGGATAGGATGGGATAGGAGGTCACAATGACACAGAATTTTTTACGATTTACTACAGAGAGCCTTTCGGCATCGTACATACCGTTCCCGCGGTTTCTTATGGAGGACAGCCTTGCGGATCTATCCAACGATGCAAAAGTGCTGTACGCGCTTATGCTGGACAGAGCCAGCATTTCAAAGGTTAACGGATTCATAGAGGCAGACGGCACGATCCGTCTCTACTTCACCGTAGAACAGGCACAGAAGAAGCTGCATCGAAGTCGGCAGTGTGTCACACGCATATTCCGAGAATTGGAATATAGCGGATTGATCTGCCGCAAGAAACAGGGTCTCGGAAAGCCAGCGCTGATTACGCTCAATTACCCGTCAAATGCAAAGCTGATCCGCTCGAAGGAGGCGGGCGAAAATCTGTCAGGATAAAGGTCGAAAATCGGAAAATTTATGCTCCACAAGCGACGTAAACGCTGTGGGGCATATCTTTTCCCATGATAAAGAATAAACGGCTCTCAGGCGAACCAGGGGCGCATAGATGGCAGAAAGGCACATATGGACAAAAAGAAAAACAAATATGATGTAGATATACCGAAAGAGGTTTTGGATGCCTTTGCACGATACATCATTCCGGAAATCTGCCGTTTCTATGAAAGTGATGAGGGACAGGTGTTTTACAAGGAATGGCTTGAGAAACATCCCGAATACGCAGAAAAGTGAAAAAGTCCGCTGGGATCGTGGTGACCTCAGCGGACTTTTTCTGTTGCCGACATTATCCGAGCCATACCTTCACAGCAAAACCGCCGTTAAAGAAATATGTGTTCGTCCAATGTCCATTTGGTGGAGGCGAGGAGAGTCGAACTCCTGTCCGAAAACCCTGCCGCACATCTTTCTACGAGCGTAGTTTGTCGTTAGATTTCCCCTTTAAGAGCACCGACAAACAGGCAGCTCTCAAAGAGTAGCTTCATTGGTTCATGACGGACGTCAAAGCTTGTTTCCGTTCACGTTCACTGCAAAATGACGCCATATCCGAAGCCGCAGTCCTCATCGGTATGACGGCCGCCAAAGTTAGGCAGCGTAAGCTAATTTATTATTGTTAGCGTTTAATTTTAAAATTGCGGCGTTTTAAAGAGCTTCCGCACCTCTGCCCGCTTAACGTACTTTAGAATCCCCGTCGAAACCTTTACGCCCCCATATATTTTTATTTTTGCCGCGAAAATGCGTCTTTAAACGCACACTGCCGCACATTTCGTGTTTAATATTGTACCACCGTCCGGCGTTTTTGTCAATACGCAGCCGCGCGTATGTTCACCGGACGGATCGTTTTTGTTCCTTACTTTATTTCATCTATGTAAGCGATTCTGTTATCTGCGATCCATGCCGCAGATTCCGCAAGCCAGTCCTTTGCGCGGAAAACGGCATTGTTTGTAACCTTGTCGCCCGTTGCCATACCGTGACCGCCCTTTTCGTAAATGTGCATTTCAAACGGCACGCCGCATTTTCTGAGTGCCGATGCAAATCTGAGTGTGCTTTCGCAGGGAACGCAGGTGTCTTCAAACGTGCTCCAGATAAATGTAGGCGAAGTATCGCGCGTTACGCGTCTGTCAAGGCAGAGATATTCGAGCATATCCGTGTCATTCATTCTGTCGGGGCCGAGAAGATTGTTGAACGAACCCTTGTGTATTCTCGTACAGCCGTCAAAGTCGCTGGATATTACGGGATATGCAAGTATTGTGCCGGAGGGCTTCAGATCGTCGGTATTTCCGAAATAATCCTTTGCCTCTTTGCCGTTCCACAGAGTTCCTGCGCTTGCCGCAAGATGTCCGCCTGCCGAAAACCCGCAGACATACAGCTTATCCTTGTATACATGGTACTTTTCCGAATTATCGCGCAGGAATTTGACCGCGGTCAGAACTTCAAGCAGCGAAACCGGGAAGATTGCCGGAGCTACCGAATAGTACAGTACCGCGCAGTTGAAACCGTGCGTGAGATAGTGCATTGCGATAGGCTCTGCCTCTCTGTCGGATCTGAACGCATATCCTCCGCCGGGAAGAATAAGTACTGTCGGACGTGCGGCGTAGTTGTCGCAGCCCTCAAATTCCTTTTCAAGATTGGGAATCATAAGAGTCAGTGTCGGGGTATAGTCGATTTTGGGCGCGTTAATTTTTGAATAATCAAGCTCGATTTTATGTGTTTCGTAAATCATTGCCGATATTCCTTTCTGTTTTTTATTTTATTTCTTCAATATAACCGATTCTGTTATCTGCAATCCATGCCGCAGACTCCGCAATCCGGTTTTTTGCGCGCAAGGTGCAGTTGTTTGTCACTCTGTTGCCCGTCGCCATGCCGTGGCCGCCCTTTTCATAGATATGCATTTCAAACGGTACTCCGCACTTTCTGAGAGCCGAGGCAAATCTGAGTGTGCTTTCGCAGGGAACATTCATATCTTCAAATGAGTTTCAGCGTCGGTTCAAAGCCCGTAAAGGGCGCGTCGATTTTGGAATAATCGAGTTTGATTTTATGAGTTTCGTATATCATAAAAATACTCCTGTGAACATTTTATCTGTTTCTGTCGCGCAATGCTCTTTCAATGTCGCGGTTTGCCTGTTTTTTTGCTTCTGAATCGCGCTTGTCATAGTTCTTTTTGCCTCGGCACAGACCGAGTTCGACTTTTACGCGCGAGCCTTTGAAATACATTTTAAGCGGAACAAGCGTATATCCCTCTTTGCCGCACAGACCGAAAAGTTTCATGATTTCTTTTTTGTGCAGCAGCAACTTTCTCTGCCTCATAGGATCTTTATTGAACACATTTCCCTTTTCATACGGGCTTATGTGTACGCCGAACATAATCATTTCGCCGTTTTCGACGCGGCAGAAAGAGTCTTTCATATTGACGGCGCCCGTTCTTACACTTTTGACCTCTGTTCCCGACAGTGCGATGCCTGCCTCGTATGTTTCGTCCACAAAGTAGTCGTGATATGCCTTTTTATTCTGAGCCGCAATGCGGTTTTCCTTTGTTTTTTCAGCCATGCAGCACACTTCCTTCCGTCAAAAAGCTATAACGAGTATATTTTAGCACTAACTCGGTTCTTTTTCAATAGTATAAAGCAATTTTCGGATTAATTTTTGCCGCGTTATACAGAGAATATTTACACATCGGGAAATTTTATGCGTTTTCAGAATTTTTTCACATAAAGCTTTGCTTAATTTCACATTGACATCAGGCTGGTTTAAGAAATGCCGCTTATAATACAATCAAAGCCGAGGCAAAAGAGCAAACGCTTTGAAATTCCTTTATTGTCATACCGCAGATTGTTTATCCCAACCCTTCAATTTGCAAAACGCGTCTCGGCTTATCCATCTCTCTTTCCGGTTCTTCCGGTTGATATACAGCCAAACGGCGTTTTTTTCATTTTCTTCATAACACTCCTTTTGAATTTGCAGATTTGCGCTTTATGCAAGTCTGCACTTTCTTTTTCTTTTGGCGGATTGTTGCTTAATTTAGGCGGAAACGGGTTATCCGCTTCCATGTGCAACTCTATTCCCTCGCCTTTTCGGAATCGAAAAGGCGGCGCGGCGCTCTAAAGAGCGTAAACAAAAGATTTTCGCCGCTCAGACGCCGCAGCGAAAGCGCGGCTTTCTTTCCGAACATCAAACTATCGTCGGTAAAACTTTTCATGCACCTCCGAAATTCTTATCTTCGCTCGCAGATGCTCCGCACTGCTCGATGGGGTTGGTATATAAGCAAAAATCGGTTGACATAATGTGGGTTTTGTGCCATGTCACGCTGCGCTCTGCGTAAACTTTATTTGAGGTGCGAAAAAGTAATTTTTTCAAGTTATTACGCAGTCAACAGGACTTATTTTTGCGCCCGGCTCGCTTGCGCGAGATGACTTTTACAAATGTTACTTTTATGTTTAGCAAAAAACTCCGTGCAAAGTTAAATCCAACGCACAGAGTTATCTTTTTTTATTATTATTCTTGGTTGCCATAGCTTGCTTCGGCACCTGTTCAGATTTGAGTCAGCCGCCTGCCTTTTGGTGGCTGACGGTATAAGCCGGCGGCAGAGAGTATCCCATAATTCTTTTCTAAATTAAGGGCTACGAAAGTCTTTTGCAGCTTTTCTTCAGAAAAGCGCGTATCCCTGCGTATCCCTGCGTTCCCCTCGTTATCAGCTCAGGAATTCTTCGATTTCGGCGGTAGTCATATCATTGTGGAGAGCGAGATTTACTGAAAAAGCGACGAGTTTGGCGGCGTCGCGTACGATATGATCGGTGTCTTTGGGTGTAACGAAAAAAGCGGACGGATTTTCCGCAAGCAGCTTTTCGGCGTCGGCAAAGCTTTCGGAATTTTCGCTTTTTTGAGCGGCGTCGGAGAGAATATCGAGAGCAAGCGTCTGCGCGTCAACGACGGTAGGCACGCCTATCGCAATTACCGGTATTCCGAGACTTTCGCGGCTCAGCGCACTTCTCGCATTGTTTACGCCCGAACCGGGACTTATTCCGCTGTCGCATATCTGTATCGTTGTTCCGAGGCGAGAGAGTTTCCGCGAGGCAAGCGCGTCTGCGACTATCGCAAAATCGGGACGCGCTCTTTTAATTATGCCCTCAATTATTTTTGCACCCTCTATTCCCGTCTTTGCAAGCACGCCCGGAACCGCGCACATTGTCTGCCGCAGTCCGAGTGAAGAAAATAAGTCGGGATCGCTTGATTTTATGTGATTTGTCACAATAAAGTTTTCCGCTGCAAGGGGGCCGAATGCGTCGGCAGTGATATCGGCGTTTCCCATGCCGCAGAAAAGACATGAACCGCGTTCGGGTATGAACGAACGTATTATCCCTGCCGTAACTTCGGCTGCATTGTCAAAGGCTTGGCGGTCGTAACTCCATATTTTTCCGGCGTTTACCGTGACGTATCGCCCGCAGGGCTTTGAAAGAGTGCGCGAACCTGTTTCGTTTGTTATAATC
The DNA here is from genome assembly GCA_900551295.1 of uncultured Eubacteriales bacterium. GTDB lineage: Bacteria > Bacillota > Clostridia > Oscillospirales > CAG-382 > UMGS1387. The sequence goes on along the minus strand of URVJ01000006.1, from coordinate 47,519 downwards.
AGCTCTTCAATAATAAGACCGCTTTTTTCATAACTTGCGGTTATAATTCCATCGGAAGTGTCGCCTTTTTCGGCGGAATACGCCCGTGCTTCGACGGCAAGATCGGTGCGGACTGTGTATTTTGTACGAAATTCTTTCATTTTTATCTCCTTGCAGGCGCAAATATTGAAAAAGTTGTTAAAAATGCGCATAGGGTATTGTATTTTGGATAAAACCGTGGTAAAATACATAAAAGTAAATGTATCAGTATGTCTTTAGGACGTGCTAAAATAACAGGGAGGTGAACACTTTGCCGAATATCAAGTCAGCTAAGAAGAGAGTTAAGGTTACAGAAGCAAAGACTCTTCAGAATCAGATGTTCAAGACAAGTCTCAAAACAGCTTTGAAGAAGTTTGAAAAGGCTGTTGAGGCAGGCGATAAGGCAGCAGCCGAGGTTAGCTACAAAGAAGCAGTAAGCAAACTCGATAAGGCAGTTGCAAAGGGCACTCTGCATATCAATGCAGCAGCAAGAAAAAAAGGCCAGTTTACAGTTAAGCTCAACGCTATGAAGTAATAAGGCAAAAAGCAAATTTCGGATCGGTAATGCCGGTCCTTTTTTGCGCCCTTTTTCGTACTGCGCACACATATCAGAACAGTGTGCCGAACGAAACGCCCTCGTTGTGGCGTATTTGTTTCAGAACGTCCTTGGCTTCCGCAAGGCTTGCAAGATATGAGGAATAGTCCTCGGAGTCAAAGTATTCTATCGTGGGTAAAAGATTGTCGGTAAACTCCGCGGAAACGTCGTGGCTGAGAGTGATGTAGATATACTGCTCCCATGAAAGCCAGCGGTCTTTTATCTTGTCAAGATTTTCTGAATATTCCTTCCTTTCGGAAACGCTCATTTCGGAAAGCTTTTTTTCGGAATCGGGCATCTTGTCAAGGCGTGAGTCTATGTCGGAAAACAGGTTTGAAAGAAGAACCGAATTTACAATTACAAACGCGACAACAATAAGGAAAAGCACGGCGGATTTAATTAAAGTTTTCATGAGGATTTTTTCTCCTTTTGTACGAGAGTTGCCTTGTTTAAGTCGTCAACGCCGAGATAGAATACGTCGGATACGCTTTTGCAGCCGTTTTTTGAAAGCTGAGAATTAAGCCACTTGAAATCGAATCCAAGACGGTTCATTGCCGCGGCGTTTAACACTCCGTCCGAGATTATAATGTGCTCCGCACCCGATTCTTCCACCGCGGCGCACAGCTCTTTTGCCGTGGGCGGACGTTCGGTGCATTTCGGAATTACGCTTATGTTTCCGCTCGGTTCGAGTATCGCATAGTATACCGATGAAATGTCGGAATATCCAAGAACGCGCAGAGACGACAGCAGCTCTTCAAGCGTAAGACGCGATTCGCACAGCTCTTTTTGGTTTAACTTGCCCTTGTCGATAAGCACAGCCGGTACCCCCGAAAACGCACGGCGCACTTTCCGCGATTTTAAGCATAAAAGCGATAAAAATACCTCAAGACATATCAGCGTTACCGTCGGAATAATGCCGTATAACAAGGGAATGTTGTTGTTTGTAATGGGAATAGACGCAAGCTCGGAGATCATGAACGTCGTTACAAGCTCGGTCAGTTCAAGCTGTCCGACTTCGCGTTTTCCCGAAACTCTCATCAGCAGTACGATAAGAATGTACAGCACAAGCGTGCGTATAAATACGTTTGCCAAAGTTTTTTTCCTCCTGCGGTTTGCTTTTTGCTTAGTATTTGCCAAAGCGCTGCGATTATTCCGTTTCGCACATAAATAAAAAAGCCGGCGTAAAGCCGGCGGCAGACTGCTGCAAAGTCTGTATGATTTTAAAAAATTGAAAAATACGGGGACACGCGCCGCGGATTTTTCTCCGATAGATTCGCGAGTGTCGGAAAGCGTAGTTTTGCGGCATGTTTAAGCCGGCGTAAGGCCGGCAAAATGCTTGTGCAAATGATTATTCAATGTTCTCGGTAATGTGCGGCGTAAATTTTCCCTCAAGCAGACCCTTGTCGGAGTATGCCTTAATGCTTTTGGCGATTATCGGCAGACAGGAACGCGTGTAGATCTTGGTTCTCGACGGAAAGTCCGCACAGTCGAACAGCGTGTACATTGCGCTCTCAAGCGTTTCGTATATCTGAAGCGCCGTTGCGCCGTCAAAGGTCACGCAGAGCGTTTCGGCCTCATCGGGCGTAAGCGTGGTTTTGTCAAACGGATTTCCCAACAGCGACTGGCAAAGGCTCATAAACAGAACGTCGGTGTAGATGTTCACCGGGACTGCCGCATACATCGGATCCGTGCGCAGCATATATTCGTGTACTTCTCTGTGGTCAAACCGCGTGAGAAAAGCGTTTTCGGCTTCGGCATACGTAAGATATTTTTCAATGAATTCTATTCCGTAAAGCGACGGTCTTTCAAAGCATAACGGATAGTCGGCGGTTATGTGTATCTCGTGCGCCGAGAATACGGGTTCGTACAGCTTGAAAAAGCTGTTTATGCCGTCCTTTAAGGTCGAGTAGTAAAAGTCGTTCGGCGTTTTGAACATATTGTCCGTGATGCTTTTGTGCAATATGCGGCATACGCCGAGCTTGCGTTTTATTCTGGCAAGACCCCTGTCGAAAAGTTCTCTCGCATTTGTGCTTTTTAACAGCTCTACGGCATTTTCCGGAGACGGGCACGCCTTTAATGTCAGAGAAATAACGTACATTGCCGATTCAAGCAGCTCTTTTGCCTTTTCGGTTCTGACCGAACTGCTTCTGCCGCGCGTGTATCTGTCGGTTATCTCGGCAAGCAAATTCATGAGATCGTTTTGAAAATCCGAAAGAAACGCGTCGGTGATAAGTCCGCATTCGTAGGCGGAATATAAAAGAGAGGGCAGATATTTTCGCTTGTCGAGAGAGTCGGGATCAATGCTGTGAAGGATGTCGGGCGAGTTGTTCATGCTTACATTTCCTCCGTATCCGGCTTGAAGGACGAAAGTCTGCCGCCGTTGTTTAAGTGCATGGCAAGCTGCGTAAGCTCGCGCGTTTCGAGAAGCTCGGTGCTGCCGGCACAGGTGGAGTCGAAATACTTTTTCATGAAGTTTATAAGCTGTCTGTCTGAGAGCAGCTCGCTCGTTTCGTTTTTGAAATCGTAGAAAATGCGTATAAGCTCGTGCAGCGTCTGCTCATAGTTTTCCTGTATTATGTACGGAGAGTCGGAAAACGCCGAAATAAGATCCGACGTGCTTTTTGAACCGAATTCTATGCGTCCCGAATCCTTTAAGCTTTCGGCGCGCGTTTCGGCAAGCCTCAGAGCCTGTTCCTCGGATAGGATAAGTCCGTGTTCGCGCGTTTTTTTGTTGCATTTGAGTATGTCTGCGGCAACGCGCTTGTTTGCAGTCTGCAAGGAGCTGTGATAAAACGGTAAAATTGAAAAGTCACTCACGGGAAATCACCTCTGCATTTGTATAATAGTCAAAAAACATATCTTTTATCAGTATACCACTATTTTAAAATATATACAAGTGGAAAATTTTTATCACGAATGTATAAGAAACAAATATGTGAACAGAGGGCGTTTTTTCATACTCAAAAAAACAATTTTTACGTAACAAAAATATGTTGAATACGCGCGTTCAGGCGTGATAAACTAAAACCGAGGCAAACGGCAGAATAAATATAAAGGAGAATTGAAATGTATACAGCGTCAACTGAAAGATACGGCTCCATGAACTATCGCAGAACCGGACAAAGCGGACTGAAACTTCCTGAAGTGTCGCTCGGTCTGTGGCATAATTTCGGAGACACGTCGAATTACGAAAACATGAAACAGCTTTGCTTTACGGCGTTTGACAACGGCATTACACATTTTGATCTTGCCAATAACTACGGCCCTCAGCCGGGAAGCGCGGAAAAGAATTTCGGTAAGATTTTGCGTGAAGAGCTTTATCCTTACCGCGACGAAATGATAATAAGCACAAAGGCGGGCTATGAGATGTGGGACGGCCCTTACGGAAACCGGGGCAGCCGCAAATATCTGCTTTCAAGCCTTGATCAGAGCCTGAAACGCATGGGGTTGGAATATGTCGATATATTCTATCATCACAGAATGGACCCCGAAACTCCGCTTGAGGAAACAATGGGCGCGCTCGCGACGGCTGTAAACAGCGGAAAGGCGCTGTACGTCGGACTTTCAAATTACGACGGAGAAACGCTTGAAAGAGCCTGCGCGATTCTCAGAGAATTAAAATGCCCGTTTATAATAAATCAGAACAGATACTCGATATTCGACAGAACCGTTGAGAATAACGGGCTTAAAGATACCGCGTCAAAGCTCGGACTCGGACTTATAACCTTCAGTCCGCTTGCGCAGGGGCTTCTTACCGACAGGTATCTGCACGGAATTCCCGAGGACAGCCGCATAAATACCGACGGAAGATTCTTAAAGGAATCTGTGCTTACGGATAAAAAGCTTTCTCAGATAAAGGCGCTCAACGAGATTGCAGCAAATCGCGGGCAGACGCTTGCGGAAATGGCCCTTGCATGGCTGCTGCGCGACGATTCGGTTACGAGCGTGCTTATCGGCGCGTCAAAACCGTCGCAGATACTGGATAATATAAAGGCGGCGGAGAATACGCATTTTGATGATGCAGAGCTTGAAGAAATCGACAGAATTTCAATGTAAATAAATTTACTTTTTCCCGGCAAACTGCAATATGCACGCGCCGGGATATTCTTTTATGAGCGTATTCGGCTTTATTTGTATGTACGCTATTGAAAAGAGAGACAAAGTGTGTTAAAATAAATACATATTGCGCATGGACTTGACCGATAACGAAAGGGACGGACAAAAAATGACTTCAACGGTAAAATCGGCAGGCGTTTACGGCATAGACGGCTTTGAGGTGGACGTGGAATGCTTTGCGTCGGGAAATACCCCGAATTTCAATATCGTCGGACTGCCGGACGCGGCGGTAAAAGAGGCATATTCGAGAATACGCGCGGCGATAAAAGCGTCGGAGCTTGATTTTCCGTATATGTCCGTGACGGTAAACCTTGCGCCTGCGGACAGAATAAAGCAGGGCACGGCGTTTGACCTTGCGATACTTGTCGCCATGCTTAAATGCACGACTCTTGTGGACGCGGATACCGACGGAAAATGCTTTGTCGGAGAGGTCTCTCTCGGAGGAACGCTCAGAAGCACGCGCGGAATACTGTCAATGTGCCTTGCGGCAAAAAATGCGGGACTGAAAGAAGTGTTTGTTCCCGAATGCAACGCGGTCGAGGCTGCTGTGGTTGACGGGATAGACGTCTACGGCGTAAAGAGTATACCGCAGCTTATGGCGCATCTGCTCGGCGGAGAAAAAATAGAGAAAAGCCGCGTCGATATGCGCAAACTGTTTGAAGAGAACCTTGAAAACGTAAGCGATATGTGCGACGTAAAGGGACAGGAGGGCGCAAAGCTCGCGCTTGAAACGGCGGCAGCCGGTATGCATAACGTGCTTATGATAGGACCTCCCGGAACGGGAAAAAGTATGCTTGCAAAAAGACTTCCCGGCATACTTCCGCCCATGAGCTTTGAAGAGGCTGTTGAAACTACGCGCATACACTCCGTGAGCGGAATGCTGCCAGACGGCAAAAGCCTTGTTACGTCAAGACCGTTCCGTTCGCCGCATCATACAATGTCAACCGTTTCTCTTGTCGGCGGAGGAAAGATACCCATGCCGGGAGAAATTTCTCTTGCGCATAACGGAGTGCTGTTTCTCGACGAGCTGCCCGAATTCGGCAAGGACGCGACCGACGCGCTCAGACAGCCGATTGAGGACGGTAAGGTTACTGTAACGCGCGTCAGCGGAAGATATGAATTTCCCAGTAAGTTTATGCTTGTCTGCGCCATGAATCCGTGCAAATGCGGCTATTTCGGACACCCGACGAAAAAATGCACCTGTTCGGCTGCGGCGCGTGAAAATTACCTTGCGAAAATTTCGGGACCGATGCTTGACAGAATAGATATTCAGATAGAGGTCGGCTCGCTTACCTTTGAGCAGCTTTCGGACAATTCAAAGTCGGAGAGCTCCGACAGTATAAGACGCCGTGTTATCGCGGCAAGAGAGATAATGTTGAAAAGATACCGCGGAACCGGAATTTTTGCTAATTCCCAGCTAACTCCCGCAATGATACGCGAATACTGCGCACTCGACGACGACGCGTCAGCAGTCATGAAAAGCGCGTTTGACAGGCTCGGACTCTCGGCTCGCGGCTATGACAGGATCTTAAAGCTTGCGCGCACCGTCGCCGATATGGAAAAGAGCGAGAGAATACAAAAACAGCACATTGCAAGAGCAGTGCAGCTGAGAAGCCTTGACAGAAAATACTGGGCGGTGTAATTTTGATGAAATTTCTCCGTTCCGACGTGTAAAAAACGCTTAAAACCGTGCTTTTGGTACAGTTTGCATAAATTTTATAAAAATATTTCTACACGTGGCATTTGCCCCAAAAATGTTGTGTCCGCTGTATATTTCCGATAATTTGATTAACATAATACTTGTGGAAAACTCCGGTGGAAAACCGCTGCGGATTGTGGAAAACCCTGTGGATAATGTGTAAAAACCCTGCCGAAAAGTACCGTAAAACCGAGTTTTCCACTTGTCTGACAGTTTTCGACATTTTTCACGCCGAAAATCCACAATCGGAATTATGTAAATTCAATTATTTGAATTACCGCAGCATAAATATGCATTTTAATGAATAATATACACAAAAATACTTATAATTTTTCAAAGGAGAGCCGAATATGCTTACAGACGCACAGATAGCCAAAAATTCGCAGATGCTGCCCATAAAAGAGGTGGCGGAAAACGCAGGACTTGATCCCGAAAAGCTCGAATTCTACGGAAAGTACAAAGCAAAGCTTTCAGATGAGCTTATGCGCGAAATAGAATCGGGAAAAGGCAAAAACGGAAAGCTTGTGCTTGTCACGGCGGTAAACCCGACGCCTGCCGGAGAGGGTAAAACCACAATGTCCATAAGCATAGCTCAGGCACTCGGAAAGCTCGGAAAAAAGGGAATGCTTGCACTGCGCGAGCCGTCGCTCGGCCCGGTGTTCGGAATAAAGGGCGGAGCCGCCGGAGGAGGATACTCGCAGGTTCTTCCGATGGACGAGATAAATCTGCATTTTACGGGAGATTTTCACGCCATAACCACGGCTAACAATCTTCTTTCCGCAGTTATAGACAATTCGCTGCATCAGGGAAATCCTCTCGGACTCGATCCAAAGCGCATAAGCTTTAAAAGGGTTCTCGATATGAACGACAGAGCGCTGCGCAAGGTCATAATCGGCTGCGGCTCAAAGGCTGACGGCGTGATGAGAGAGGAAAGCTTTTCCATAACGGCGGCGTCCGAAATAATGGCGGTGCTCTGCCTTGCGGACGGAATTGAAAACTTAAAGGAAATGCTCGGAAATATACTTGTCGGCTACACCTATGACGGCAAAGCCGTATTTGCAAGACAGCTCGGCTGTATCGGAGCTATGGCAGCAGTACTCAATGACGCAATAAAGCCTAATCTTGTGCAGACCATAGAACACACGCCCTGTCTTATACACGGCGGACCGTTTGCAAATATTGCGCACGGCTGCAACTCGGTAAGCGCGACAAAGGCTGCGCTGAAACTTGCGGATTACGTAATTACCGAAGCAGGATTCGGAGCTGACCTCGGCGCAGAAAAGTTTCTTGACATCAAATGCCCGAAAGCGGGCATTGCGCCGGACGCCATTGTGCTTGTCGCAACCGTAAGAGCGCTCAAATACAACGGCGGAGTTGCGAAAGAGGAACTTAAAGAACCGGATGCCGAGGCACTTCGTCGCGGTATATGTAATCTTGAGGCGCATATAGACAATCTTAAAAAATATAACGTTCCGCTTGTCGTTGCGATAAACCATTTCTATGCCGATACCGACGAAGAAATAGAGATAATCAAGCAGACTGCGGCTCAAAAGGGCGTAAAGGCTGTTGTGTGCAAGGGATTTGAAAAAGGCGGAGAGGGCGCGCTTGAGCTTGCAAAAGAGGTCGCGGAGCTTGCCGACAGCGGCAAGAGCGGATATAAGCCTCTGTACGACGCAAAGGCGCTCACCATAAAGCAGAAGATAGAAACCGTCGCAAAGGAGATCTACGGCGCAAAAGACGTAAACTTTGACGCCGCGGCATTAAAGACCATAAAAGAGGCGGAAGAACTCGGATTCGGGGATTATCCCGTATGTATGGCAAAGACGCAGTATTCGCTGTCCGACGACGCAAAGAAACTCGGACGTCCGACCGGCTTTACGCTTAACGTACGAGAAGTCAGAATAAGCTCCGGCGCGGGATTTATCGTAGCTCTCACGGGTTCCATAATGACAATGCCGGGACTTCCCAAGCACCCTGCGGCGCTCGATATTGACGTTGACTGCGACGGAGTTATAGACGGACTGTTTTGATTTTTGAATTTGTAAGGACGGAGATTTTTACATATGGAAGAAAAGGCTGTATATGTATCGAAAAGCGAAGCGGATACCGAGAAAATAGCGGCGGACTTCGCGGACAGACTGAATAAGGGCGATTTTATAGCGTTTTTCGGCGATCTGGGTTCGGGAAAGACGGCTTTTGTCAGAGGACTTGCGTCAAAGCTCTGTCCCGGCGCGAGAGTGGCAAGCCCGACGTTTGCGATAGTCAACGAATACCGCGGGAAAACCGACATATATCACTTTGATATGTACCGCATAACAGACGACGACAGCCTGTATTCAACGGGATTTTACGATTATTTTGACCGCGGAGGAATAATCGCCGTCGAGTGGAGCGAAAACATTCCGTTCGGACTTCCCGACGAGCGTTACGACGTGATTTTCTCGAAAATATCCGAAAACGAGAGAAAGATCGAGATAGTTAAGAAAAACGCCTGAAAAAAGGTAAAATAAGCATAAAAACAAGGCTCTGTCCGTGAAAAGACAGAGCTTTTTGATTTGTGTTTTGAGTTTACATTCTCAGCTGTTTTTATCCACCGTCTTGAACTGCTTTTTGTTGTTGGTTTTAAGCGAGCGCTTTTCAAGCTCGGAGAGAATATCGTCCACCGTAAGACCGACGTCCGAGAGCATAACTTCAAGGTGATAAACAAGGTCCGCGACCTCGCCGATAAGCTCCTCTCTGGTGCCTGCGCCGAGCTTTAAATTCTTTGCGGCAATTACCGTTTCGGTACATTCCTCTCCGACTTTTTTGAGTATCTTGTCAATTCCGCTTGAAAAGAGATAGTATGTGTATGAGCCTTCCTCGTGTGCGCTTTTGCGCGATTCTATTACGTCAAAGGTTTCCTTTAATACGCTGTCGTTCATTGTTTTTCCTCCGTTATTTAATGAAAATCAAAGCTTATTGTTCGTACATCTTGTTGAAAAAGCAGCTTCTTTTGCCGGTGTGGCAGGCTGCGCCCGTCTGTATTACCTTTACAAGAAAGGTGTCGTCGTCGCAGTCCGAATACATTTCGGTTATTTTCTGCGTGTGGCCGCTTGTCGCGCCCTTGTTCCAAAGCTCTTTTCTCGAACGGCTGTAAAACCATGTATATCCCGTTTCAAGCGTCTTTTGGAGCGACTCCTTGTTCATGTAGGCAAGCATAAGCACGTCTCCGTCATGCGCGTCCTGAACCACCGTCGGCACAAGAGGGGATTTTGCAAAATACTTGTCCGTGTCGTTAATGTCGATTAAAGTCTTACCCATATTCCCTCGTCCTTTAAATATTGTTTTACCTCGCCCACCGAAAGCTCGCGGAAGTGAAAGAGCGATGCCGCAAGGGCAGCGTCTGCGCCGGTTTCTTTGAAAACGTCGGCAAAATCTTTGCAGCGCCCTGCGCCGCCCGACGCTATTACCGGAATGTTCACGCTGTCGGATATGAGCTTTGTGAGCGGAATGTCAAAACCGTTTTTTGTCCCGTCCGCGTCCATTGACGTAAGCAGTATCTCGCCTGCGCCGAGTTTCTGTACGGTCTTTGCCCATTCGAGCGCGTCAAGTCCGGTGTCGGTTCTTCCGCCGTGAATAAATACGTGGTAGCCGCCGTCGGTTTTTTTTGCGTCTATTGCGACCACGACGCACTGAGAGCCGAATCTGTCCGCAGCGCGCGAAATAAGCTCCTTGTCCTTTACTGCTGCAGAGTTTACCGCAACCTTGTCAGCGCCTGCGCCAAGTATTGTTCTGAAATCCTCGACCGATGAAATGCCTCCGCCGACTGTGAGCGGCATAAATACGCACTTTGCCGTTCTTTCAACAACGTCGGCTATGGTCTTTCTCTTTTCGCACGACGCCGTAATGTCGAGAAACACAAGCTCGTCCGCGCCCTGCGTGTTGTAGAACTTTGCCGCCTCGACGGGATCTCCCGCGTCCCTTAACCCGACGAAATTCACGCCCTTTACCACGCGCCCGTCCTTTACGTCAAGACATGGTATAATTCTTTTTGCAAGCATATCCGTTACCTCTCGCTTTTTGTCAGCTTTACCGCCTTTTCAAGGTCAAGCGTTCCGTCGTATACGGCTCTGCCGGTTATCGCGCCGTAAAGATTCATACCGCAGAGCGTTTTTATATCGTCTATGGTCTTTATTCCGCCTGACGCCGTAATGCCGCAGTCCGTTTCGTCCGAGAGCCGCTGTAACATATCCACACTCGGACCTTCGAGAGTGCCGTCCTTTGAAATATCTGTAAAGATTATGTTTTTAATGCCTAAAGCTTCAACTTCTTTTGCAAAGTCAATGTAATCCGTGCCCGAATCTTCCGTCCAGCCCGATACGGCGACCCTGCCGTCCTTTGCGTCAATGCCTACCGCTATTCTGTCGGCGTAAAGATCGGCCGCACGCTTTAAAAACTCTCTGTCGGTCACTGCGGCGGAACCCAGAATGATGCGCGAAATGCCGTGTTCGAGATAGTCTTTTACGGTTTCGATGTTCCTTATTCCTCCGCCGAGTTCGATTGGTACAGATGAAATCTCCGCAAGCCTGTAAAAAAGCTCCCTGTTTACGCATTCTCCGCTTTTTGCGCCGTCGAGATCGACCGTGTGAATGTATTCCGCGCCCTTTGAGCAGAATTCCTTTACCGTTTCTTCAGCCGATACCGCAACGCGGCGCGCCGTATCGTATTCGCCCTTGTACAGCCTTACGCAGTTTCCACCGAGTATATCTATTGCGGGTAGTAGTATCATTTTCAAATCTCCTTTACGGGAATATCCGCGTATCTGCAGAACGCCGAGAGTATTTTCAGCCCGGTTCTTTCGCTCTTTTCAGGGTGAAACTGCGTTCCGAATACGTTGTCTTTAAATATCGCGGCAGGAATGTCCTCACCGTAGAAGGTGTGGCAGGCAAGAGCCGAGCTGTCGGACAGGACTGCCTTGTAGGAATGTACAAAGTATACGTATTCGCCGTTTTTTGTGCCGCCGAGAATCGGGCAGTCGGGTGAGTCGATCATTAAGTCGTTCCAGCCTATGTGCGGAATTTTAAGACCCGTGTCGCGTATTTTTTCGCAGCGCCCTTTTATAAGTCCAAGTCCGCGCGACGGTCTTACCTCGTCGCTTTCTTCGAGTAAAAGCTGCATTCCTAAGCATATTCCGAGTATCGGCATGCCGTCTTTTGCAAGTTTTGTCAGCTTTTGCGCGTAACCGGAATCAAAGAGAGTGTCCGACGCGTCGGGAAAAGCGCCTACGCCCGGAAGAATAACCGCGTCCGCACTTTCAAGGTCGTCCGGACACGACGACAGCGCGCACTGTGCGCCTATGTACTCAAACGCGTTTTTTACCGAGTGAAGATTTCCCATTCCGTAGTCGGTTATGATTATCTTTTTACTCATTTTTTTACTTTTTGCACCGCCTTTTACTTTTACAGACAGCCTTTAGCCGACATAATTTCGTCCGAATGTATTTCAAGCGCCTTTCCTATGCACTTTCCGACGGCCTTGTATATGCTTTCGGTAATGTGGTGGTCGTTTTCGCCGTACAGCGACTTTATGTGAAGCGTAATTCCGGCGTTGAAAGCAAGCGCACGCATGAATTCGACGGTGAGCTGTGTGTCGTACTGACCGATAAGGTCTGATTTGAAATGTGCGTCAAACGCAAGAAACGCGCGCCCCGAAAAATCCAGCGCACACATTGTAAGCGCCTCGTCCATGGGTAAGAGTATGTCGGCAAACCGAGTTATTCCGACCATGTCGCCGGCAGCTTTTTTCAGCGCCGTTCCGAGAACTATTCCGACGTCCTCTGCGGTGTGGTGTCCGTCAACCTCAAGGTCGCCCTTTACTTTTATTAAGTCTATTTCAAAACCGCCGTGAGCGGCAAAGGAGTTGAGCATATGGTCAAAAAAGCCTATGCCCGTGCTGCCCGTAAGCTTTCCCTTTGAGTACGGCTCAAGCACGGTCAGTTTTAAGGATATTTCGGTTTCGTTTGTCTTTCTTGAAATTTCCGCTGTTCTCACTGTTTTGCAGCCTCCTCTTTAAGAGCGTTTATCAAAGTCTTGTTTTCTTCGTCTGTTCCTGCGCATATTCTTAAAGAACCGCCCTGTATATCAAAGTATCTTACGAGTATGCTTTTTTGTTTCAGATTTTCAAATATCTCTTTTACACGCGGATTTTGCGCAAACACAAAGTTTGTGTAGGTGTCGTCGGTCTTGAAGATATTGATGTCCGCAATACCTTTTTCCAGATTTTCGGTCGAATTTATAATGTCAGAGGTGCTTTGTCTTAAAAGCTGCTTTTCGGAAAAGACTATCTCGCCGAATTTCTGAGATATGCCGTTTACGTTGTACGGGCTTTTTGCCGCCTTGAACATACGCGTAAAGATGTCGTCGGAAATTATAAATCCGAGCCTTAACGACGCGCAGCCCAGAGCCTTTGACATGGTTTTAAGCACGATTATGTTGGGATATTTTTCCGTTTCGGATAAAAAGCTCTCGTCCTTTTTTGAAAAGTCCATGTAAGCCTCGTCCGAGACAAACAACGTTTCGGGACAGCTTTGCGCAAGCCTTGTTATATCGGCTTTGGACTCTATCTTTCCCGTGGGATTGCAGGGATTTGAGAATATGCAGAGCCTTATCCCGTTTTGCTTTATTGTCTTTTGCGCAAGGTCAAAATCAATTTGAAGATCCGCACTTTTGGGGCATTTTATAACGCGGCAGCCTGCAAGCGACGCATAAAAAGCGTACATTGAAAAGTCGGCGTCAAAAACCATGACGGCGCTGCCGAAATCCGCAAAGCAGTTCATAAGTATTGAGATTATCTCGTCCGAGCCGTTTCCGACGGCAACGCAGTCGCCGGAGAGTCCGTAATATTTGCAGAACGCCGACGTAAGCGCCGACGCGTCGGGATCGGGATAACGGTTGAATTCAAAGTCCGACAGCGCGTTTTTAAGCTTTTCGCGAAGCTTCTCCGGCACTTGTATAAAGCTTTCGTTTGCGTCAAGACGCACCTTGTATTTTTGCGTGTCAACGTTGTACGGCGTAATGCCGGAAAGACGCGACGCAAAGAGTTTCGTATCAAACATTTTACTTTTCCTCGAATCTTATTTTTACGGAATTTGCGTGAGCCGTAAGACCCTCGGCGTCTGCAAAGCGGATAATGTCGTCTTTGTACTCGTCAAGTCCCTTTTTGGTGTAATAGATGACGCCCGATTTTTTGATAAAGGTGTCAACCGAGAGAGGGGACGAAAAACGCGCCGTTCCGTTTGTGGGAAGAACGTGGTTCGGACCTGCAAAGTAGTCGCCGAGAGGTTCGGGAGAGTATTCTCCCAAGAAGATTGAACCGGCGTTGCGTACCTTTGAAAGGTCGGCGAATGGATTTTCTGTGAGTATTTCCATGTGTTCCGGAGCAATTTCGTTTGCCAGCGAAAAAGCCTCGTCCATGTTTTCGCAGATTATCGCGGCGCCGTAGTTTTCGACGGATTTTCCGGCAATGCTCTGCCTTTCAAGCTTCGAGAGCTGAAGTGAAAGTTCTTTTGACGTTTGCTTTGCAAGCGTCTCGCTGTCGGTTATAAGCACGCTTGAGGCGAGCGCGTCGTGTTCTGCCTGCGAGAGCAGATCTGCCGCAACGTATTTCGGATTTGCGCTTTTGTCGGCTACCGTCATGACCTCGCTCGGTCCTGCTATCATGTCGATGTTGACGGTTCCGTATACAAGTCTTTTTGCGGTTGCGACGTATATGTTTCCCGGACCTGCTATAACGTCAACCTGCGGAATGGTCTGCGTTCCGTAAGCAAGCGCCGCTATTGCCTGAGCGCCGCCGCAGAGAAATACCCTGTCAACTCCCGAAATAAGTGCTGCCGCGGCGACTGCCGGAGGAATTTTGCCGTCTCTTAAAGGAGTGGTCATGATAATTTCGGGAACGCCCGCGACCTTTGCCGGTATGCAGTTCATTAGAACGCTTGACGGATATGCCGCGCTGCCTCCCGGAACGTAAATTCCGGCGCGCTTTACGGGACGTATTTTCATGCCGACGGTCTTGTTTGTGTCGTCTGTGTCGAAAAAGGACTGACGGAGCTGTTTTTCGTGGTACTTTTTTATGTTTTCCGCAGCTCTCTGCATTGCAAGATACAGCTTTTCGTCAACGTCTGCGGCATACTTTTCAAGGTCTGATTTTTTAAGTTCGAGCGTGTCGGCACCAAGGCTTACGCCGTCGAATTTTTCCGTGTATTTCAAAACCGCAGCGTCACCGTTTTGTTCAACGTCGGAGAGTATGTCCGTCACGGTCTTTACTATTTCGGGAGAGGGACTCTGCGCGCGTTTTTTGAGCTTTGCGAGAAATCCGTCACATTCGGCTGTCTTGTATCTGTAAATGTTAAGCATTGTCTGTTTACCTCCGTCAGATAAGATTTTCGGACTTGCATATAAGCGAAACCGCGTCGATTACCGCGTCTGTCTCGCTCTTTTTGAGCTTTATGCTCGCGGTGTTTACTATGAGCCGCGCACTTATGGGCGCTACGTCGCGTATGACTTCAAGCCCGTTTTCTTTAAGCGTCGAGCCTGTTTCCACTATGTCCACAATTCCGTCGGAAAGTCCGAGCAGCGGCGCAAGCTCAACCGAACCGTCTATTTTGACTACCTCTACGTCAAGTCCGAGGCTTCTGAAATATTCCTTTGTCACGTTCGGGTACTTCGACGCGATTATCTTGTGGGAATATCCCGAAAAGAAGTCGGTGCCCTTTTTACAGGCAAGCGCAAATCTGCATTTTCCGAATCCCAGGTCCATGACCTCGTAGACGTGCGCGTCCATTTCCATTATCGTGTCTTTTCCGACCACGCCCATGTCGCAGACGCCGTGTTCGACGTAGGTAATTACGTCGTTTGCCTTTGCGAGAACCACCTCAACTCCGTCGGAGATCTTAAAGAAAAGCTTTCTGCCCTTATTTTCAAGCTCGGTGCAGTCGTAGCCTGCCTTTTTGAAGATGTCAACGGCTTTCTGTTCTATTCTTCCCTTTGTCAGAGCTATTCTTATCATAACGCGGTCACCTCTCTTATGCCGCCGGACGTTATCTCGACGGTTTTCTCTATCCCTGCGCTCTTTGCGTATTCCAGCGCCGCCTCAAGGCTTTCAAAGCAGGACAGCGTGCAGACGTCGCCGCAGTTTTCAATGTAGTTTACGGCGCGCGATAAGAGTTTTGCGTCGGAATAGTGTACAAGTACCGTCTTTTGATTTTTTTCGGAAGTGCCGACGGCTCTTGTAAGCTTGTCCGCAATAACGCTTAAATTTACGCCGAAGCCCGTGGCAGGCGCGTCCATGTCGAAGTTCGATAGCAGATTGTCGTATCTTCCTCCGCCGAGAACAGGCTCTCCGGCATATTCGATATATCCGCGGAAAACAAGTCCCGTGTAGTATTCCATGTCGTTTACTATCGCCATATCGACCGAAACGTTTTCGCTAAGCCCGTTGATTTCGAGTATGTCAAGTATTTCGGAAATGTAATTTACCGCGTCAAGTGCCTTTTCATTATTTTGGCTTATTTCTCTTGCTTTGTCAAGTACCTCTTTTGAACCGTACAGCCTCGGAAGCTGACGTATCTTTTCGAGAGCCGCCTTTTTTGCGCCGTCTGATTCATCAAAACCGAAATCAAGCGCCGAAAAACTCTTTGCGCCGACGTAGCGCCTTACCGTTTCAAGCTCGCTGCGTTCAAGATCCATGCTGTCAAGCAGCGCCTTGCAGAAACCTGCATGACCTATTTCGAGATTGTATTTTATGTTTCCTCCGAAAAACGCGCTTATTTCTCTGAGCGTTCTTATCGCCGTTATAAGCGCCTCTATGTCGGTCTTTTTTCTGTCGCCGCCGATTATCTCTATTCCGGTCTGCGTAAATTCGCATTTTTTTCCCGAATAGCCGTGGGAAACCCTGTATACGTTCTGGTTGTAGTACAGCTTTATCGGCAGCGGCGCGTTTTTCAGCCTTGTCGCGGCAATTCTTGCCATTGGCGTTGTATTGTCGGGGCGCAGCACTACAAGACGTCCGCTTTTGTCGGTGAGCTTGAACATATTTTCTTCGGGTATGGTCTGGCTTTTGAAGTTGAACACGTCGTAGTATTCAAGTGCCGGCGTCTGTGCCTTTTCAAAACCGCGTTTTGCGTACAGCCCGCACAGCTTTTGTCCGAGCTTTGCCGCAGGCTCGGTCTCTTTTCCTATCATATCCCTCATTCCGTCGGGTATGTTTTTTCTCTTTATATCCACTTTTATTGCGCACCTCCGAAACAAGCTGCTTTAATGCTTTAGTTTGATAACGTAATAAATTATATTGCAATTGCCTCGGATAAACAACAGCACAGTGAAAACATATTATTAATTTTTTGTAAAGAGCGGAAAATTTGCGCAAAAAAGGCGGTGAACATACGCACCGCCGAGAGTATAAAGAGTATTTTGCGTTTAATCAAGGGTAATGCAGTTCGGCTTGCCGAAGTCAATCGCATACATGAAAAATGTCATTTTGTCAACCGCTGCAAAATAACCCGAAAGCTCATACTGCTTTGAATGTGTTTTTTCGATTTCCTTTAAAATTTCGCGCAGGGCGAGCATTGCCGCGTATTCGTGCTTGCAGTTTGCACTGCAGTAGCAGGAGCATACAAGACCGCTTATCTGTCCGCGTGCGTATTCAAATTCTACGTCGTACATTTTGCTGCCCTCGATAAGAGCGTAGCCGCGAGTGCCGTCAAGGCATATGTATTTTACTTTGTGCTCTGCGTAGTAATCAATGCCGCGGTTTGCGGCGGCGCAGTCCATGCCGGATTTTTCAAGCTTTTCGAGAGCAAAGGACGTGCCGTCGGAGCCGCATATTATCTGCTCATCGGGAGTGGCGGGTTCGGGAGCTTTGAACCAGCTTGCGACCTTGTTTTTGGGAAGCGCGTTTCTGTCGAAAGTCATAAATACTGACGGTCCTATATAAAATCTGCCCTTTGTATTCGTGTCCGCGACGGAAATTACACGCTTGTAGTCCGAAAGCTTTATTTTGAAGTTGTAGCTTACATACGTGACTATTCCGCGCAGTCCTTCAAGTTTTCCGTCCACATATACTATGTCGCCCTCGTGCAGATCGAATTTGTCGTTGTAGTAGGGAAGATTCATGCCGCGTTTTTCAAAATATACCTGAACGACGGACTTTTTTGCCGTGCTTTGCGTCTGCACTTCGGCACATTCTGCGCTCTGCTGAATTTTTTGCGTGTTTTTTGCAGTAAATCCTATTCCGAATGACATTTATAATCACCGTTTCTTTCCCTGTTGTCTGAGCAATTTGTTTTTTTCTCCTGCCCTCTGACTGTATTCTACATCAATATGTGTCCCAAAAACAGGACTGTCAGCGTTTTGCGCAAAAATAACCGGCGGAAATAAAAGAATCCGCCGGAAAGTTTATATTTGATTTTTGTTTTCTCAGTCAAACTTTTTGTAAAGTCCGTTTTTGCACATATTCGCAATCGCGTCAACGACCGTCTGCTTGTCCTCTTTGTATGTAACGCCGTACCACTTGTCTTTTGCGTAGAGCACCTTTACTTTTTCTCCGCCGTGTTTGATCTGATCGTCGATTACGAACGGAAGCAGAAACTCGCTCTTCATCTCTGTTCCATTTTGGGTGAGGAACGATACGAATTCTTTGTCAAGTACATCAAACAGCGTCTTTTCAAAGCCCCACATATTCATTGAAACTATTGTGGATTCGGGAAGATCCGTGTCGAACGGAATGTCGTATGTTTCGGTAACGCCGGCAAGATAACCGTCTCTTATGTCGCATACGCCTCGCGAAACGGTGCCGTTTTCGGAAAGGGTGTTCCTGAGATTGTAGCCTACCATGCAGGTGCCGCCTGCCGTGTCAAAGTGCTTTTTCAATTCGGCATAACCGCTTTTTCCGTAGAAGTCGTCGGAGTTGATAACGGCGAACGGTCCGTCGATCCTGTCTTTTGCGCAGAGAACCGCCTGACCTGTACCCCAGGGCTTTACTCTGCCTTCGGGTACGGAAAATCCTTTCGGAATTTCGTCAAGCTCCTGAAAAGCGTAATCGACGTCTATCATTTTCTCTATTCTCTTGCCGATTATGTCGCGGAAATCCTTTTCAATGGACTTTTTGATTACGAATACCGCCTTGTCAAATCCGGCTTCGAGTGCGTCGTAAACCGAATATTCGAGTATTACCTCGCCGTGCGGTCCGACAGGCTCTATCTGCTTTAAACCGCCGAAACGGCTACCCATACCTGCCGCCATTACCAAAAGTGTAAGCTTTGACATTTTTATTCTCCTTTAACTTTAGCCGAATACGGCTTTTTTGGATATTCAAACGCGTTATGCGGTCAATTTTCCGCAGTTTTTCTTACGATTACCTTTATTTCCCCGTTTTCCTCGTAGGCATCTATTTCTTCGACCTTGCTGTCGTAGCTTGAAATTATAAGTTCCGCTGCTTTGTCCTCGACCTCGGTCTGAATAAGACGTCTGAGGTTTCTTGCGCCGAATTTTACGGAATATGCTTTCTTTGCAAGCGTATCTGCCGCGCCGTCGGTATACTTGAAGACTATTTTCTTTTCGGACAGCGACGACGCAAGTTCGTCGAGCATGATTCTCGATATTTTTCCGAAATCTTCGGGTGTAAGCTGATTGAACGTGATTATCTCGTCAATGCGGTTGATAAATTCGGGACGAAGAAATTCGCCGAGAGCCTTGTTTGTCTTGTCCTCGTTTGCGCCGTCAAGCGTTTTGGAGAATCCTGCGGGAGATGAAGTTCCGGCAGAACCTGCGTTTGTCGTCATTATTATAATGGTGTTGCAGAAATCCACCTTAACGCCGTGGGAGTCGGTTATCTTGCCGTCGTCGAGGATCTGTAGGAGGACGCTGAGTACGTCGGGGTGCGCCTTTTCAATCTCGTCGAACAGAACCACGCAATACGGTCTGCGGCGTATTTTCTCGGTGAGCTGTCCTGCCTCGTCGTAGCCGACATATCCGGGAGGAGAGCCTATTATTTTTGAAACCGAGTGCTTTTCCATATATTCCGACATATCGAGTCTTATAAGAGCCTCGGGCGAGTCGAACAGATCGGCGGAAAGAGTTTTTACAAGCTCGGTTTTTCCGACGCCCGTCGGGCCTGCGAATATGAATGAAACGGGTTTGCGCTTTGTATATATTCCTGCGCGCGAACGCTTTATTGCACGCGCGACGGCGCTTACCGCCCTGTCCTGACCGATTATGCGCTTTTTCAGGCGTTCTTCAAGACGGTCTATGCGGATAAATTCGTTTTCGTTGATGTTGCTTGCCGGAACGCCCGTCCATATCTCGACCACCTTCGCGAGATGTTCGGGGGTAAGGATAACGTTTTTGCGCTTTTCTTCAAGCTCGCTGTACTGCTTTTCAAGGCGCAGTTCTTCGGTGCGCTTTGCGGCAAGATCCTTGTAAAACTGCTCGGTTTTATCGGATTCGTCGGGCGCGGGAGTGTCGGCTTCAAGCTTCTCTATTTCGGCTTTTATGCCGTCAAGCTCTTTTTCTGCCTTTTCGCAGTCCGAAACCGTGCTGTCGTTGAGCGCAAGATAGCTTGCGGATTCGTCGAGAAGATCTATTGCCTTGTCGGGTAAGAATCTGTCGGTGATATATCTCTCGGCAAAGGTAACCGCCTTGCTAACCGTCTCGTCGGGAATTGTAACGCCGTGAAAGTCCTCGTAATAACCCTTTATGCCGCGCAGAATTTCAACAGTGTCCTTTACGGAGGGTTCCGCGATGACTACGGGTTGGAATCTGCGTTCGAGAGCAGCGTCCTTTTCGATGTATTTTCTGTATTCGGCAAGCGTGGTCGCGCCGATGACCTGAATTTCGCCTCTTGAAAGCGCAGGCTTTAAGATGTTTGCGGCGTTCATTCCGCCTTCGGCGTCGCCTGCTGCGGCTATGCTGTGAACCTCGTCGATCACAAGTATAATGTTTCCGAGCCTCTTTACCTCTTCGATTAGCGACTTCATGCGGTTTTCAAACTGACCGCGGAACTGCGTGCCGGCAACCATGGCGGTCATGTCGAGAAGCTCGACTTTGTGATTTTTGAGCTTTTCCGGAACGTTTCCGTCGGCAATTCTCTGCGCAAGAGCTTCCGCAACGGCGGTTTTTCCGACGCCCGGCTCGCCTATAAGACAGGGATTGTTCTTCTGTCTGCGGCAGAGTATCTGAATAACGCGGTCAAGCTCGCGGTCGCGTCCTATAACGCGGTCGATTTTGCCGTCGCGCGCTTTCTGCGTAAGATCCATGCAGAACATATCTATATTCTTGTGCTTTTTGTCGTTCTTTTTCTTTACGTCGGCGGTGCTTTTGGAATCGGGAGAGCCTTGGGAATTCTGCGGCTTTCTGAAATTGCCGAGATTGCCGAAAATAGAACCCAAATTTATCGACGGAGCGCGGCTTTCCGTATCGTCGTTCTCGTCGGGATCGCCGTTTTCGTTTTCATCGGGATTTCCGAGACCTGCCGCGTCCATAAGACCCGCCATTTCTTCTCCCATGGCGTCCATCTGATCCTCGTCTATACCGAGGTTGTCTATCATGTCGGATATGGGCTTTATGCCGAGTTCCTTGGCACATTTAAAGCAGTATCCTTCGTTTATGACATTCTGCGCGCCGTCTATTCTCTGTACGAATATAACGGCAGGGCGTATTTTACATTTGCTGCAAAGAGTTGGCATGAAAATTTCCTTTCGTAAATACAGGGGTTTTTGCTTTGCGCATGAGCCGTTTAATTATTATGCTCCGCGCCGTTTTTTCGATACAGGTCTTACGTCTCTGTACGCGTACATCAGGCATGAGAATACAAAGTAAACGCATACGAACGCGCATATCGTGTTTACCGTCCATGACGGTATCGCCTTTCCGAATACCATTATGACGCATACTGCGGCAAAAACAAGCACCGTTGCCGCTTTTCCGAATATGTTTGATTTTACCACAAATCTGCTCTTTTTAAACACGAATGCCGCGCCTATTACTGTGAGCAGCTCCTTTATAAAGTATATCACCGGCATCCAGAACGGGATAAGTCCAGAAAGATACAGGCAGATAAAGGCGCTAAACTGCATGAGCTTGTCTGCAAGAGGATCCAGCACCTTTCCGGCAACAGACGTACAGTCGTACTTTCTCGCAAGGTATCCGTCGAGAACGTCGGTGATTCCTGCCGCAACAAATACGATTACCGCAGCTATATTGTGTTCTGTGGTATACAGCGCAATGAATACCGGCACGAGAAGCAGCCGTATAATTGAGAGTATGTTTGGTATATGTTTCATGGTTCCTCCGTAGAAGTCCTTGGAATGAATCTTCGATCAGTACAGGAATGACAGTGGATTTAATTTCAAAAACTCGCTGAATATAACGGTTTTTCCGTCAATTCCGGCGACAAAGCCTATGTCGGGAAGCTGTACGTAGAGCAAGAGTATCTCCACGACAGTGCAGAAAATAAATACTTTTATAATTCCGGAAACTGCGCCTGCCGCAGCTCCCATAGCGCGGTTCATGTTCTTGAGAACGGGAAGCCTGAAGATAAGGTCGAGAAGCAGCATAAGCAGATTGAGCGCAATGACCGAAGCTATAAACAGCGCGATAAAGCATAACGACTTGCAGATAAATTCCGCAGCCGGAGTGACAATAAGCTCGTCTATTGCCTCTGACGTGCTCTGCGCCGCGTTCTGCGCGCCGTCCTGAATTGACTCTTTATATTTCTGCGCTATTTCATCGGTGTCAACTCCGGCAACCGTGAGTATGCGCGTGAGAAAATCTCCGTTTCCGTCCTTTGCGTCCTTTTCAAAGCCTGCGGAAATATCGGCGCTCTGAGCCTGACCGTCCGGATTTTGCTCTGAATTCTGCTCGGAATTTAGTACGCTGTCCGTACTGTCCGCGACGGACGCCGAAAACTTTTCATATATGCTGTCGGTTACGTTTTTGCGCAGCGTTTCGGTGACGGTCATGTATTTTTCGGTGCTTTTAACATAGTTTGCAAGAGGCGTGCAGAATTTGTTTGCGATAACAAGAGCCGCTATTACCAATAACAGCTTGAACGCCGTCTTTACAAATCCGCGCCTGTATCCGCGGATTACTGCAAATATCATTATTATAATACAAACTGCGTCAAGAAACATCTGCATATGTATTGTCTCTCCTTTAAGCTGAACCTTTGTGCCGTTATGTACATTCCGACACATATACATACTGCATTATATCACTTTTCAAACACAAAATCAATAGCGATTTTTGACGATATGCGCCTTTTCGCAAAAAAGTGCCTTTTTGTATAGGCGGCAGCTTATTGTATATGCCAAAACGCGGCAGTATTGTGCGTTTTTGTTGCATTGTTATGCTTTAGGTGGTTTGTGAGAACGTTTGTGCAATAAATACAACATAATCGGAAATTTGAGATTTTTTTTGTGAAAAATACAGAAAAACCCTTGACAAAATTATAAACGCGTGCTACAATAAAGGTGCAAAAGAGATAAGACATAGGTCAAGGAAAAAGGTAAGATAAAACAACAAGGAGGGGATTCCGTTGGGCAACTTTATAATGAGAAAGATTTCAAACGGTGTCGGTTATGTCTTTAAAACCGGAAGCGGAGAAATCATGGCATCTATGTCCGGTGCGGCGAAATCCCGCTGCGAAGATTAGCCGCCTTGCCGAAAAGACAATTCTTTTACGTTGACTTACTTGGCAAAACTTCGCGCATTGCCCGCAAAATCAACCGCCGTAAAGCAAAGGACAGATTTATGCGAAAAACGGCGAAGCGGAAACGGCATGACCTTAGAATATGTATTACCGGCAGTATTTAAAAGCAAAGTACACGTCAAATTATAAAAAGCACGTTACGTTTGACCGGTTTGGGCGCGCCGAGGCAAAATGCAAAAAGTTTTTGCGGTATAAATTAATCACGGCATTAATATATAATAAATAGGTAAGAAGTAAATCAATAAAAACGACGGGGACTGTATAAGCAGTCCCTTTTTTGTGCGCAAATAACGGAATTTTTGCAAAAACCTCTTGAAAACCTACTAAATCTATGGTATTATTATGTTATCGGGAGATGATGTAATAATGAAAATATCAACCAAGGGCAGATACGCGCTCAGAATGATGCTTGACCTCGCCGAACACGAGAACGACGGCTTTGTGGCGCTAAAGGATATAGCGGCGCGTCAGGGAATATCAAAGAAATACCTCGAACAGATAGTGCCAATGCTCAATAAATCCGATATCCTGCTTACCAACCGCGGCTTTCAGGGAGGATACAGACTCGCAAAAAGTCCGGATAAATATACCGTCGGCGATATTCTCAGAATAACCGAGGGAAGCATCGCGCCTGTTGCCTGTCTCGATCATGAACCCAATCAGTGCGAGAGAAGCGCGTCCTGCGCAACGCTGCCGCTCTGGAGAGGTCTTAACAAGGTCATAAGCGACTACCTCGATTCCGTGACGCTTGCGGATCTGCTCGACAGACAGAAACAGTCCTACGGCAACGATTACAGCATATAAAAACAAAATTTTACAAATCTGCGCGTTTTATTGCACGCATTGCCGCATATACAGCGCCGAAATGTCAAAAAAATACACATATGCGCCGTGTTTTGTGCGGTTTGCATAGCTTTTGGACTCCTAAATAGTGCGTTTCGACGAAAATGAAATCTTTACGGTTATCCTAAACGCGCAGAACGCAATTGAAAACTATATATTGTAAAAAAAATAATGCTTCGCCAATATATTGTGCTTAAAGATACAAAGTGAAATATGCACAAAATACGGCGATTTTTAATTAACGCTATTGACAATTTGTTGAGTTGAGTATATAATATAACCGTGTTCCCATATGCGCTTTTTGAAAAAACAGCAGCGTTCAGGAAAGTACAAAACATTACAAAAGGAGTGCAGACCCTATGAAAAAAACTTTAAGCATTCTGTTGTGCTTATCGTTCCTCATGTCATCATTCTCGTTCGCATTGCAGGCGGCGGCTGATATGATGCCGATCGACACGGAATCCGCAGAAGAAATCTCTGCCGATCTGCCGAAAGATGCGGATGAAGAGGAAGCAGAGCTTGCAGATGACAAAACCTATGTGTCTCCGTCAAAGCTTGTGCCGGAATTCGGCGCGACAGACATTGACCCGAGATACCCGGTAGCGTATTATACTTTCGAGAAAGATATAGACGCTGCGACAGTAACTCTCGAAAACCTTAACAATTCCAAGGCGGACGGCGTTTACTACGACGCCGACAATAACGCGGTCTGGGTATTCCCCGTTGCAAGAACCGCAACTGCCGGAAGTGTTATTTCTTATAACGCGTGGAAGTCTGAAATAAAGACTGTCGACGGCGATTATCTTGAGTTCCCTGCTGCAAAGTTCACACTTGCAAAGCAGATCCCTCAGGACGGTAAGAACCTTACTCCGTTTGCAAACATGGAGTACGGCTGGAGCCCGTTCTTCAGCGAGGAAAGCGACAGCAAGATGATTATCGGCGAAGAGGAAAACGGCAACCACTATGCGACCGTAGTCCTCAGCAATATGGGTTCGGGCAAGAGATGGATATACACCGAACACAACATTGTTTACCGTCCGAATACTACATATAAGATAAAGGCAAGAGTAAAGCTTGCAAAGTTTACTCACCCCGACATTTCCGCTACAACCGCATCCGACATCGTACTCAACACCAGATACGATTCCGGCGATACCATCGACCATTCAAGTTCTTTTGAACACAATGTAACGGACGAAGGTATCGTGAAAGGCAACACGCTTACCTCCGGCTGGAAGAGCAACGGCGGATCAAAGGGATATTCCGAACAGACCATCAGATCTATCAAAAGAGATCAGATGAAGATGTCGTTCTATTCCAACCCTCCGGCAAAGGGCGGCGCGTTCTACTATGTAGACGACCTTGAAATTTACGAAAAGGTCAGCGTTTCGTTTGCTGCCGCATACGGCACGACTCTTGACGGAACAGCTCCTTCGGCTCTTTACGGATATAACGGCGACACTGTAACGCTTCCCGCAACCTGCCCCTACGTTCCGGACGACTCGAGATGGACTGTTGCAGGCTGGACCGACGGCGAAAACGTTTATAACCTCGGCGCGGCCTATACAATAGACGGTGCGGTTATCCTTACTCCCGCGCTCACAACTACCGAAGAAGTAAACACAGTATCCTTTGATACTCTCGGAAAAGGAACATCTGACACAAAATCCACAAAGGTATTCAAGGGCGACAAGCTTGACCTTACCGCGGATATATTCGACGTTGTTCCGAATGACACAACCATGCGCTTTGCAGGCTGGTCTCTCGACGGCGAAACCGTTGTTGACGAGATAGTTCCCGAAAGCGATACCCAACTCAAGGCTGTTTATACACTCCTTGACAAGATCGTTTTCAACAAGCAGTCCGCTTTCAACAGAGTCAGCCTTAACGGCGGTATCCCCACATACGATGCAGAAAGAAAGGTATATCTTGCAACCCCCAGAACGGCAAATGAAGATATATTCATTTCTCTCTCGAACATCGCTCTCCCCGCAAGCGTATATAAGAAAGCTTACGTTGCATTTGATACGACTTTCAGCGGCAGCGAAAACAAGCTCACCGAATCCAACGGTTCGACCGAACTGTTCTTCTATACGAACACAGCCCCCGGCTGGCATTGGCAGAGATGCGCAAAGGGCAAGTTCGCAGGATATGCAGACGACGCTCATGAAGTAATCATATACGAGTATGACTTCTCGAACGTTTCTTCTTGGGATGGCATTATCAACGGCGTCCGTGTTGACCCGTATAACGGAACTCCCGCATGGGCTGTAAAGTACATTGAATTTGAACGCAGCGAAATAATAGATAATGTAGAAATCACAAATGTTGCGGAACCTGTTCTCAGAGAAGTTCCTTCGGCAACAGTCGGACTTCCCGCAGACGCAGGATATACCGTTGACAGCGTAAGCTGGACTCCCGAAACCGACCGTTTCGCAGGAAATACCGAGTACACTCTTAATGTCACTCTTTCCGCAAAGGCAGGCGGCGCCGTATTCTACGATACAACTACGGCAACCGTAAACGGTAAAGAAGCTGTTGCCGAATTTGATTCCGCAACCGGCAAGCTTAAAGTCACATATACATTCCCGGCAACCGCTGACTATGTTCCCGTTGACGTTGTGATCTCCGGTCCGACCGCAATTACCAAGGCTGACGGCAGCATTAAGCTTTCGGCAAAGGTAACTCCCGTAAATTCCGGCGATAAGATTGATACGCATGACGTTATCTGGTCTATTGATAACACCGAAATTGCTGAGATATCCGAAGACGGAACACTTACCGCTTACTATGACGGTACCGTAAACGTAACTGCGGCCGCAGTATATAACCCTGCAGTAACCGGTACATATACAGTTACAATTACAAATCAGGCACCCGCAAATATCATTACATTTGATAAGGGTACAAACGCAACTGTTACAAATATGCCGAGCGAACTCAAAGGCAAGAGAAACGTATCCCTCGCCGGAGTTCAGACTCCCGTAAGAGACGGCTATATCTTCAAGGGCTGGAAAACTTCGCTCACCGCAAACGAGACTGTTACCGAGGTAAAGCTTACCGAAGACATGACTCTGTATGCGGCATGGATGAAGGGTGCGGCATTTGAGTTCAATACCGACGGCAACTTTGAGGGTTGGAGTTCGTTCGATAATATTTCCTCCAAGGAAGTAAAGAACGGTGTGCTCCGTATTGTTTCCAGTAACAGGGACCCCAATTTCGCCATTGATAACCCCGGTTTCTCGGCTGATGAATATAAGACCTTTGAAATCAGAATGAGAAGTAACTGTACAACAGCGCTTGACGTATTCTTCGTAACCGAAAACAGCTCCAAACAGGGCTTTAACGAAACCGATAAGCTCAGCGTTCCCAAGGCTTCCGATACCGATTGGCACGTATACAGAATAGATATGAGCCGTAAGGGTTCTTACTGGTCCGGCAAGGTAAAGAAGCTCAGAATCGACCCCGGTGCAACAAACGGAAAGTATTACGAAATTGATTATATCAGATTTGTAAACGACAGCGCGGAAGCAATTGACGTAACCGACCTTGCAGCTCCCGTTGCAAAGAAACCTGCGCCCACTACCGCAAACACCGCGGATTCCGCAAAGTATACCGTATCGAATATCACCTGGTCTCCGGCACTTCTTTACGATTATTACTTCAACGGCAATACCGAATACACCGCAAAGATTGAAATAGCTCCGGCTAAGGGCTGGTCGATTTCCGACGCTCCCGTTTCCGCAACCGTAAACGGCGAAGACGCGGCAGTAAGCTATGAAAACGGCAAGCTTTACCTCAGCTATACATTCCCCGCAACCGGTGAAGCAGGAAATACCGACGTTACGAGCGTAACTTTTGTTTCAAGCGACGGAACCGATAAGAAGAATGATGTAAGAAAAGTATTCGTGGGCGATGAGCTTGACCTTTCCGAAATAACTCCCGACCTTATACCCGCGTACAGACGTTTTGCAGGATGGTCTTTAACAGAGGACGGTTCGACGGGCATAATCACAAGCATTACTCCCAAAGAAAATACTACTGTATACGCAACATACGAAAAACTCGATAACTTTGACTTCAGCAATCCTCTTCATGTAAATGGTATGGGAACAAATGAGGGCAGCCTTGAGTACAGAGACGGTGAGGTCGTAGTTATCCCCACAAGCGCAACACAGGATATTTACCTTACCACACCTGTTCTCGGTCTGACAGCATCGGATTACGGTTATGTAGAAGTCGTTTACGACGCAGAACTTGGCGGAACTTACGGCGGCGTTCATTATGATAATAAGATAACCGCAAGCACAAGCACAAGCTCGGCACCTGCTCTCTACTACTCTTACCCCAATGCACCCGATTCGTTTACATGGGAAGGACGCGCGCTCAAGGTCGACAGCGCAGAAGCTGTTACCGTAAACGGCAAAAAGTGTGTTAAGTTTGTCTATAACATGACTGAAAAGCCCTCGACAGGCGAATATCTCTGGAAGGGCACACTCGGAAAGCTCCGTCTTGACCCCTACAACGGATATCCCGAATGGGGCGTAATGTCCATTAAGCTTATCAAAAATAAGGACTTTACCGGAAATGTTGCAATAACCGGTCTTACCGAGCCCGAAACGTGGGCAGTTCCCGCAACGACGGCAAAGGCTTCCGCAAACTGCACCGTAAACTCCGTAACATGGACAGGCGAATTCTTCGACGGCGGTCAGTTCAAGCCCGAAAGCTCCTACACTGCCGAGATTCATGTCACAGCGCCCGCAGGATATAAGTTTACAAGCGAAAATACCGCAACCGTAAACGGAAACGAAGCAGAGGCCGCATATGACGAATCCACAGGCGATCTTGTAATAACTTACACATTCGAGAATACACTTCCTCTCGCGGAAACTTACGTACAGATCTCCGGCGCAAACGAGATCAGAAGAAACGGACGTTACGAACAGCTTACCGCAAAGACCGTAGCTGTTGACGGTTCAAAGATTCCGATGACAAGCGTAACATGGTCTATCAGAAACGCAGATCCGACCGTAACTGACGAACTTGCAATAATTTCCGATAACGGAAGAGTTTCCCCCGTACTTAACGGCGATGTAATCGTTACCGCAACCTCCGTATACGATCCGTCCAAGTTTGCAGAGCATACAATCACCATTGCAATGGACGAAGAATTCAATAAGAAGTTTGTAATAACTTACGATAAGAATACTCAGGCAAATGTTACCGGTATGCCTGCTGCAGAATCTGCAAAGGGCAGCTTTACCGTAACCGATACCATTCCCGTAAGAGCAGGTTACGTATTCGTCGGCTGGGCAACTTCTCCCGAATCCCAGACAACCGTAACATCTCTTAACGTTAAGGCTGATACAACGCTTTACGCAGTATGGGCTAAGGGCGTGTTCTTTGAAATGAACTCCAAGCCCGACGGCATTTCCTATAACGGTCAGATGACTGATATCAAATACGAAGACGGTCTGATGAAGTTCAAGATGACCGGCAACGACCCGTTCTTCTACCTCAACTTTGCACGGGGCGTAATGGACGCTTCCAAGTATAAGCGCATGGATATCAGACTTTCCGCCGAAGAAAGCGCTGCCTGCACGATCTACTACACTACAAAGGACGCTGACGGCAACTTCATAATCCACGAGTGGGATAACGATCCGGCTCATCAGCGTGAATTTGCAGGAACTTGTTACAGTATTGCTTACACCGCAAACGGTCTTGATAACTTTGTAACCCTGAGCTACAACTCAAAGGCATCCGTTGCGGCAGGCAAGTGGGCAAACTACTTCAACTTTATCCGTTTTGACCCGGCTGAAGTAAAGCCCGGTAAGTACATCTACATCGACTACATCAGATTCTATGATGAGAGCAGAAATGTAACCTTCGACGCAAACGGCGGTACAATGCTTATCGAATCCCCGACGGGCGATATGCTTACCGCAACCACCGTTACCAACACATACGATCTCGGTAAAGTCAAGGTTCCGCTTACTCCCGAAAGAGACGGCTACAAGTTCATGGGCTGGTCCGATAAGGCAGACGGCACAGGTACTCTTTACAGCGGCGAAATAGTTGTCAAGGACGATGAAACACTTTACGCAGTATGGAATCCCACTGTTGACCTCTCCGGTCTTACCGATGAAGAAGTTGCAGAGACGGTTTCAGTACTCGAAGAAAATGCAGACGGCGCTCTCAGCGCGGAAAGCGATGACAACGGTCTTGTTCTCAAGGGTGATTCCACAACCGTTATCACTCCCGTTGTCAAGATTGCGGATTCTATGACCGTCACCGACGTGACAAAGACTCTCCTTCTCAAGTACAGCTACTCGCTTAAATCCGTAAAGACCAATATCGTGTCTCTCAGATTTAAGAAAGCCGGCGCAAATGAATATTCATATGCCGACATCGCGACCAAGCTTCCCAAGAGCTCCGGCGGTACCGACATTATTGCAACCGACCTCTCTGCTGTAACAGACTTTGACGGCACTATCACAGACGTAAGCCTTGTTCTCCAGACCGGCGTTTACGGAACATATAAGATCATGGATGTCACCTTCACAAATAACGAGACTGCTCAGAATGTTATCGATGACTTCTATGAGTCTACCGTTAAGAAGGTTGGCGAAAGTGCAGGCAATACCACAACAAGAAAGCAGTATGAAACCAAGCCTCAGCCGACCACAGGTTCAAACGCAGGAGCAGTAACAGGCGGCGGTAACCCCGGTACTTCGGATCCTTCCGATATTACCGCAAGAACCGCAAGCAAGGATACCATAACCTTTGACTTTACAAGTGATGACGATCTTAAGCTCATCGGCTCGTACAGACAGATGGAAAAGGTTTCCATGACCAACAGCGTCCTTTCGCTCAAGTCCAACGGACGTGCGGCAGGCAGCAACGACTCACCTGCATTCTTCACTCCCGCAAAGCTTGCTGTTGACGCGGCTACTCATAAGTACATTGTAATCAGAGCAAAGATGAATATGTCCGCAGGAAACGGTCTCAGAGTTTACTTCAGAACCGCTGAAAACGGATTTGCCGAGTCCAGAGCAATGACCAAGGAGC
The DNA here is from genome assembly GCA_900551295.1 of uncultured Eubacteriales bacterium. Taxonomy (GTDB): domain Bacteria; phylum Bacillota; class Clostridia; order Oscillospirales; family CAG-382; genus UMGS1387. Next base: position 16,437 of record URVJ01000006.1, on the reverse strand, counting down.
TTGATAAGAGCAAGTACACCGTAGTTGCTTACGATATGAGCACCATTTCCGACTGGACCGGTACTATCACCGGTGCGTTCTTCTCGCTCGACGGCGACTCCTCGGGAACGCTCGACATTGACTATATCATGTTCAGCAATACCATTCCCGAAGATAAGGGCGACGATATAACCAAGTTCCCGTTCACTAAGGAATTCAGCGCTTCGACATTTACCGATGTTAAGTCTTCCGACTGGTTCTACGGCGACGTTGAAACCTCCTATAAGCTCGGACTTATGAACGGCAGAAGCACGACCGAATTTGTACCCGCAGGCAGCATGACGGTTGCAGAGGCGGTTACAATTGCAGCAAGACTCAATGCAACTTACTTCAAAAAGGAAATACCCGCAGCCGCAGACGGCGAAGCATGGTATACTCCTTATGTAAACTACGCAAGATCCGCAGGTATCATAATTAACAACCAGTTCAGCGATTATACAAAGGTTGCAACAAGACGCGAGGTTGCTCAGATATTTGCATACTCCGTTCCCAACGAATGGCTTAACGCAATCAACGTATTCAATAATATCCCCGATGTGCCTACAAGCGATAAGGCATATAAGGATATCCAGAAACTTTACAACACAGGTATAATTGTCGGTGTCGATGAGGCTTATAACTTCAATCCCGACGCTGAGATCAAGAGAAGCGAGATCTCCGCAATAATCAACCGCATAGCTCTTGTCGAAAACAGAAAGAGAGTCGTAACTCAGGACGAGATAGACGCTCTCAAGATTCGCATAGAACCTGCACAGCTTGTCAAAGCAGGACTTTCAAGCTGCGAAAATAAGAACCTTGTTCTCAAGGACGGTCTTGCTTACGGTAAGGCAGTTGCAAACGACAGCGGAAGATCCGACCCGATAGTAGGCGTAAGCTCGATTACCGGTAAAATTGACGCTTCGATCTACAAGACGATCAAAGTAGGTATGAAGTGGGATCAGACCGCAGTACCGAAACCCGACGCAAAGATCTATTTCACAACTCCTTCAGGCTCGTGGGCAGAGGCAAGAAAGGTAAATGCAACGATTTCCGAAAAACCCGATGAAAACGGAATCTATACTCTTACCATGGATTGCACAACCAACGGCGAGTGGAAAGACACTATCACAGACTGGCGCTTTGACCCGTTTGAGGCTCCCGGTGAGTTCTACATTGCTTATATAGAACTTCTCCCGTAATTGACAGTGTCAAAATAACCGAATAATATAATGACCCGGTTCGGTGTAAAAGCCGTTCCGGGTTGTTTTTTGCTTGTCCGTTATGAAAATTTGCGCATAAAAAATCCGGTATACACAAGCTTTGGCTGAATATATACCGGATTGATTATTAAATATGAAAGGGAATTGCAGCGCCGGTGATGAAGTAATGAAGATTACAGATTTTTAGCACCGCGCTTTGCATGAGCGATAAATTCGCGGAAGATCGGGTGAGCCTTGTTCGGACGGCTCTTGAATTCGGGGTGGAACTGAACCGCAAGGAAGAAATCGTTCTGCGGAAGCTCAATTTCCTCTACAAGGCGCGCGTCAGGAGATAAACCGCCGAAAACAAGTCCTGCTGCGGCAAAATCATCGCGGTATGCGTTGTTGAATTCGTATCTGTGTCTGTGGCGTTCGGAAATTGTGTTTCTGCCGTAACACTTTTCAAGCAGCGAGCCGGTTTTTACGGTACAGGGATATGCGCCGAGCCGCATTGTACCGCCGAGAGGAATGTTTCCGTGCTGGTCGGGCATAAGGTCGATAACCGCAGGATTTTCGGAGTCAAATTCGCTTGAATTTGCGTTTTTAAGTCCTAGTACGTTTCTCGCGTACTCAATTACGGCTACCTGCATACCGAGACAGATGCCCAAGAACGGAACATTGTTCTCTCTCGCGTATTTTACGGCTGCAATCTTGCCTTCGACGCCTCTTGAACCGAATCCGCCCGGGACAAGCACGCCTGCACAGTCGCCTAAAAGCTCTGCTGCGTTTTCGTCGGTGACGTCCTCCGAGTCAACCCACTTAATATCGACGTTGCACGCGTTCTCATAACCTGCATGGTGCAGAGCCTCTGCCACCGAAAGATACGCGTCGTGCAGTTTTACGTATTTTCCCACAAGAGCAATCTTTATGCTGCCGTCGCGAGATGCTACACGTTCGAGCATTGCGTTCCATTCGGTAAGGTCGGGTGTCGGAGCGTCGATTTTGAGCTTTGAAACAACAAGGTCGGAAAAGTTCTGTTCTTCAAGCATTATCGGAGCCTTGTAAATGTTGTCGAGCGTGAGGTTCTGCAAAACGTATTCCTTTTTAACGTTGCAGAAAAGTGCGATCTTGCCGCGTATGCTATCGTCGATGGGCATATCGCTTCTTGCAACTATCATGTCGGGCATAATGCCTATCTCGCGCATTTCCTTTACGGAGTGCTGAGTCGGCTTTGATTTAAGCTCGTTTGAACCCGAAAGATACGGAACGTATGTTACGTGTATGAACATGCTGTTGTCCGCTCCGACTTCGAGAGATACCTGACGTATTGCCTCTAAGAAAGGCTGGCTCTCGATGTCGCCGACCGTACCGCCTATTTCGGTTATTATAACGTCCGCGTCGGTCTTTTTGCCTACGTTGTAGATGAATTCCTTTATCTCGTTTGTGATGTGCGGAATTACCTGAACCGTTTCGCCGAGATATTCGCCGCGGCGTTCCTTGTTGAGAACGTTCCAGTAGACTTTTCCCGTTGTGAGATTGGAATACTTGTTGAGGTTTTCGTCTATAAAGCGCTCGTAGTGACCGAGATCAAGGTCGGTTTCCGCGCCGTCCTCGGTGACAAATACTTCGCCGTGCTGATACGGGCTCATCGTGCCGGGGTCAATGTTTACGTACGGGTCAAGCTTTTGAGCCGCAACCTTGAGTCCTCTTGCCTTGAGCAGACGTCCGAGAGACGCTGCCGTGATTCCTTTTCCCAGACCGGAAACAACTCCGCCTGTGACAAATACATACTTTGCCGTAACAATTCCCTCTTTCTTAAAAGAAAACTCTTGCTTTCTTTGAATTTAATGCTTTTTGCAAAATAAAAAACCACGTCGGACGTGGCGGTAAAAAACGGCAATACGACACGGACTTTGTGCCCCGTTGCACGCATCTATTCTGCAAAAACATCACTGTTTTTTAAATACATTATATAATATCATAACGAGAAGAGCTTGTCAAGCACAAATTGATGACATTTTTGACAAACAAGGGACAAAAAGTACATTTCGGCGTTTTTTACAAAAGAAATATTGACAGCGGCACACCGATATTGTATAATAAATAATATATAAAATGTGATATAATGTTCTTTTGTTGTAAATACACTTTTTATACGATATAATAACAGTCACGGAGGATAAAATGACGGTGAAAATTATGAAAAAAGCATTTTCATTTGCCGCGGTGCTGGTAATGCTCAGCACCTGCGTTTTTGCGGCGGACACACTATCCGGCAGCGGAACGAAACAGGATCCGTACAGTATTGCGTCGCCGGACGATCTCTGTACTTTGGCGCGGCTGAGTGTGACTGACAGCTTTGAGGGAAAGTTTTTTGCACTCACGAATGATATAGATTTTGAAAATGACGGATACTTTACGTATGATACGCAGGGAAGCATAGCGTATGTCGATTCCGAGGTCATGACGTTCAAGCCGATAGGCAGTGCGAGTGTGCCGTTCAAGGGTTCGTTTGACGGTAAAGGCTATTCCGTGCGAGGTCTTTGCCTTGAAGAAAAGGACGGGCTTTGCGCGCTTTTCGGATATGCTGACGGCGCACAGATAAGCAATCTTATAATTTTCGATTCTTATGCGTCGGGTTCTTCCAAGACTGCACTGCTCTGCGCCGACGCGTCCGGAGGCACGGTAATAGACGGAGTGAACGTTTCGGGAACGGTTGTGGGAAAGGGCGAAAGGCTTAATTCGTATACTGCCGGAATCTGCGCGTCAAACGGAAAGAGCGCAAGCATAATCAATTCCGTAAGCTACGCAAATGTTTCGGGTTCGCGCGCGTTCAGCTCGTATACCGGAGGAATAGCGGGAATTAATTTCGGAAACATAGACGACAGCGCATTCGGCGGCAGTGTAAAGGGGAAAAGCGCATATTTTTCAGCCTGCACCGGAGGAATAGCAGGAGGAAATCACGGATTGATCGGGTCCTGCCTTTCAAACGGAAAAGTTGAGGCGCAGTCGCTCTCTATCATAACCGACAGCCATGCAGGCGGCATTGCGGGAGAGAATGCGTTCGGCGCAAGCATTTTTGCGTGTGCAAACTATTCGGCTGTGACCAACAGCTGTTACAGCGCGTCCGACAGCGTTTGCTCTGCCGGAGGAATTGCCGGATATAACCACGAATCCAACATTTCGGCTTGCGTAAACTACGGCAAAGTAAGCGCGCAGTCGGTTTACTGCGGAGGGATAGCGGGAATTATACTTGCCGATGAGGTCAATTTAAAAATTGAGGACTGCTATAACGCGGCGGATATAAGCTCAGCCGGAGGCGTGTCCGGAGGAATTTCCGGTATGATAGGCGCGTCCGATAACAGAACCGCGCAGATAAACACGTCGCTGAATGTCGGAACTGTTTCGGGTGATAAAAACGGCGGAGTTGCGGCAAGCTATGATGGCAAAAACGTAATTCACGACCATACCTATTTTGCCGATAACGGCACGACGGACGAATATGCTCTAAAAGCTCCGATCTCGAGAATTCAGAGCAATACAGTTCTTCCCGGCTTTGACAGCTCGGTGTGGGTTTTCGAAAGCGGCAATTTTCCAAGAATCGTATATGAAGAAATTTTGAGAAACGTATCCGAAACCGTATCACAGCAGGTTTTTGCCGTGCCGTCCGATGCGTCAGGGCTTGTTCCCGAAGTTGACGGATATGCGGCAAGCAGGGTTTTCGGCGCACAGAATAAGACGGGACTTTACGACTGCATACTGTTCTTTGAAAATTCGGACGGCGCGTTCGCACCTGTTCCGGCAAAGATAAGCCTTGCGGTCGTGGACGATATAAATAAGGCGCAGATAGTAAGTGCGGAAAATAACCTTGTCAACGACGGCGGCATTGTCTCGGGAAACGTTGAAGTAAGCATCTATTTTCCCGACGGAACAAAGAGCGCGTTTGTCGTCGGCGCGGTTTATAATAACGAGGGCAGAATGTGCTCGGCAGGCACAGTCACGGCAAATTCGGACGGCACGGTAAGCACGGCAAATATAAACTTTTCCGCCGCATTTACCGATGAAACGGGAGAAAATAAGCTTAAACTCTTTATATTCGATTCGGAAAAGACGCTCTCCCCGTCTGCCGATGTGACCGAATAATATGATTTTTATAATGTTACCGAAAGGACGTATGCAGATTTGAAAATTACCGTTGCCGGCTGCGGAAGATGGGGCTCTTTTATAGCGTGGTATCTGAATAAGATCGGACACGACGTAACGCTTTACGGGCGTCCCGGCTCAAAGTCAATGGAAAACTTTATAAAAACACGCAAAAGCGAGCTGTTAGAGCTACCCGAATCGGTAAAACTCACGCAGGAACTTGGGGACACGTTAAATTCCGACGTGCTTGTAATTTCCATTGCTTCCCAGGCGCTTAACGGATTTTCAAAGCAGCTTGCACAGAACGGTTTTTCACGCGGTAATGTTGTTCTCTGCATGAAAGGAATAGAAATTTCGACGGGCAGACGGCTCTCCCAGATAATCTCGGATAATCTGCCGGACAGCAGATGCGCCGTGTGGCTGGGTCCCGGACACGTGCAGGAATTTCTTTCGGGAATACCCAACTGCATGGTAATAGACAGTCTTGACGAGGAGTTCAAGCATATGCTTGTTGACGGCTTTTCGGGAAATCTCATACGTTTTTACTACGGAACCGACCTTATCGGAAACGAAATAGGCGCCGCTGCAAAGAACGTAATAGGAATTGCTGCGGGTATGCTTGACGCGCTCAAACTCGGAACGCTCAAAGGCGCGCTTATGTCCAGAGGAACGCGTGAGATCGCGCGTTTTATAAAGGCGTCGGGCGGCAACGAACTTTCGGCATACGGTCTGTGCCACCTCGGCGATTACGAGGCGACGGTATTCTCTCCGTACAGCCATAACAGAATGTTCGGAGAAAAATTCGTGAAGAATGAGCCTTACGACAGCCTTGCCGAAGGTTATTACACCGTTAAGGCACTTGTAAATCGGGCGGAAAAGCTCGGAGTCGAGCTTCCCATATGCCGCGCCGTGTACGATACGCTCTATCTCGGAAAAGATACCGCACAGTCGCTTGACGCGCTGTTTTCACGTTCCATAAAAAAGGAATTCTGAACGTATTTTTTGCCGAAGTGCGCAAATACGGCAAAATTAATGCCGAGTTTATCAAAAATGACTTGACAATTCATAAATTTTGCTTATAATGTAATAGATATACTTTGAATATAATTTTTTCTGTCAAAAGTAAGACGGAAAACACCCGGAGGAAACAAAATGAGTTTAAAAAACTTCAAGGAAACCGAAACAAATAAGGTTGAGATGGACATCGTAATTTCAAAGGAGACCTTTGAAAACGCAGTAAACGCGGTATTTAAGAGAAACGCAAAGAGCATCTCTATTCCCGGTTTCAGAAAAGGCAAGGCTACAAGAGGACTGGTTGAAAAGTTCTACGGTTCTCAGGTATTCTATGAAGACGCAATAAACGATCTTCTCCCGTCCGAAATAAACGCCGCAGTCAAGGAAACACCCTACAAGATAGCAGGCATGCCCGAAGTGACCGACGTTGATTTCGAGGCAGAGGACGGCATAAATGCCAAAGTTACCTTTATACGCGTTCCCGATGTAAAGCTCGGCGAATATAAGGGCCTTAAGGTTGATAAGGTTGTCGTAAAGACAGAGGATTCCGAAGTTGACGCAGAGCTTGAAAGAACAAGAGAGCGTTACAGCAGAACCATAAGCGTTACCGACAGAGCAGCCAAGGACGGCGACATTGCCGATATCAACTACGAAGGTTTCTGCGACGGCAAAGCTTTTGAAGGCGGCAAGGCAGAAAACCATAAGTTAAAGCTCGGCTCGGGTTCGTTCATTCCCGGTTTTGAAGATCAGATCGTTGGCAAGAACGTAGGCGACGAATTCGACGTAAACGTAACCTTCCCGAAAGAATACCATGCGCCAGAACTTGCAGGCAAGGACGCAACCTTCAAGTGCAAGCTCAACGGTCTTGAATTTGAGGAACTTCCCACTCTCGACGACGAGTTTGCAAAGGACGCTTCCGAATTCGATACTCTTGCTGAATACAAGGCAGACATTAAGGCTAAAATAGAAAAGAGACATGACGCAGAGGCTGAAGTAAGACTTGCGGAAGATCTCACAAAGGCGCTCACCGCAAACGTTGAAGCAGAAGTTCCGGACGTTATGATCGAAAAGGAACAGGATCTTCTCGTAAGAGAGTATGACTATAACCTCAGAAGTCAGGGACTCAGCCTTGATATGCTTGTAAAGTACACAGGCATGAAGATTGAGGATATACGCGCACGTTATGCAGAGCCCGCAAAGGTAAACGTACTTAAGCAGCTCGCACTCGAAGAGATCATCAAGGCTGAAAAGATCGAGGCAAGCGATGAGGAAATCGAGAATAAATACGAGGAAATGGCAAAGCAGTTCGGTATGAAAGCCGACGACGTAAAGGCAAGAATTTCCAAAGAGGATCTCGCCGAGGACGTTAAATCAATAAAGGCGTTTGAATTCGTAAAGGATAATGCAAAGATTACCGAAAAGACCGTCACCGCCGAGGAATTCGCAAAGATGAACGCTCCCGAAGAGGCAAAGACCGAGGACGGCGAAGAAAAGCCCAAGAAAAAGACGGCAAGAAAGACTGCAAAGAAAACCGACGCTGAGGCTGATACGGCAAAGGAAGAAAAGACCGAAACCGTAAAGAAACCCCGTAAGACCGCAGCAAAGAAAACCGCCGAGAAAAAGGACGAAGAATAATTTTCTTCCCACGCCCGGCAGCAAAATACATTAAAAGCTTTAGTGTGCGTGCAGTTTATATTGTACGCACATTCTTGCCTTAAAGGCAAAAAGACAAAATACGACATATTACACGTGAAAGGACGATAATTATGGCACTTGTACCAATGGTCATTGAACAGACAAACCACGGCGAACGTTCATTTGACATCTATTCAAGACTTCTCAATGACAGGATTATATTTTTGGGCGAAGAAGTAAACGACGCCACAGCATCACTTGTCGTAGCGCAGCTGCTCTATCTTGAGGCGCAGGATCCCGATAAGGATATAAGCCTTTATATAAACAGCCCCGGCGGTTCGATTTCCTCCGGCATGGCAATTTACGACACCATGAACTTTATTAAATGTGACGTTTCGACAATATGCGTCGGCATGGCAGCAAGCATGGGAGCGTTTCTGCTCTCGTCGGGCGCAAAGGGCAAAAGACTTGCGCTCCCCAACAGCGAGATCATGATACATCAGCCTCTCGGCGGTATGCAGGGACAGGCAAGCGATATAAAGATACACGCCGATCATATCATAAGAATTAAAAGCAAGCTCAATAAGCTGCTTTCCGAGCAGACCGGCAAACCTCTCGAAACCATTGAAAAGGATACCGAGAGAGATAACTTCATGACCGCCGAAGAGGCATGCGCATACGGTCTTGTCGATAAGGTCATTGATAAAAGACTCTGATTAAAGGCATTTTACGAAAGGTTATAACCGAACATGGCTAATGAAAATAAAAGAGGCGAGCGCTTCTGTTCTTTCTGCGGAAAATCCGAGCGTCAGACGGGACGCCTTATATACGGTCCCGAAGGCGTGAATATATGCAGCAACTGCGTAATGCTGTGCGAAAGCCTGCTTGACGAGATGAACGAAGAGGATAACAAAAAGAACGGAATGCCGAAACTAAGCCTCAATAAGCTGCCTAAGCCCTCCGCGATAAAGACTGAGCTTGATAAGTACGTCATAGGTCAGGACGAGGCAAAGAAAACTCTCGCCGTTGCGGTGTACAATCACTATAAGAGAATACTTCAGAAAGATAATTCGGACGAGGTTGAGATCCAGAAAAGCAACGTAATGCTTCTGGGTCCTACCGGCGTCGGAAAGACTCTGCTTGCCCAGACGCTTGCAAAGTTCCTGAAAGTCCCGTTTGCCATCGCGGACGCAACCACTCTTACAGAGGCGGGATATGTAGGCGAGGACGTCGAAAATATTCTGCTGCGCCTTATACAGGCTGCCGACTATAATATCGCGCTTGCCGAAAAGGGAATTATCTATATCGACGAGATAGACAAGATCTCGCGCAGAAGCGAAAACCGTTCAATAACGCGCGACGTTTCGGGAGAGGGCGTTCAGCAGGCTCTGCTTAAGATACTTGAAGGCACCGTTTCAAACGTTCCTCCGCAGGGCGGAAGAAAACACCCGAATCAGGAGTTTATTCAGATAAACACAAAGAATATACTGTTTATCTGCGGCGGCGCCTTTGACGGAATCGAGTCGATAATCGAACAGCGCATGGGCAACCGTACTATGGGTTACGGCGCGACTATACAGACCAAGGAAGAAAAGAAAAAGACAAATGTACTGAAGTCCATCGAGGCGCATGACCTTGTAAAGTTCGGCATAATTCCGGAGCTTGTCGGAAGAATTCCGCTTATAGTTTCGCTGTCGGCACTTGACGAGGACGCACTTGTGCGCATACTCAAAGAACCCAAGAACGCGCTTACAAAGCAGTATAAAAAGCTGTTTGCAATGGACGGAGTTGAGCTTGAGTTTGACGACGACGCACTTCGCGCCATAGCCGAGCTTGCCGAAAAGCGTTCGACCGGCGCACGCGGACTCAGAGCCATTACCGAGGGTATCATGACGGGACTTATGTACGATATTCCCGATATAAAGAACCTTAAGACCGTGAGAATTACGCGCGACGTAATAGAAAACGGCGCACAGCCGATAAAGGAGTACGCCGAAAAAGCCGAGAATGCGGAAGATACCGACGCTCCCAAAGAAAAAAAGGTCAAAGAAAAGAGTCTTTAAAGGTGAAAAAGCTGTTTGAATCGGTTGACAGACTGCTCAAAAACGAAAATGAGCCGTGTTCCGGCTCAAAGGACAGACAATATGCGTTCGAGAGCTTTTTTGATGACGCCGTCAACGCATCGCATGACGATTTCACTGACAGCAATCCCGACGATAACGCTTTCAGGATACGCGCAAGACTTATCGAAGATACGGTAAGACGTTCCGAGCGCGAATCAGCGTTCAACGAGATATACACGGCTCTGTCAAAACTCGGACTTGACCGCAGAAAGTGCGGCACACGGCTTATTGCTCAGGCTGTTTATATCAAAGCGGAAAATCCGCAGATGAATATGTCGTCAATCTATGATAAGCTTTCCGAAAGCAGCGGCAAAAGCATAAAGAATGTGCAGAATCTTTGCAGATATGCGTGCGAATCCGCGATTGAAAAGGGTTTTCTTCTGGATTTTGCGGTTACGGACACAAAAAGGCGCGGTACTTCGGCAAAGAAAGGACTTGCTTTCGGAGAGACGGTACGTATGCTTGTTTTCGATACGGCTCTCGGTATTTTCGGCGAATTTTCCGAACTTGAGGACGCTGCGGAAAACGTATACGATCCCGAAGAGAGTTTCTTCTGAAATTTGGTTATAAAAACGCAAAAGCGGCACTGTCTGCCGTGCTTTGCGAAGATAGTAAAAAATCGGCTCAGCGTAAGACTGCTTTGACAATCCGCTGAGCTTTGATTTTGTATATGCGTTTAAATTTGTATTTTGCGCGCGTACGATTTTTTGCCTATGGTTACGTACTTGTTGAGCACGACGGCAACCGGAGGAATGAAGATAAGCTGAATTGCAATTCCGATAAGACCGGTCGGAACCGACATGAGCGCGGCTTTCATGCTGACCGCAGGATTTCTGAGTCCGAGAACATATACGCCGAACGCAGTGCAGAGAATGTTTGCGGCTCTTCCGCAGATCTGCGCCGTTATAAGGCTCGCATATACGCGCACGGTGTAATTTTTGATATGTCCCGAAAATAATTTCATGGCAAATCCCGATACAAGGCCGTACACAAAAAGCTCTACGCACATGAACGGCATTTTAATCGGCGACGGCATTGACGTTATAATGCAGCTGAGCATTGGAGAGAAAATTCCCGAAACCGCACCGCATAAGGGCGATACGCAAAGCCCCGCTATAAGCACGGGTATGTGCATGGGAAGAAACGTCTGTCCCGCGGCAGCTCCGAAAAGGTGGAATATCTGCGGAGTAAGTACGCCGAGAGCAATAAAAAGTCCGCAGAGTACGATTGTCTGCGCGGCGTTTTCCTTTTTGTTCATTTTATTTGCACTTCCCTTTATTGTATGATTAAATTATAATTCAGGCAGAGCGCTTTTTCAATGCGGATTTTGTAAATCATACCGCAGTTTGTTAATAAAAGTTTGCCTTAACGTAAAGAAAAGAACATGAATACGTGATATAATTATATTGAGCAGTTATACTGTAATTTGCGTCATAAGAAAGAGGGTTAAAATTAATGAAAGATCAGCTTAAAGACAAGGTGCTCACGCTTATAGCCGGAGACGCAAGACTTACGGCGCAGAAAATAGCGGTTATGCTCGACGCGGACGTCGGGCACGTTAAGGAAATAATAGAGGAACTTGAAGAAAAGGGCGTAGTCGTAGGATATAAGGCGCTTGTCGACTGGGATAAGACCGACAGAGAGTACGTAACGGCGCTTATCGAACTTAAAGTAACTCCGCAGAGAGACAGAGGATTTGAAAGAGTCGCGGAGAGAATATATAATTTCCCCGAAGTAAGAAATATGTACCTTATGTCGGGCGCGTATGACCTTTGCGTTATGATAGAGGGAAAGACCATGAAAGAGGTCGCGCTGTTTGTGGCGGAAAAGCTTGCGCCGATAGACGGAGTAATCTCCACGAGTACTCACTTTGTGCTCAGAAAATACAAGGACATGGGCGTTGTTTACGGTCACGGAACAGAAATGACTCATGACGAGAGAGGAAACATGAATTAATGATAGATTACAGCAAAGTGCTTTCAAAGAAAGCAGTGGATTTAAAGCCGTCGGGCATAAGAAAATTCTTTGATATTCTCGACGAAATGCAGGGCGTTATATCGCTTACCGTCGGACAGCCCGACTTTGTAACTCCGTGGAATATAAGAGAAGCCGCAATAGAGTCGCTTGAAAAGGGAAAGACCTACTATACCTCAAACAGCGGACTTATTGAATTCAGAAAAGAGATAGCGGCATATCTCGAAAGACGTTTTTCGGTATCGTACGATCCGTCAAAGGAAATGATAGTAACCGTCGGCGGCAGCGAGGCGATAGACCTTGCCATAAGAGCGATAGTAGAACCCGGCGACGAAGTGCTTGTCGTTGAGCCGTCATATGTCTGCTATACGCCTATAACCGAACTTACCGGCGGCGTTCCGATAAGTATTCCCACGCGCGAAGAAGATAGATTCAAGCTCACACCCGAACTTCTCAAAAAGTATATTACGCCAAAGACCAAGATGCTCATTCTTCCCTACCCGAACAATCCTACGGGCGCGATAATGACAAAAGAAGATCTGCGTAAGATTGCGGACGTTGTAAAGGATACAAATATCGTAGTGCTCACGGACGAGATATACGGCGAGCTTACCTACGGAAGAAAGCATTTTTCCTTTGCGGCGTTTGAAGATATGCGCGACAGAACCATATATGTCGGCGGATTTTCAAAATCGTATGCAATGACGGGCTGGAGACTCGGATATGTCTGCGCACCGCGCGAAATAACAAAGCAGATGCTTAAAATACATCAGTACGCAATAATGTGCGCGCCTACCTCAAGCCAGTATGCCGGAATAATCGCGGCGCGCGACGGCGACGAAGAAATAGAATATATGAAGGACTGCTACAATCAGAGAAGAAGAATGCTGCTGTCCGGACTTAACGAGATAGGACTTACCTGCTTTGAACCCGAAGGAGCTTTCTATATGTTCCCGAATATATCGGGCTACGGACTGACGTCGGAACAGTTCTGCGAAAAGCTGCTGTATGACGAAAAGTGCGCGATAGTTCCGGGTTCCGCGTTCGGCGAATCGGGAGAGGGCTTTGCGAGAGTATCTTATGCGTACTCGGTAGAGCATATAAGCCGCGCAATCGACAGACTTGACAGATTCCTAAAGAAACTGAAGTAATATGGAAAGAAAAATTAAGCTTACAAACAGAGTTTATCTTTCGGAACTGCACGATTACGAATATGAGAACGTAAAACCGGTCATATACGATCTGCTTGAAAAGGTCTGTCTTGACAACGGCTGGGAAAAGGATTTTTTTGACGGCAAAAAAGTAACCGTAAAACCCAATCTTCTCTCAAGAGCCGACGCAGATAAGTGCATAACGTCGCATCCGAGCTTTGTAAAGGCTGCGTGCGAATATTTTTCAGGTCTCGGCGCACACGTCACGGTTGCCGACAGTCCGGGAGGAACGTATAATCATGCGTCGTTTTCCGCGGTAGTCAGAGAAACAGGCGTGCTTGACGCGGCGCAGGACGGCGGAGCGCAGGTCAACGACGATTACGGTTTTGAGCTTATGAGCAATCATGATGTAAGCAAATTCAATTTCAATATTATCAATCCGCTTGTAAATGCGGACGTTGTGGTAAATCTCAACAGGCTGAAAACTCATGCGCTTTGCGAGATGACGGCGGCGGTAAAAAATATGTTCGGCTCAATTCCCGGACTTCAGAAAGCGGAACAGCACGCAAGATTTCCGTCGAGAATTTCTTTTGCGGATATGCTGTGCGATCTCTGCCTTATAACCGCACCGTGCGTTAATATAACCGACGCAGTTGTCTGTATGGAGGGCAACGGTCCGTCCGGCGGAACGCTTAAAAAGGTCGGCTGTGTCACGGCGAGTGCAAACCCGTTCGCGGCAGACGTGCTTAATTCTTATATTATGGGATATAAGCCGAACGAGGTCGGAACGGTCGAATGTTCGGTAAAGCGCGGACTTTGCCCCGAAAGCGTCGGCGGACTTGAAATAATCGGCTGCGAAAAGGAAAAGTTTGCGTCAGAGTTTGTGCGCCCCGATTCTCGCGCAGGCGGAATAGTAAAGCAGATACCGTCTATTTTCGGCGGAGGACTGAAAACCGCACTCGAACCGCGTCCGACTGTCAAAAAGAGCCTTTGCGTGGGCTGCGGAATATGCGCAAGGAACTGTCCCGTCGCGGCAATAACGATAAAGGATAAAAAGGCGCATATAAATAATAAGAAGTGTATAAAATGCTACTGCTGCCAGGAGTTCTGCCCGCAAAAGGCAGTAAAGGCAAAACCGCTGTTAAGTATTTTTACACGGTAACGCATGAAAAGCTGCGCAAAATCAACAAAGTAAAAGAGGTTTTCAAATGCCTATAAAAATTCCCGGCGCGCTTCCGGCTTTCGGCACGCTTGAGAGCGAAAACATATTCGTAATGACAAAGGAGCGTGCGGAAACACAGGATATACGTCCTCTGCGCATTGCTATACTCAATCTCATGCCGACAAAGATAGTCACCGAAACGCAGCTTTTAAGACTGCTGTCGAATACGCCGATTCAGGTCGAGATAACACTGCTCAAAACCAAGACTTACAAATCAAAAAACACGCCCGACGAGCATTTAGAGGCTTTTTACAAAAACTTTGACGACGTAAAACACGAAAAATTCGACGGACTTATAATAACCGGAGCGCCGATAGAGGATAAGCCTTATGAGGAGGTCGCGTACTGGAAAGAGCTTGAAGAAATTTTCGACTGGTCGGACAAGAATGTGTATTCCTGCTTTTATATCTGCTGGGCGTCGTTTGCGGCAATGTATCATTACTACGGCATAGAAAAGATAAGACTTCCCGAAAAGCTTTCGGGTGTGTTCAGACACAAGGTTCTCATACCGTCGCACCCGATAGTAAGAGGCTTTGACCAGTTCTTTTACGCGCCTCATTCAAGGCATTGCGGAGTGGATACCGAGGACGTAAAGAAGTGCGCCGAGCTTGATATAGAGGCGTATTCCGAAAAAACAGGCGTTTATATCGCAAGCTCAAAGGATATGAGAAAGATCTTCGTCACGGGACACGCCGAGTACGACTTTGACACCCTGAAAAAAGAGTATCAGAGAGATGTCAAAAAAGGACTTTGTCCGCACGTGCCGGAAAACTATTTTCCGTATGACGATCCCGAACGAAAGCCCGTGAATATGTGGAGAGCGCACGCTCATCTGCTGTACTCAAACTGGCTCAACTACGTTGTATATCAGACGACGCCGTATGATCTTTCCAAGATAGAAAAGTAAAAATGTTTTCATGAAAAACATTTGGGACACACACAAATTTCACGCAGATTTCTCTTTTGCACTTTAAAATTGTTTATGCAGAACGGTAAATGGCGCCGCATTTTGACTTAAACTCTGAAAAAGGAGCTGAAGCCTTGCATGAAATTCAGATTTGATACCGAGCTTTCGGGACGGCTGCTGCCGGAAAGGTGCCAAAGTTTCGCACAAAATGAAACGGCACAGAATCCGCGCCAAAAGAAAGGAGTTTTGGAAATGAACAATATATACAGGAATTCGCTTGCGTTTGCTGCAAGTATATCTCTGCTGCTTGCGCTGTCGGCTTGTTCTCCGGACAGCGTTCCCGACAATTCGGGTTCGTCGGTTGTGGAGGATTCGCAGAACAGCACGCAGGACGGTGACGGCACGACTGCTGCGTTTGATATTCCCGATTATCCCGAAGGATACCCGACGGAGCAGAATATTATCGACGCATACAAGAATGCCGCAGATGCAGTGGGCTGGTTTTCGATCACTACCGCGCCTCCGCTTGATATGGATAAGTCCATGGACGTTGACGGTATAACTTATTATAAGGTAAAGTCAGAACAGGTAGACAGCCTTGAAACGCTTAAAATGTACCTCAGAACGTTGTTTGATGCTGATATGGCGGATCTTCTCATTGACCTTAATGATGAAAATCAACGCTTTACAGAGGGCGACGACGGGCTTTACTGTACTTCGTTCGCTTTTGAACCGAGCTATTATTCTGATGATGAAACTTATGCGGTTACCAAAGTCTCCGATGATGAGTATAACCTCGCCGTTTCTTATCAGCTTCTTAATGACGACGGCTCTGTTAAGGCTGACAGAACTCAAAACTGTACCTTTAAGAAAATCAACGGCCGCTGGGTGTTCTACAATTTTATCCTTTACCGCCAGTAGTTACCTGATGTCACGAAGGGGTACGCGCTTTCTTTTAAAAAAAGAAAGCTGCAAAGAAAACGGCAGCCCTTAATTTGGAAAAAAGTTGTGGGATACTTCCTGCCGCCGGCTTGTACCGTCAGGAAGTATC
>URVJ01000005.1 GCA_900551295.1 uncultured Eubacteriales bacterium | reverse complement strand
AAAATATTACCGAATAATATTTTACATACTTAAAACGCCGCCGTCAATAGTTTTTTAAAAATTTAATTTACTTTTTCAATATAGCCGCTTATAGGCTCGGTATACATATTATCGTCCGTTACGGGCTTATAGTGATTGCCGTCGTAAACATCGGTAAAGCCGTTTGTCGCTTTATAGACCTCGTTGGTCTCGGTATCGTAAACGCGCTCGTAGCCGAGTATCGCGTCGCTCTGCTTCTGGCTCATAATATCCTGACTTTTATTGCGGCTCTCCCATGATGACATAAAGCCGTCCATAGTCTGGTTAAAGTTTTGACTTATCTGCTTTGAAAGCGCAACCTTTTCATTGCTTGCCTGATTTGTGGCGTTTACAAAGCTTTCCGAATAATCAAGCGTTTTCATACATTCGGTAAGCACGCTTTCCCACTCTATAAAGGTGTCCTTTGCGGCGGTTATTGCCACAACATTATACGCCATATAATATCCGCCGTCCGCCTGCTTCAGCTGATAGCCCACAACCGTTCCGTCGGATACAGTCAAGCTGCCGAAATCCACAACGCTTGCCGAGAACATACCCTCGCCCTCCTTGCCGCCGTCGGTAAAGGTTGCACGCAAAAGCTCCTCGCCGAGCGAATAGGCTTTTAAATTGCTGTTTGAAGCAAACCTGTCGGTCACGGTGAAATTGTCGTAACGGGGGAAGGTAAAGCCCGCGTAGGTGGAATCCATTTTAGAGGCGAAATCGCCGTAAGCAGAGAAAATTTTAAAGAAATTCTCGGTAGAGGGGTTTTCAAGCACAACCGCGTTTGCAAACAGCGCCAATTGCGTATTTCCCTTATTATAAAGGCTTTGGTATGCCGCCTTGCCCGCCTGCGAGTGCAAGAGGCACTCCGCTTTAAGAAGAATATACATACCGTTGAGCGGCTCGTTAGGGTCGCTTACGCGTATGGTGTGGTAAATATTCGCGCCGCCCGCAGTTACCTTCCAGCCCTTGGGTATTGTAATGCTGAAATCGGCTGTTTCATATTTCTCGGTCTGCATCGCTTTTGCCGCCGTTTGCGTAACCTTTATGCCGTGCTCGGTCTTTACGGTTTTTGTGCCGTCGCTGTTTGTTACGGTCTTGCCGCCGCAAGCGGTAAGGCAAAGTGC
Source organism: uncultured Eubacteriales bacterium (assembly GCA_900551295.1). Classification (GTDB taxonomy): domain Bacteria; phylum Bacillota; class Clostridia; order Oscillospirales; family CAG-382; genus UMGS1387. The sequence continues at coordinate 111,403 of URVJ01000005.1, read as the reverse complement.
GAGCAGGGCGGAAATTGCAGCGGAAAGTATTTTTCTTTTATCAAAATTCATATTCTTTACTCCTTTATTCGTCACGGTAGGCATTGTAAAATTTATTGCAATCGTATTTATAATATTCGGCGTAGCCTTCGGTCATAATTTCCGAAATCGGTAAGAGGGTGTAATCATCGGTTATTACATGGCTTGTGCAGATATTGCGCACATCCTGGTAATAGTTTGTAAGCAGGGTTATTTTTCTTAAAGTGAGATTGCAGTTAAGGTGCTGCGCGGTGGGGTAATAGGGCGAAACCGAGCCGTCGGGTGCTGTCTGTGCGTTTTTATCATTATCATCAAGCGGTTCTGACGCATACACAATCTCATAAAACGCGCAGTTTGTCATAAGAATATTGGTGTTGAAAAGCCTTATGGGGGTCTCGGTGCCTATTGCCGATAAATCGAGGTCGTAGGCTATATATTCCCGCCAGCCCATATCTCTGTACCGGTTCCACCCGGCAGTGCCTTTGTCAAGGTATTTAGCCGTATCAATAAGGCTTACCTTTTTGCCTGTAATGGCTAACATCGGCGTGCGGTGGCGGTAAACCTTATCGGCATTCAAAAATTCTGCAGTGCAGTCGGTGAGCGTTTTGCCGTCGGATGAATAGTGGTAAACCTTTTTGAAAAGAGGGTATTTATCGGTATCGATTTTTTCGGGAATATAAGAAGTAACAGGCGATTGACCGCTGAGCTTGTAGGCAGAGCCGTCCTTAAAATAGAAATTGCAGATTTCGCCGTCGTAGGTGGCGTCCCAATACCTCACCTCGCTGCCGGACGGCAGCGTGAATGTTTCTAAAATATTTTTGCCGTTTGAAAGCGGCGAATTAAAGTTTGCACGGTAGGTCTTGCCGCCCGAAACTATCATATTGTCAATGTCGGTGCTGTAGGAATGGTCGACAAAGCAATCAAACTCCGAGGTTATATCAATAATCCCCTCGCCGCCGACGATCTTTTTGTAATCCGATTGGTCATACGGTCGGCCGCGCTCCTTTAAAAGCGCCTGCTCCAGCGTTACAGGCTCCGCTTGCGTTGAGGCGTTAAGCGAGGTATCCTTTTCACCGGTAGGTCTTGATGTTTTCCCGCCGTTACCCGCAAAGCAGGATGAAGGCAAGTAAAAGAGACGCCGAACCCCGCATTTTAAATTCTGAAATTATTCTCATTTTTCTCTCCTCACGGAAAAATTTTCTTATAAAGATTTTAGCATATATATCATATCAACAAATAAATAATTTCCGTTATGGCATTTGCCGGAATGGAAATTATTACACTTTATTTTTTGACGGTTTTGTTGTATAATATAAAAAAACATTACGGACGTGAAAATATGAAATTCTGCGATAGGCTTAACGAATATATAGAAACGCTTGACTGCACCGCCAAGGAATTAAGCGAGCTTTCGGGCATATCGGCGGCGACTGTGAGCCGTTACCGATCGGGAGAGCGGCTGCCCGATGCCGAAAGCGGGGCCTTTTCATCCATTGTAAACGCGCTGACGGCTATTGCCGAAAAAAAGAAAATCGCCCTCGGAGCAGATGAAATACGCTTACAGCTTCTTGCCTGCGACGGACTCGTGTCAGCCGATAAGGAACAGCTGCGGCTTAATTTCAATACGCTTATCTCCGTGCTTGATATAAATATTTCAAAGCTATGCCGCAGCACAAATTACGACAGCTCAACCATATTCCGTTTCAGAAACGGCTCGCGCCGCCCTGCCGACCCCGAGCAATTCGCCGAGGCGGTGGCGTCTTTTGTGGCAAGGGAGATAAATTCTCCCACCGACCTTGCCGTGCTGACAGAGCTTACCGGCGAGGAGACCGACGATTGCTCCGCAAGGTATGAAAAAATCAAGGAATGGCTGCTTTGCGGAAAATCGGGGGATACCGAAGGCGGCGGCATTTCGGGATTTCTTGCAAAGCTTGACGAATTTGATTTAAACGAATACATTAAAGCGATACACTTCGATGAAATGAAGGTGCCGCAGCTGCCGTTTCAGCTACCGACCTCAAAATATTATTACGGTCTTCACGAAATGATGGAAAGCGAGCTTGACTTTTTAAAGGCGACCGTGCTTTCAAAATCAAAGGATGATGTTACACTTTACAGCGATATGCCCATGACCGAAATGGCGAAGGACCCCGATTTCCCGAAAAAGTGGATGTACGGTATGGCGCTCATGCTTAAAAAGGGGCTGCACCTTAACAATATACATAATATTGACCGTTCCTTTGAGGAAATGATGCTCGGGCTTGAAAGCTGGATACCGATGTATATGACAGGGCAGATATCCCCCTATTACCTCAAAAAAACGCAGAGCGGCGCTTTTAACCATTTTTTGCGGGTGTCGGGTGCTGCAGCGCTTTCGGGCGAGGCGATAGCGGGCTGTCATGACCGCGGCAGGTATTATCTTTCAAAAACCAAGGACGATATAACGTACTATAAAAAACGCGCCGAGGACCTTTTGAAAAATGCAGCGTCCTTAATGGAAATTTACCGAGAGGACGGCGCGCGCAGACTGAACGCGTTTATGCTTGCCGACGCGGAAAATGCAGGCAAACGCCGCAATATTCTCACCGTGCCGCCGCTTTATACCGCGGGAGCGGATTTTCTTGAAAAACTGTTTGAAAACCATAAAATACAAGCGGAAGATAAAAATAAAATTCTTGATTTTGCGCGTTCGCAGCGCGAAATTGCGGAAAAAATTCTTGAAAACGGCAGCATAACCGATGAAATGCCTGTTATAAGCCGCGAGGAATTTGAGCGCCACCCGACGGTGCTTCCGCTTTCGGGAATGTTTTACGGTAAGGATATTTGTCTTACCTATGATGAATATTCCGAGCATATAAGGCAGACAGAGCGGTTTATGCAGATACATGAAAATTACATTGCCGAATTTACAAGGACAAACGCGTTCAGAAATTTGCAGATATTGATTCACGAGGGGCAGTGGGCTATGATTTCAAAGGGCAACGCCCCCGCAATTCATTTTGTGATTCACCACCCGAAGCTGCGCGGCGCAATAGAAAATTTTATTCCGCCGGTTGTGGAATAAAAAAATCGGCTTGATATATTAAAAATAAAAGAGAATAATAAGCTTATAACAGAAGAAACGGAGAGTTATTATGTATAAAAATATTGAAAAAGAAAAAGTTATAAATCTTAAAGACCTTGTGGATTACAGCGAGGGTCAGGTAGTAAGCAAAACGCTTGTGCAGAACGAGCTTGTAAGTATGACCGTTTTTTCGTTTGATAAGGGTGAGGAAATTTCATCGCATTCGGCAGGCGGCGACGCGATGGTGACCGTGCTCGACGGAAAGGGAAGATTTACCGTCGGCGGGAAGGAATATGTTTTGTCCGAAGGGGAGACCCTTATTATGCCGAAGGGAATACCGCACGCAGTGTTCGGGCTTGAAAGATTCAAAATGCAGCTTACCGTATCGTTTTAAGAAATCCGTTATATAATGACGGTTACAAGTACACAGCGTGGAATCGTCGAATAATTCTGCGATTCCACGCTGTGTACTTATTTTATTGTAAAAACACACAAGGTTTTTTGTGAGTTTTCACAATTTACCAAAAAATATTAAAATTTTTCTTGACTTTTCAAATGGGATGGGTTATTATAATTAGCAAGTAATACTATGTCGGAGTAACAATGAGGAGTATTTTTGTCGAAAATTACAAGAATGCGTCGGACGAAGAAATCGTCGCGCAAATATGTGGCGGAAACTATGAGCTTTTGCCCGTAATTTTCGGTCGGTACGATAAGCGAATACGCTATTATGCGGATAAATACTGCCGCGAAAGCGACCGAGAGGACGCAGCGCAGGAGGCAAGCCTTGCGCTTTATTCCGCAGTGAAGAATTACGATAAAGATAAATCCTCGTTTTCCTCCTTTGCCTCACTTTGTATAAAGCGCTCGGTTATTGATTGCGCAAAACGGGCGGGCAGAAAGAAAAACATTCCCGAGGAGCTGCTTGAGCCTATAGAGGATGTAAGCATTCCCGATTGCAACAGTCCGGAAAAGATTTTCTTTGATAAAGAGGCTTATAAAGCGCTTACGCACAGTATAAAGCTTGAATTATCGGGAATGGAGCTTGCGGTTTTGCAGCTTTTCCTTTCGGGGAAAAAATACATAGATATTGCGGACGAGTTGGGCGTTTCCGAAAAATCGGTAAATAACGCGCTTATGAGAATCCGCAGGAAGCTTAAGGATAAACAGGGAAATTGATTCCTTTTTATTAATATGCCCATGTAGCTTAAAGCAGAGCGTTGAAACCAAAGATGTCGGTGCGATTCCGTCCGGGGCTAAATTTTATCATCAGAGAGGTAGAAAACATGTTTGAAGACAAGACGTTAGTTTGCAAGGATTGCGGTGAGGAATTCGTATTTACTGCAAGGGAACAGGAGTTTTACGAATCCAAAGGCTTTGTAAACGAACCGCAGCGCTGCAAGCCCTGCCGCGATAAGCGTAAGAATGCCGGCAGAGCTCCCAGAGAAATGCATGATGCAGTATGTGCTGCCTGCGGCGGCGTTGCTAAAGTGCCGTTCATCCCGAGGGATGATCGCCCGGTATATTGCAGCGAGTGCTTTGCAAAAATGAAGGAAGAAGAAAACGGCGGAGCTGCAGAGTAATAATTCTTTGGTGCGCGTGTCGAAAAAAATCGCCACGCTCTCCTACGGGAATGCCGTTTGCTCGAAAATTACGGATTTTCGGACCGCACTCCCTACTCTTGTTGTGCCCAAAGAAAATATCGCTCGGCGCGCGAATTTTCTTTGACCGCGGCGCTATAACGCCCTCCTTTTATCTGCCGCATTCGGCAGTCGGTTGTTATGCTCCGTGGTTACTCACCCCGGTGCCCTCCTGAAACCGATTATTCAGCGGTTTTTCGCTTACAAGGTGTTTTTCCGCCGCACAGGCATGGAAAAAATGAAAAATGCGGAGTTACCGCTGCAAAAACAAATTTTGGGGTTCATCGACAGACTGATGACGAATCGCCTTTCGGCGATTCGTTTTTTTATACCTGCAGCGCTTGCAGAGTATGATGACATTTAATTTAAAATAAAGTTACAATTATTCATATTTTCGTAATATAAATATTATATTATTATCTTTAAATAAGTGTAGTGCCCGAAAAGGGTTGCTGTCGGGCGCGGCACAAGAGTTAAGTGAGGGGAATGCAATGCAATATAAAATACTTATTGTCGATGATGACGCGAACATCTGCGAGCTTTTGCGTTTGTATCTTGAAAAGGACGGCTTTGATACCGTTGTGGCAAACGACGGCGAACAGGCGGTGGAATACGCCTCAAAGTATTCGCCCGACCTTATTTTACTTGATATAATGCTTCCGAAGCTGGACGGCTGGCAGGTCTGCAGGGAAATCCGCAAGACGAGCGAAACTCCCATTATAATGCTGACCGCAAAGGGCGAAACCTTTGATAAGATTCTCGGTCTTGAACTGGGTGCGGACGATTATGTAAGCAAGCCGTTTGACACCAAGGAGGTAATCGCCCGCATAAAAGCAGTGCTTCGCAGAACGAACGACAGTGACAAGGGCTCTCAGATAAGCGAGGTAAGATATGACAAGCTTCGCATTAATCTTACTAATTACGAGCTTGAGGTTAACGGTGTTAAAATTGACACGCCGCCTAAAGAGCTTGAACTGATTTACCATTTGGCAAGCAATCCCAACCGCGTTTATACGAGGGATCAGCTGCTTGATGAGGTCTGGGGCTTTGATTATTACGGTGATTCCCGCACGGTTGATGTTCATGTAAAGCGTCTGCGCGAAAAGCTGGAAAATGTTTCCGATGAATGGTCGCTTAAAACCGTTTGGGGAGTAGGCTATAAATTCGAGGTAAAATAGCTTTATGAAGCTTAAGCTTTTTAAAAAATATTTTTTCACAACCGCGCTGATTATTATTTTCAGTCTTACGGTTATGATGATGATACTTTCATTTGTGCTCAATAATTACCTGGCGCGTTCAAAATACGAAACACTCGGCAAATGCACGGATGAGGCTGCGGATTATATAGCCGAGGCGTCCTCGGGCGATATGAATATGCAGGAGCTTTATAAAACCCTGAACGCTATCTCGGCGGTTTCGGATGTCGATATATTTTTAGCCAACAAGACCGGTGCGGTAGTGCTTTGCAGCTGCGAGGAATGGGGGAAAAACGGCGAGTGCACTCATTCGCAGCATTTAATTCCGGAATCGGAGCTTGCGGCTGATGAAAATGAACCGTTCAGGCTTAAAACCCTGGATGTATATAAAAATCCGCATTATGTGGTTTCAAAGCGGATAACAAGCAGCGGTGGAACTGCGGTCACCGTGTTCAGCGCCGCGCCGCTTTCTTCAATACGGCTGCTAATGTCTACCGTGACAAAGCTTTATTTGTTTTCGGCTGCCATTCCGCTTGTAATAATGTTTTTTGCGCTTTATGCCATGACCTACAGGCTCACGAAGCCGCTCAAGCAAATGTCCGAAGCGGCAAGGGCTATGGCAAAGGGTGATTTTTCAAAGCGCATACCCGTAACGAGCGATGACGAGATAGGAGAGCTTGCGGTTTCATTTAATCAAATGACCAATTCACTGGTGCAGCTTGAGGGAATGCGTAAAAGCTTTGTCGCCAATGTATCGCACGAGCTTAAAACTCCGATGACTACGATAGGCGGCTTTATAGACGGCATTTTGGACGGCACCATAGAGCCGGACAAGCAAAAGTATTATCTCCAGATAGTGTCCGACGAGGTGAAAAGGCTTTCACGCCTTGTTCAATCAATGCTCAGCATGGCGAAGCTTGAATCGGGCGAGTTTGTTTTAAAACCGGAGCTTTTCGATTTCAGGGAGCTGTTATGCACCATAGTCGTAAGCCAGGAACAGCGAATTGAAGCTGCAAAGCTTAATATAACCGGGCTTGATGAGATTCAGAGTATCTCTGTAAACGCCGATAAGGATTTAATCCATCAGGTAATATATAATTTGGTAGATAATGCCGTTAAATTCACAAACGAATCGGGTACAATAGATTTTAGGGCGAAGGCAGACGGCAAAAAGCTCACATTTACGATAACAAATACGGGGAAGGGAATCCCCGAAAGTGAGCTGCCGTATGTTTTTGAACGCTTCTATAAGGTTGATAAATCCCGCTCCGCGAATAAAAACAGCACGGGTCTCGGGCTTTATATCGTAAAAACAATAGTCAAGGCGCACGGTGGGAGCATAGCCGCGTCGAGCCGTGAAAATCAGTTTACTGCATTCAGCGTTGTGCTGCCGCTCAATAATTAAGGAGAATCATTATGGACGATATGTTTGAAAACAAAAACTCTGCAGACGCGGGCAATTCCGAGCCCGGTTTTTCGGAAAAAGCGAAGGAGGACGAGCCTGTAAGCTTTGATGCTCGGCAGCAAAATTTCGACGATAAGGCAGAGCCTGTAATGAGCGTGGATGCTCAGGCTGATGGCACTTCGCAGCAGGAACAGCCGAATACGGATGTACAACCGAATTTCTCGGGAATATATAACGACGGCTTTAACACTCCGCCCTGCACAATAAATTATACTCCGATCACTGCTGTTAAGGATTACAAGCCGGTAAGCCGCGGACTCAAATACTTTGCGGCGGTGCTTGCGGGAGTAATCCTTTTGACTGCGGCATCTGCAGGAGGATATTTTCTCGGCAGAAGCAGCGTGCGTTCGGTATCAGGCGGAAACGCAAAGATCGAGCTTGCGGCAAAGCCGGCAAAAACCGATGAAAAGACCGCTGCCGAGGTTTATGAAGATGTTAAGGCGTCGGTTGTCGGAATAATGGTTTACAATACCGCGGGGCAGGGCTCACAGGCAAGCGGCGTTTTCTACAGCAGCGACGGATATATCGTAACGAACGATCATATTTATGCCGAAGTGCCTTCCGCCAAATTCAAGATTTATACTTCGGATAATAAGGAGTATGACGCACAGTATGTCGCGGGCGATCAGGTTAGCGATTTAGCGGTGCTTAAGATTGAGGGCAGCGGCTTTAAGGCGGCGCAGTTCGGAGATTCCGCACAGCTTAATTTCGGCGAAAGCGTGGTGGCTATCGGCAGACCGAGCGATGCCACGGATGATTCGAGTATCACCAAGGGCATAATTTCATCGGTTGGCAGACGCGTGCGCACCACCTCAAATTATTCGGCTAAGCTTATCCAAACCGACAGTGCAATAAACCCCGGCAGCTCAGGCGGCGCGCTTGTGAATATGTATTCGCAGGTGGTTGGCATAACCTCCTCAAAGCTTGCGGGAACGGAATATGATGCCGTAGGGTACGCAATACCCACAAGAACGGTTAAGCGTATCGTGAGCGAGCTTATAAGCAAGGGCAAGGTCGTCAGCCGCGCAAGACTCGGCATTACTTATACCGCCATAAACTCCGTGACTGCCGAAATCAACGGCTACAGCTCGGTCGGTCTGTATGTCGCTTCCGTTTCGGAGGATAGTGACCTGCACGGCAAGGTTGCAAAGGGTGATGTTATAACCCGTATTAATAATATTGAGGTCACAAGCGACGATATTGTACTCGATATAATCGAGGAATGCTCCGCGGGAGATACGATTTCCGTAACGGTGCTTACGAAGGGCGGGGCAGAGAAGACCTTTGATGCAGTGCTCAAGGCGAATACCGGTGAATCCAGCTACAGCACTAAGGCACCCTCAAGCAGCAATTCGGAAAGCGGTAATTCGTCGAGCTCCGGCGGAACATTCGATTTCCCGTTCGGCGAATAATAATGTAATAATGTTTGAAGCTGCCGCAAACGCGGCAGCTTCAATTTTTCAATTTAACAGTTGACAAAGACCGTGGTATTATATATAATAGTTTAGACCGAGGTGTCGCCCGACTGGTAGGGAGCCTGCTTTGGGAGCATAGACGGCATTTCTGACGTTTATCGGTGCCAACCGCCGAAAGCCCTTCAACCGTGTGAATTTCGGGCGGTTCGGAAAAAGAAAAAAGCAGTCAAAAATGTGTTTGACCACAGATTTGACCACCTACACGACCACAATTAAATAAACTATCGGGGTATAGCGCAGTTGGTAGCGCGCGACATTTGGGATGTTGAGGCCGGGAGTTCGAGTCTCCCTACTCCGACCAATTAGGCGGTTTTTACCGCAAGAGAGCCGCAAGGAATAACCTTGCGGCTCTTCTATTTTTTTTGCTTGCGGAGGTTCATTGTATGAGTATTAGACGAGAAATGGGCGAAGTCAACTATTTCAAAAACTTTAATATGGGCAGAGAGATAGAGATTGCTGGAGAATTTATATATGAGTCTATGAGAGAAATGTACTCCTTAAAATCATTTAGTGAACATTTCAAAATCAATAAAATATTGTATAATGGTGCAGTAGGTATAGAAAGATTACAAAAGATATTATTATGCATGTTTTTAATAAATCAAACCAAAGATTTTGATGATTTGCCAAAGTCGTTGAAAGAGCACAAGCATATAGCTCTCCATGAGCTCATAAAAAAATCAGTCCCAGACTATAAACTTAAAAGTAACAAAATCAAGCTGTTAGAGGTATTCCAAGACTATTATAATAAGCATCGATACGGAGAATTTTCCCCAGATTATAATTCAAATGAACTCATCAACCTTTTTACGAATTATTTTTCAAATATTCTACAAGTCGAATTCACTAGCGATTGTTTCAGTAATCCTTGTGATCTTTCAAACGCAAAAAAATTATATATTAATTACTTAGGGGAAACATCTTATGACTATTATAAGATTATTGATAACAAAGCTACAGAGTTGAGAATTTACACAACTGAATTAAGTTACACCTCAAATGCAACTAAATTATTCTATTCACAGGATTTCGGAAAAATGTACGAGTCTATTAAACTGGAAAGCATCGCAGTTAAAGAACTAATTGTCTTTTTAACAAAAACCAAATCTCGTTCTAATGTAAAGAAGATAATCGCGGCTGTCAAACCATTAGATCTTGATATTGCTATGGTAAATGATTACTTAGATGATATTACTTGTTTTCGGGCATCTGAACAATTAACGGATATGGTATATGAGTTATATAATAATATCGAGTCTGAAAAAGAAAAAAAGGAACGAAAAGAACTTGTGGATTTAATAGGGGATCCTTATATAATCCTTGATTGATTATTTCTTTGTCTACTGCATCTCAAATTTTGACAGGGTGACTTTTTCGGTCACCCTGTCATTTTCTCTTTTTCCGCCTTGATTTGCGCCTTAACCTCTGCAATCATTTCCGCGAGCTTTTCTTCGCATTTTTCTCGCGTTTTCGCGTAGATATTGTGGCTTTCCCGCTTGCCGTAGGCGTTGGTCGGCGTGTACCGTCCCTCGTAGAGGTGGTCGTTAATCATGGTGACACAGCCTGTTCCGGGCTTGCGTATTTTGGGCTTGTACGGCGTGAATTCGACCGGGGAGGTATCTTTCCTTTTCTCCCGCGCTATCGTCGGCATTTGGGCGTCTGTGCCGCCGATTTTGCGGTCAATATGCACCGCCGCCTGCCGCTGCATGGTATCGGTGATGTGGCTGTAGATATCCAGCGTGGTTGCTGAAGACACATGACCGATGGTTGCCGAAAGCGTTTTCACATCCATCCCGTGTTCCAATGCCATGGTCGCAAAGGTGTGCCGCAGATCGTGAAAGCGCACCTTTTTACAGCCTGCCCGTTCCAAGATCAGTTGTAACCGTTTTCTAACCGATGACGGATTTCTCGGTCTACCGTTATCAGTCGGTGACGGAAACATCCATTCCGAATCCACCGTTTCCTTATACGCCACAAGGGTTTTCAAGAGTGACGGTGGCAGAATAACGGTGCGTATCGAGGCTTTTGTTTTCGGCGCCGATATAATCACCTCTGCCTTGATGATATATACCTGCCGTTCAATGCGAAGCTCTCCTGTTGCGAAGTCGAGGTCGCTCCATTTGAGCGCCAATATTTCACCGCGCCGCATTCCCGTGCCGAGCTCCAGCAAGAAGAGCTCATAGCAACCTTCTTCCTTTGCCTGATGCAGAAATCGGATAATTTCATTTTGCGTGAGCACCTGCATCTCCCGCGCTTTTTTCGGCGGCAGTTTACAGCCGACAGCGGGATTGGTTCGTATCAACCCGTCCTGTACCGCCCGCTGTAAAGCAGTGCGGCAGTTGGCATGTATCCCCCTTATCGTTCTGTCCGAAAGTCCCTTTCCGTAAGTTTTTGCATGCAGTTTTCTTCCGTCTGTCTTTTCCTTTGCGTAGAATTGCTGTAAATCCGACTGTGACAGCCTGTTCAGCGGTATTTTTCCGATTTCGGGAATGATATGATTGTAAATGCGGTTTTCATAGTCGGTTCTTGTGGTAATACGGAGTGTGTGTCGGCAGTAGGTCTGATACCAGAAGTCGATCCAATCCCCGAACGGCATATCCGGTTTAATTTTGTCCGTGTGACGGCCGTACTGCTCTTTCAGCTTTTCCAGCTTTTCACAGCATTCCGTTTTCGTTTTTGCGGTTACATTCTTGGTAATCGGCCGACCGTCCTCACGGTTATCGGTCACAATGCGGCCTTCCCACCGCCCGTCTTTTCGCAGGCGAAGTGTACCTTCGCCATTTTTTCTCTTTTTAGCGATTGGTATCATCTCCTTCAAGCATAATCTCATCCATAAAGCTCCCCACGATAGCGGAAGCGTTTCTCTGCATATCGGTGGTCACATGGGTGTAGGTGTCCAGCGTAAAGCTGGCGTTGGTATGCCCGAGGATTCCCGACAGGGTTTTCGCATCCACGCCGCCCGCCAGCGCGTGAGTGGCGAAGGTGTGGCGCAGATCGTGGAACCGAATCTGCGGAAGCTCCGCTTGTTTTAACAGTGTTTTTAATCGGTGGTAAGCATAGTCGGGGTGCATCGGTTTTTCGGGCTCATAGATATTCGGGAATATCCATTCGCTGACTGCCGTTTCTTTTCGCTTCCGCAGAAGTTCCGCAGTGCTCGGCGGCAGGACAATCGTGCGCGTTCCCGTCTCGGTTTTGGTTTCGCCGATATTCAATCCGCCGCCTTTCCTTTTAGCAACCGAGCGCCTCACTTTCAGCTTTCCGTTTTCCGCATCGAAGTCCTCCCACTTCAGTCCGCAGATTTCACCTCGGCGCAGACCTGTTGTCAGCTCGGTGTAGAAGAAATCGTACCACAGTTCATCCTGCCGAATGCGTTTCATAAATCTGTCAAGCTGTTCGTCATTGAGTATCTGCTTCGGCGGATAATTGTTTTTGGGAATCGTTGTGCCGACCGTTGGATTTTTAACAATCAGCCGTAGGCGCACCGCCATATCGAGTGCTTCGTGCAGCATCATATGAATACCGCGCACCATACTGTCGGCAAGCTCGGTGCCGTGTCGTCTGTCGGGCTTCACCCGACCATTCTTTTTGACGGTGTTATAGAATTTTTGAAGTTCCTGCGTGGTCAGCGCCGACAAAGGTCTGTCGCCGAGATACGGTTTGATTTGATTTTTAATCATCGCTTTGTAAGAATCCAGCGTGCTCTCGCGAATTGTGAAGATCATATATTCATTGATCCATCGGTCGAGCCATTCGCCGAGCGTCATATTCGAATCCTCGGTGAGGTCGGCATCGCGGTACATCTCGATGCAGTCGTGGAGCTTTACGGTTAACTCCTTTTGTGTTCGGGCAAGCACATAGCGGTGAATCGGATCGCCGTTCTTTTTGTGACCGACAACGATGCGGCCTTCCCATCGTCCGTCATCGCGTTTGCGCACCATACCGTCTCCCGACGGTCTTCGTTTTGCCATGGTATCACCTCCTTTTTATATAAAACATTAACTTTTATACCTTAATATTATAACAATTCTGTATAAATCTTTTAATTTAATACTTACCAAAATAGCGCAGTCAAAATGTACAAAAAAATACATTTTCAAGTTTTATTTCGGTCAAAACATCAATTTACTATATTTATACAATACTTTTGGGTTGTTTTCATAGCTGAAAACACAAAAAAGGCTTCGATTTATTTGCAAAACCGAAACCTTAAAAATTATATGACTGCGGACTTATACGCCGGGTTGAATTTTGGAGAATTTTACGTTTCCGTCATCCATGAACGCTCGCACATTATCGCCCGGCTTTATATTGCCGTTCAGAAGTTCTGTGGAAAGGCTGTCCTCTATTCTGCGCTGCATTGCGCGTCTTAACGGTCTTGCGCCGTATACGGGATCAAAGCCCTCTTTTGCGAGGTAAGCGACGACCTCATCGTCAAATTCAATGCTTATATTCTGCTGTTCGATACGCTTTGCTATTTCAGAAAGCATAAGCCTTGCAATGTTTCTGATACTTTCGTCTGAAAGCTTGCGGAATATGACGATTTCATCAATTCGGTTAAGAAATTCCGGACGGAAAGACTGTTTAAGCGCCTCGTTTACGGCTCTTGCCTCTCTGTCATATTCTTCCGCGGAGGACTGCGTTGCAAATCCGAGATTTTTGCGCTCCGCAACGGCTCCCGAACCGAGGTTCGATGTCATAATTATTACGGTATTTCTGAAATCAACCACTCTTCCGTGCGAATCGGTAAGCCTGCCGTCCTCGAGCACCTGCAGAAGTATATTGAACACGTCGGGGTGGGCTTTTTCAATTTCATCGAACAGCACCACAGAGTACGGGTGTCTGCGTATCTTTTCGGTTAGCTGTCCCGCGTCCTCAAATCCGACATATCCGGGAGGCGAGCCTATAAGCTTCGACACGCTGTGTTTTTCCATGTATTCTGACATATCGACCCTGATTATATCGTTTTCATCACCGAACAGAGCCTCCGCAAGCGCCTTTGCAAGTTCAGTCTTACCGACACCTGTCGGGCCGCAGAATATAAACGAGCCCTGCGGACGTTTCGGATCTTTAAGACCTGTTCTGCCGCGTCTTATCGCACGCGCAACCACATCGACGGCATCGTCCTGTCCGACAACGCGTTTTTTCAGAATTGCGTCAAGATTTAAGAGTCGGCTGCTTTCTTCGCTTTCAAGCTTTTTGACAGGTATGTGCGTCCAGCTTGTAACAATGTCGGCAATATCGTCTTCGCCTATTTTAGGCATATCGGCACCGTTATTTGAGTTCTTCCACGCAGCCTTTTTATCCTCAAGCTCTTTTGCAAGCTCTTTGCCTTTTTTGTGCAATTCGCCTGCCTTTTCAAACTCCTGTGTGCGGACTGCCTCCTGCTTTTCGGCTGCCAGTTTCTTTATGGTGTTTTCAAGCTCGCGCAGTTCCGACGGCGGAGTTATCATTGAAATACGTTTTTTTGATGCAGCCTCGTCTATTAAGTCTATCGCCTTGTCCGGCAAATACCTGTCGGTAATATATCGTGAAGAATAATTGACCGCGGCATTGATTGCCTCGTCGGTTATCTTTATCTTGTGATGCGCCTCATATTTGTCGCGCAGACCTTTCAGAATCAGCACAGCCTGTTCGGGCGTCGGCTCACCTACGGTGACGGACTGAAATCTTCTTTCAAGCGCCGCGTCCTTTTCTATATACTTTCTGTACTCGTCAATGGTCGTTGCGCCTATAAGCTGAATCTCACCGCGTGCAAGTGCGGGTTTCAGTATGTTTGCGGCATCTATTGCGCCCTCCGCACCTCCTGCGCCTATTATCGTATGAATTTCATCTATGAACAGTATGACGTCCCCCGCTTTTTTGACCTCGTCAATAACCGTCTTGATACGTTCTTCAAATTCTCCTCTGTATTTCGCGCCTGCAATCATTGCCGAAAGATCAAGAGTAACTACTCTTTTATTTAATATGCTTTCGGGTACGGAGCCTTCTGTTATCTTTTCGGCAAGTCCTTCCGCGACTGCTGTCTTTCCTACGCCCGGTTCGCCTATAAGGCAGGGATTGTTTTTTGTGCGGCGCGAAAGTATCTGAATTACGCGCTGCATTTCCTCTTCTCTGCCGATAACGGGGTCGAGCTTTCCTTCACGCGCGTTTTTTGTAAGATCGGTTCCGTATTTATCGAGAGTAGGCGTGCTTGTTTTGGACGGTGAGGACGCAGTCTTTTTGGTTTCGGAACCTGCTGAAAACGCTCCTTCGTCCATGCCTAATTCACCGCCGCCGATACTTTCATATGCCTCGTTATAGAGTTCGGGTATGTTTACACCTTCGCTTTTGAGCAATCTTACGGCTATACACTCGTTTTCACGAAGCAGCGCCATGAGTATGTGCTCGGTCGCTATAAAGCTCTGTCCCGTGGCACGCGCAAGATCTCCGGACATTTCTATTATGTGCTTTGTACGCGGAGTAAGCTCAAATTCAACAGTACTTCCCGCATCTCCCGCACCCGAATTCTCCGCGATCTTATCAAAAAGCTTTTCATATGTTATTCCTTTTGAAATCAGCAGTTTTGACGCAACCGAATTTTCGTTATAAAGAATTCCCAAAAGTATGTGTTCGCTTCCTATATATGTGTGGCCGAGCCTTGAAGCAACCTGAGGCGCGGCATTCAGCGCATTCTGCGCACTTTCCGTAAATCTGTTTGCCATATTTTTCCTTTCCGTGTCTACGCCAACACTTCTTTACTCATACATTTTTCTCAAGAGTTTTTCTTATAAAGTCCGCGCGGCACTTGTCGCGGCTTGCGGTATCCTTGGCATTTTCGTAGATTTTTTCAATATGCCCCGGCATAATATTTATAAGCAGCTCCGCAAAGTTTATTCCTCGGCACTCCGATATTGTTCCGGACGATGCTGCAAGCATCAGGTTTGAAATCAATTTTGCCGCCTCCGCAGTGTCAATTCTGCGTGCATATTTCAAAGTACCGTAAGAACGCCACAGATCGTCAGACAACTCATCGGGCGCTTTTTCAAACATCTTTGCACGCAGCTCCCTTTCCTTATCGGCAATCTGCGCAACGGCGCTTTTCAGTTTCTCAAGAGTTTCGTTTTCGGAAATTCCGAGTGTTATCTGATTTGAAAGCTGATACATACATCCGACTGCCTCCGAACCTTCACCGTACAGACCTCTTACGCAAAGTCCCACCTTTGTCATGAGATTTACAAGTGATTTTATGTACCCGCAGGCGCTCATTGCCGGCAAATGCAGCATTACCGAAGCTCTCATTCCCGTTCCGAGATTTGTCGGACAGGAAGTCAGAAATCCGAGCTTTTCATCAAAGGCGATCTTTGCTCCTTTATTGAGCGCATCGTCCGCACCGTCTGCACGGCTGTAAGCCTCGTCAAGTGAAAGACCCGGGAAAATAGCCTGAATACGCACATGGTCTTCTTCGTTTATCATTATTGAAAGCGTTCCTTCGGAATCCGTCATAAGAGCGCGGTATAAATCCGATTCGGCACAAAAATCGGGAGAGATCATATGTTCTTCCAAAAGACAGCTCTTTTGCGCATTTGAATTCATTTCGGAAAACTCAAGTTTTTCAGGAAAGTCAGCGTCAAACGCCTGTCTTATCGCAAATGCAGCCTTTTTAGAAGTTTCCGGATCAAGCTTTGTAGGAAACGGATAGTTTTCGAGGTTGCGTGCAAGTCTTACGCGCGAGCTTATAACAACATCATCGCTCCGATTTAATTTTTCATACCATTTCATATGTTATCACCGTCCGTTTTAACGCCTTTTTCAGAATCGTTACTATTCTCGTTTTCTTGTGCGCTCTGACTTTCAAGCGCCTTGATCTCATCGCGCAGATGTGCGGCATCTTCGTACTTTTCAAGTTCTATCGCCTTAGCAAGACGGCTCTTTAAAGTTTTAAGCCTGTTTTCTTTTGTGAGCTTTTCGCAAAGACCGTCGGGTATTTTTCCGTTATGCTGAGTATTTCCGTGTATCTGCTTTATCGTCGGGTACAGCGCGTCGGCAAAGACCTTATAGCACTCGGAACAGCCGACTTTTCCAATTCTTCTGAACTCGGAAAAACGCATTCCGCACTTGGGACATACCGCACTTTCTTTATGTATGCCGTTTGCGTATGAATCTATCATACTGCCGAAAATTCCGTTTAAAATACCGTCGCCCGCGTCTGAGGACAGCATACCGTCGATCATACCGAAAGGATTGAAAAGCTTTAACGAAATTCCGGATTTTTCGGCGCATTCTCTGCATAAATGCCGTTCGGTTATATGCCCGTTTTCGATGGATTTATAATGCAGGGACGCCTGATTTTTTTTACAGTTCTGACACAGCATTTTAATTCTTCCTTTCTTTTTCAACAGTTATTCAAAGTCAATATAAAGGATTTGAGCATTTCGGCTCTGAGCGCGTTACGTGTCTGCATATCCTTTACGGCAGACATTGTATTGTCGTTTATCATGCACAAGACGCAGTTCATTCCGCTGAATGAAAGTATCTTTCTTTCGTAAAGCGCATACATCAGGGCTTTTGAATCCGCAAAATCAATACCTGAGCCTATCGCCGAGATAACGTGCGCAATAAACGTGTTTTTGCTGTCAAAGCTTACCTTTGTAATTTTTATATATCCGCCTCCGCCGCGCCTTGATTCTACTATATATCCTCTGTCGGCATTGAACCGCGAAGTTATCACATAGTTTATCTGGCTCGGAACACAGCCTACTTTTCCGGCAAGCTTGTTTCTCTGAAGTTCAAGTTCGCCGCCGTTTTCTCTTAACATCTGTTCTATTATTTCAGCTATCTGATCTGTAAGCGGAATGCCCATTTGTCATGCACCACCATTTGACTATATTTATGCAAAATTTGACTTTATTTGACTTTACAATATTATAAAAGATAAATCAGTCAAAGTCAAGGTCAATATTAGTCAATTACATTTGTAAATTGCTGTAAACAATACCGTATTCTCGTTAATTCTTTATTTTTCGTGTGATTTTGAGCGTTTTCGATTATTTGTGCCGTCTGATTTCTTTACAAAACACATTTTTGCATTTTTCATCTTGCGCTTATACCCTTCTTCGTTTTCATCTTGATTATTGTACAGCGCGTCATCGTCGGAAAACTCTGTAAAATCATCATTTTCTGAGCTTTTGCTTTCAAAAATATCCCTGTTAATGTTCATGTTAAATATCTTCCTTTCAAAATATTGCGGTTTTATATTGATAAAGGCGCCGTCTTATGTTATAATTATATTAATTATATAAATACCCAAAAGGTGATAACTATGAATAAAGGCTTCGGCAGAAAACAAAAAAATCAAAAGAGAGAAAATAACGCCAATAGCGCTCAAAGAACCACATCTTTCGGAAACCGTCCGGGAGTAGAGTACCGCAAGGTTTCAAATGCACAGCAAAGCAATATTCAAAGCAATCCGCAGCGCGGTATTCAAAATAAGGCTCAAAACAGTGCGGTACGCAAACCCATAACCAATAACGGAGACAGCCGTCGGAACAATACACGCGTAAAAAGCGTTAATTCTCCCGGCAGAATACCTCAGATCAATAACCGCTTCGGTTCAGTTCAGGCACAAAATCCGCAAAACAGCCATACACCCCGCAACAATGCGCCGACTCAAGCCGAGCGGCGTGCCGAACTTGCACGAAAAAAAGCCTTGGAAGTTCAGAGACGTAGAACGCTCGGAAAAAAGCGTGTGCAGCTTTTTAAGAACCTTGTTTCTCAGGCTGCCGCAGTATGTGCGTTCTCTTTAATAGGCATGGTGCTTTGCCTTGCCGCAATATTTCTGTATCTGAAACACGATTTTTCAAAGACCGTCTACCCCTCCTCACTGCCTGTCGAAATTGTATGCGGTGAAAACGACAAGAACGCATATACGCTCAAAAGCAGCGAATACAGCTATTCGGGCGGCGAGTATTATGTATCTCTGTCTGCTCTTTCGCAAAAAATGGGATTCTCAATACTCGGCAATGTAAAAAAAATGATGCTTAGCCTTTCGGATACGCAGAATGCAATATTTGACGTAGGCAGTACGACGGTAAATATAAACGGCACATATATCTCACTTTCCGAACACACATATTTTTCGGACGGATCGCTGTATGTACCGTCGGAATTTTTCACAAACTACTTTTCAGATACAACCTCGCAGGCTACAAAATCGAGTCACGGACGCGTTTTCAGAATTGCTTTTCCTAAAAGTCTGAAATTTAACTGCGATACCACCAAAGCCACTCCGTCCGTAAGTGCAGCGGCTCTGTTTGCAGCGGAAGGCGCTGAAGAGCCCGAGTTCACGACGGATCTTTCTGCATATGAAAAATACATGAACCCAGAAAATCCCGACGAGTATCTTACGCTCATCAATACATCGCATATGCTTGCCTCTGACTATGTTCCCGACGATCTTACCGAGTTTATATACACAAGAAGTGACCGTGCAAAGCAGAAACTCCGTCTTGCAGCGGCAAAATCCATGGAAGCCATGTTCAAAGAAATGTATGCAGCCGGATTTGACGATGTTACCGTTACAAGCGGTTACCGCAGCTACGATTATCAGACTACTCTTTTCAACAACGAAATTGCTTCACTTCGTTCAACTTTCGGCGACAAAGCCGAGCAGAAAGCCGCAGAGGCGGTTGCTATACCCGGTTCAAGCGAACATCAGAGCGGACTTTGCGCAGACCTTCACAACCTTTCGGCAGCCTCGGTGTCCTTTGAAAAGCAGGACGCCTACAAGTGGCTCTACTCGCACTGTGCAGACTTTGGATTTATTCTGAGATTCCCCAAGGACAAAACCGACATCACCGGCATTATGTTTGAGCCGTGGCACTACCGTTTTGTAGGCAGATACCACGCTCAGAGAATTATGAGTGCGGGGCTTTGCCTTGAGGAATACATGGAACAGTACAATTCTTCAAACTGACCGTCAGTGCATCATATCGGGCATATTTCCGAGCATATTTTCTATGAAAAGCCCATACCCTTTTGCAGGATCGTTTACAAGCACGTGCGTCACCGCACCTATCAGTTTTCCGTCCTGTATTACGGGACTTCCGCTCATGCCCTGTACAATACCGCCCGTGCGTTCAAGCAGGCGTTCGTCTGTTATCTCGACTACGAAATTCTTACCGCTGTCGCTTTTGCGGTTGATTGATGAGATATTTACCTCATATTCTTCAATTCCCGTATCTGTATCAAGTTCGGTATAAATACTCGCCTTTCCTTCGTGTATATCCTTGGCAAAGGCTATTTCGACAGGCTCGCCGTATGCGCTTTCGGGTTGCGAATCAAGCACTCCGAATACGCCGAAATCCGTGTTTTCAGTAAGACTTCCGCGCTTTAGCGTATCAAAACTGCCTTTCAGCTCGCCTGGAAGTCCCCGTCTGCCTTTGATTATATCTGTTATTTCCACATCTACGACAGTACCGCGCAGAAGCGGCATAAGCTCTGTCGTGTCAACATCGCATATACCGTGTCCTAAGCCTGCAAATGTTCCGTTTTCGGGATTATAATATGTCATTGTGCCGATACCGGCTGTACTGTCGCGAACCCAGATTCCCGTCTTATACTTTTTATCGGACAGCGACAGACTTGCCGACATTTTACATTCAAAGCTCTGATCTTTGCGAAGACATTCGAGCGTCATTTCGGCGCCTTTTGAATTTTCAATGCAAAGCGCAAGCTCTTCAACTGTGTTTACCTCTGTTCCGTCAACGGCTGTAATTATATCTCCGACTTTCATTCCGGCGTCTTTTGCCGGACTTGTAAGACCGTTTTTGGTTTCGATTTCCGTGAGATTTATAACAATTACGCCTTTAGTGAAAAATTTTACGCCGAAAACCTTTCCGCACGGCACAAGCTTTGTGTTTTTTACAACGTCAAGCTTTACATTTTTTACCGGAACTACTCCGAAAAGCTTGGCTGTGACGTATTCGTCCTTTACGTTCTCGTTAATCTGTGCCGAAACTTTTTTTTCGTTTCCGAACACGCTTATGCTGTCCGGTATAAAATAATCCGCCGCACCGAAAGTCATTACCGCAGCCGTGTATACCGCAAAGGCGATCTTCGCAGCCGCTGACAGCGCTTTTTGTGCGCCGCGTCTGAAATTCTCTTTATTAAACCGCATTTTTGTACCTCTTTGTCTGCCGTTATTTTTTGACTGCGGCAGAAATTTTCCGTTTTTTGTCAGCAATACCCTTTTTCCGGTCTGCTGCACTATTTAATATTCCAAATCCATGCGAACAATATGTTATGAAAAACATTATCAATATGTAATTAAATTTATAATCGGGGTGTATATTATGAAAGTAGCAATTATTGGCTCAAGAACCGTTAAAAATTCAAAAGTCGTTTTAAAGAAAATGCTTGAGGAACTTCCTGAGGAATGCACCGAAATTGTCAGTGGCGGCGCACCCGGCGTGGACAAGCTTGCGGAAGAATTTGCAAGAAGCAAAAACTTAAAGCTTACAATTATTTCCAACGACGACGCTTTTATAAAAAGCAGAATGATCTCAGAGTACGCCGACAGTCTTATCGCGTTTTGGGACTGTTCATCAAAAGGCACGGCGGGAATTATTTCATCATGCACAAGACATTCAAAGCCTGTCAAGATCATAACAATAAACAAGCACTGAAAACTCGCGTTCAAATATATTTTTGCCTTTTTCGTGTGCTTAATTCACGTTTTCGTAACCTATAAAATTATAATACGCGAAAAGAAAAAAAGCTGTCGAAACAGCTATGCGAAAATTGTTATTTGCTGCCGCAAATGTCGGCTTTTGACAAAACAGCTCTTATTATAAAAGAAAAAGGAACAGGCAAAAGCCTGTTCCAGACAGTTTTGTTAAAATATAATTTTAAAAAGTTTCGTCAATAATGCTTTTAAGCTTTTCAAGCGGCATTTTAACAAGCTCACACTTTCCGATTTCTATCGGTATAACAAGGGTAATTGACTTGCCTGCCGTCTTTTTGTCACCGCATACAAGCTCATAAAGCTTTTCTTTGGGAATATCATATTCCGCAGGCAGAGAATACATTTCAAGAACCGTGCGCAGCTCATCGGAAATTTTTATCTTTGCGTATCCGTATTTTTCCGAAATTTTTACTATCATCATCATACCTACCGCAACAGCCGCGCCGTGAGTAAGCTTAAAATCGCTGTATTTTTCGACGGCATGACCGAGAGTGTGACCGAGATTTAAAAACATTCGGTTTCCCGTATCAAATTCGTCGGAGGCTACGACATCCCGCTTTATGCTCACGCAGCGTTCGACAAGTTTCGGCATATCGGGCTTTCCTTTTTTGAGATTTTCAAACAATTCTTTATCGCATAGCACACCGTACTTTATAACCTCGGCAAAACCAGACGCGAGCTGTCTTTGATCAAGCGTATCAAAGCACTTTGTGTCGCAGACGACGAGCGACGGCTGATGAAAGGCTCCCACAAGATTTTTGCCCTCGGGCATATCGACCGCCGTCTTTCCGCCGACAGACGAATCAACTGCCGCAAGAAGCGATGTCGGAATCTGAACATACTCTATTCCGCGTAAGAATGTTGCAGCACAAAAGCCGGCAACATCTCCGACGACTCCTCCGCCGAGTGCAATAATAATGTCTGTGCGCGTAAGCTTTGTTTCCGCGAGAAACCCCTGAATTCTGCAATATGTTTCAAGCGTTTTGGATTTTTCGCCGTTCTCGAAAACATATGTAAAGACTTCAAATCCCTTATCTTTAAGTTCCGAAACGACTATATCGCCGTACAGCGGAAAAACCCTGTCATCAGATATGACGGCAGCCTTACAGGCGTCTATTTTTACGCTTGAAACAAGTTCGGCGCATGAATTCAGAATACCGTCCGCTATGCATATATCGTAATTTCTGCTTGCGTTTACGTTTACCTTTATCATAAAATGAATTCCTCCGAAAAGCACTTTTTACTTTACAAGTATATCACAAACCCCGTTTTTCGGCAAGGCTTTTAACAAATCATACGTTTTTTTAAGCCATAATTTACATTTTAAGCGCCGCAATAACAATTACGAAACAATTCTTCCCGAAAGGAAAATATTTAAATATGTCAAAAATACTGGTACTTGCAGAAAAACCGTCCGTAGGCAGAGAGCTTGCAGCGGTTCTCGGCTGCAAAAACAAGGAAAACGGTTATATTTCAGGCCCGCAGTACATTGTAACATGGGCGCTCGGACATCTTGTCACACTTGCAGATCCCGAAGTGTATGACGAAAAATACAAGAAATGGTCAATAGAGTATCTGCCAATGCTGCCCGAAAAGACAAAACTTACCGTCATTCCCGAAACTTCAAAGCAGTTTACGGTAGTCAAAAAGCTGTTGCTGAGCAAAGAAATATCTTCACTTATCATTGCAACCGACGCAGGACGCGAAGGCGAGCTTGTCGCGCGCTGGATCATAGAAAAAGCCGACTACAAAGGACCGATCAAACGTCTCTGGATCTCATCGCAGACATCAAAGGCTATAAAGGACGGGTTTGCCAATCTGAAAGACGGCAGTGAATATATAAATCTTGCAAACGCAGCAAAGGCACGTGCCGGTGCCGACTGGTTTGTGGGCTTAAATGTTACACGCGCTCTTACCTGCCGGCACAATGCCCAGCTTTCCGCAGGACGTGTACAAACGCCGACGCTCTCTCTTATCGTAAAGCGCGAGGAAGAGATCAAAAACTTCAAATCAAAGGAATATTTCAATCTCAGGGCGGATTTCGGCAGATTTTCGGCGCTTTGGAAAAACAAAAAGGGACTGAGCGCAATAAGCAGCGTAAACGACGCGACAGAGCTTGCAAACAAGGTTTCCGGCAAAATGTTTACGGTCAAAAGCATTGAAAAATCCGAAAAGAAAACGCCATGTCCAATGCTTTACGATCTTACCGAGCTTCAGCGCGACGCAAACAAGCTTTACAAGCTTTCTCCTAAACAGACCCTTTCGGTAATGCAAAGCCTTTACGAAGTACACAAAGCTCTCACTTATCCGAGAACCGACTCGCGCTATCTCACGACCGATATTGTCCCCACGCTTACCGACAGAATAAAAGCGTGCGCCGTAGGTTCACTCTCGGCTATATCCTCCGAAGTCATCAGAAACAGATATTCAATATCAAAGCTCTGCATAAACAACGCCAAGGTTTCGGATCACCATGCAATAATCCCGACCGAAGAAAAGCCCGATATAATGTCTATGAGTTCTGACGAGAGGAAAATTTATCTTCTCGTTGCAACGCGTTTTCTCTCATGCTTCTACCCCGAATACAAATACAACAAGACAAACGCGGTTCTCGAATATGCAGACGAGTGTTTCTACTGTTCCGGCAAGCAGATAATTGACGAAGGCTGGAAAAAGGTAAGCCTTTCGGGAAACTTTGACGACGATGAGCTGAACGGGAACGACGACATCGAAGAAGAATCCGACAAGCTGCCGGACATGAAAAACGGCGACAAAATAAAGTGCGTCAAGACGTCCGTCCGTTCGCTGAAAACCAAAGCACCGTCAAGATATACCGAGGCAACTCTGCTTTCGGCAATGGAAAATCCGTCAAGATTTGTCGAAAGCAAAGAGATGAAAGCGTATCTCGGCGCAGGTCTCGGAACTCCGGCGACGCGTGCGGACATTATCGAAAAACTGTACTCATGCTTTTACATTGAAAAGCGCGACAACGTTATCTATCCTACTCAAAAAGGAATTCAGATAATAAACATTGTTCCGCATGAGCTTAAAGAACCGCTGCTTACCGCAAAATGGGAGCAGCAGCTTGAGCTTATTTCAAAAGGCAAGGAAAACAAAGACGAATTCCTTGACGGTATCAAAAAATATACCAAAACGCTTGTAAACGAGGTAGTGTCAAGCGACGCAAAGTACGTTCACGAAAATGTAACGCGCACACCCTGCCCCGTCTGCGGAAAAATGATGCTTGAGGTAAACGGAAAAAAGGGCAAAATGCTTGTATGTCAGGACAGAGAATGCGGATACAGGGAAAGCCTTTCGGTAAAGACCGGCGCAAGGTGTCCGGAATGCCACAAGCAAATGGAGCTGCGCGGAAAAGGAGACAAACGTCTGTACGTATGCAAATGCGGATTTAAACAGCGCTTTGAGATATTCAACGAGCAGAAAAAAGCGAATTCAGGCGGTGCAAACAAGCACTTTGTTCAAAGTTTTTTGAAAAATCAGGAAAAATCCGCTCCGAAAGAAGAAAGTGCATTTGCAAAAGCTTTGCTCGACTCACTAAAAAAATAATTTATATTTCGCATTTCCGGGTACGTAAAGTATCCGGTTTTTATGTTATTTCAAACCTTTCGCCGATGCGGTACTCTTTTCCGACACAGTTTACCGCGCGTTTTACGCAGCCTACACCGTATCTTTTACGCACTTCGTCAAGAGTTCTGTCTATAATTGCGCGTCTTTCGCTTTTTTCAAACGACGTGTCAAGCATATCCCACTGATTCTGAACATATCCGCTTTTGACGAGGTTCGTCATTCTTATACCGACGGAACGAACCGGAATATTTACGTCAAAATTTTCACGGTACAGTTTTTCCGCACATTTTGCAAGCTCAAGAGCATTGTTCGTCGGACTTGAACTGCACCTGCGCTCAACCGTTGACAGTGACGTGTCCCTTACGCTTATCTGCACGGTAGTGCCGAGAAATCCGTTCTTTCTGAGCCTGTACGCCACCTTTTCGCTGAGTGCGTGAAAGACTTCTTTTACGTCTTGATAGTCTTTAAGGTCATGTGCGAGCGTCACGGAATTTCCGACAGATTTGATTTCTGCACGCTCGCCGTTTTTCTCCACTTTATCCATATTGAAACCGCACGCGTCACAGTAAATTCTGACGCCGACTTCGCCGAACATGCTCTTTATAAAAAGCATATTTGCCTGTGCCGCACCGCCTATCGTTGCAATGCCCGATTGATTCAGCCGTTTTTTTGTATTCTTTCCTACGAAAAGCATTTCGCCTATATCAATTTTTGAAACCACGTCAAAATAGTTATCAGGTCCGAACAGCGTTACGGCGTCCGGCTTTTTATAGTCCGACGCAAGCTTTGCAAACACCTTGTTGTCGCTCACTCCGACGGAAACCGTTATTCCGAGTTCTTTTTTTATGCGGCGGCGTATCTCGTCTGCCTTTTTTACACCGTCGGAAAGAGTTTTTACGCGCCTGTCTCCGGTCAATTCTATCCACGCCTCGTCCATGCCGAACGACTCCACCCTGTCGCTGTAATCGAGATATATCTTTTTCGCCGCACGCGAGAATTTTACGTATTCCTCATAGTCGGGTTCAATTACAAACAGATCCTTACATTTCTGCTTTGCCTGCCATATTGCCTGTCCCGTGGCTATTCCGCACTGTTTTGCAAGCTGGTTTTTTGCAAGCACTATTCCATGTCTGTCCTTTTTACTTCCGCATACAGCCACCGGAAACCCTGCAAGTTCCGGACGTCTTTTACATTCAACCGACGCAAAAAAATTATTCAGATCCGAGTGCAGAACCACTCTGCCCTCATTTATTCCTTCATGATTTGCATACAAAACCGGACTCGGATTAATCACTTTCTGACACTCCCTTTTATACATAAGCACAAGCACTTTCAGAACTTTTGTTCCGAACATTAGTTTAGCACATATGTTTGCTCGCGTCAAGAGCTTTTAGAAAATATGTTCGATTTTGGTGCAAAAAAAAAGACGGGATAACCCCGTCGCGGAAATATATAAGTTATCAAAGCATTATAAGACTTCCGCCGAAGAAATGCACGTCGCTTTCGTCATGCGTAATGATAATTACGGTTTTTCCGACGGTTCTTTGCTTTACAAAATTCATAACCGAAAGCTTTGTAGTCTCATCAAGTCCCTTAAACGGCTCGTCAAAAAAGAGCGTATCCGCGCCGCAAAGCACTGCCCTTACGATAGCTACCCTGCGTTTCATGCCTCCGCTGAAATCCTTTACGGGTTTGTTTTTGACGTCCGTAATACCGACATCATCAAGAGCTTTGATTATTTCGTCATCTGAAATTTTACCCTCACAGGCAATTTTTATATTTCTGAAAGCACTGAATTGCGGGCAAAGCCTGTCCTCCTGGAAAACCGCGCCGATATGTTTTGTATCAATACCGGAAACAGTACCAGAATCCGGCTGCATAAGCCCTGCGCATATCATAAACAGCGTTGTCTTTCCGCTGCCCGATCTGCCCATTATACAGTTATACCCACCGCCGTGAAAAGCGCATGAAAAACCGTCGAGAACCTTGTTTTCACCGAAGCTTTTTGAAACATTGTCAACAACTATATTCTCCACGGTTCTCACGCCCTTTCAAATGCACGGTATGCCGCGTCAAGCAAAGCGACAAAAAGCTTTTCAAACAACACGCTCGCAAGCACGATTATCACCGTCCACGCAAGAAGTTCCGATGTCTGAAAATACACCTTTGCATAATACAGATTTTCGCCCAAAGATCCGTGCGGAATTCCTATAAGCTCCGCCGCTACTCCTGCTTTCCAGCAAAGTCCGAGTCCCGACGCGCACGCAGCTCTGAAATATCTGAAAAGCGGCGGCAAATATATGTAAAGAAACACATTTATCTTACGAAATCCGAAAAGCCTTGACATTTCAAGCATTTTTTCATCGACTGCATAGATTCCCGAAAGTATATTGGAATACATTATCGGCAAAACCATGAGAGACGATATGAGAAAAGACAAATTTCTTGACGGCAGCCAGATAAGCGCAATTACCACAAAAGAGGCTACCGGCACTGTCTTTACAAGGCTTACAAGCGGCATAAGCAAAATTTTGACGGTCCCGAAATTATAAGACAGTACCGCAAAAACCGTTCCCGCAAACGCCGCGCAGAAAAATCCGCCGATTATTCTTACAAAGGAAAAAGCCACGTCTGAAACAAATTCACTCCGCGGCAATATTTCAATAAGTTTTTGCACGACTTCAAACGGCGACGGCAGAAGTATACTGTAACCGACCGCCATGCTGACTATCTGCCAAACGGCGATCCAGAATACTGCGGCGGCAATTTTAACGACCGTGTTTTTCTTGCCGCCGTTTGATCTTTCAGATAAATTATTCACCGTAATAAAATCCGTCATCGGGAAGTTTTCCGCCGACTGCCTTAGGGTTTTGTCCGTAAAGCACTTCAAGGTATCCCGCAAGCTTATCTTTCATCTGCGAACCCGTTATGCACACGATATTGCAATACGGAATCGCCTTTTCGGCAACGGCTGCCTTGACTATTCCGTAGTTTTCAACAAGCGCAGACGCGTCTTTTGCGTTCTCATTGACATAATCAACCGAGTCCGCATACTGTTCAAGGAACAGATCAAGTGCGTCCTTGTGATTCTGTACAAAATCCTTTCTTGCAACCATAACACCCGTTACAAGCGTGCAGTCAGACGCGTTTTCCCATTCCTTTGTAAGATCTATTGCAATGCGGATATTCTCGTTTGCCGCCATAGCCGTTGTGACAAAAGGCTGCGGCAGCAGAGCAACGGCGTCTTCCGATGCGGTTATAGCCGCAACACATTCGGAATGTTCGCTTCTGAATTCAACGTTTACGTCTTTTCCGATTTCAAGTCCGTTTGATTCAAGCATGAAATTGAGCGCATATTCGGGTGTTGCACCTTTTCCGGACGCATAAATCGTCTTTCCTCGGAGATTCTCGACGGAGTGAACGCTGTCGCCGTTTTCTACTATATAAAGCACACCGAGCGTATTTATTGCAAGCGTCTGTATCTGTCCGTCGGTGCTGTTATAGAGTATGCTTGCGAGGTTTGCCGGCACTGCTGCAATATCAAGCTCGCCTTTTATAAGCGGCTGAGTGATTTCCTCGGGAGATGCGAGAATCGAAAATTCATAATCGCATATACCCGTGTCTTCTTCCGAATCGCTGTCGTTCATGAGCTTTACGAGTCCCATTGCGGTAGGGCCTTTGAGTGCGCCGACTCTGACGGATACGGGTTCGGTACTCTCTTTAACTTCATCATTTTCATTCTGAGTCTGAGAAATTCCGGCATTCTCATTGTTGTTTTCGGTATTTTCCTCATCGTTTTTCTTAGCGTTGCAGCCTGCAAAAACTAAGCACATTGCAAGGCAGAGAAATAATGCGAGCAATCTTTTCATTTTTGATACTTCCTTTAATTTTGTTTAATCTATATAGTAGTCCAACGCAACACTGGATACTGCTGCATGGTGCATATATGCCTTTACCTTTTCGCGGTGATACAGGTCGTTCTGATATTCGTCAAGCGCAGTTTCGTCATCAAGCGTAACCTGAAGAATAACGTCATACGAACGTGCCGAACAGAGAAAATCCGTTCCTACCTCGATATTGCGTATGATCGGGACATTCTCCTTCATTGACATAAGAATATTCTTTGCCTGCTTTTTTGCTGAAGGCGATGAGTCAAACAGTTTAAAGCATACGATATGTTTTATCATTTTTTTACCTCTCCGTTTATTTATTGATCAAGACCGGGTATAACCAGGTCAAAATCCACAACTCTTGACAAAATATAATTTGAAACATACATTCCGCCGAGTGAAAATGCATATCCTTTCGGAGTTTCGACGATATGCCCCGACTGAATGAACGGGCGCAGCCTGTTATAGTATACGGAATCAAAATCACGTCCGAACCGCATTCTGAATTTTTCCTTATCAATGCCCTTATTCAGTCTGAACCGCAGCATTACATATTCGGCTATCCTTGCCGACGGAGGAATATCTATATATTCGTCTATTATGCTCCCGGCAGACGGATTTTCTGAACACAGAGCATCTGTATAAAGCTTTGCGTTTTTCTTGAACGAAAATCTCTTTCCCGCAAAATACGAATGTGCCGCAGCGCCGAAACCTATATATTCGTCCGCGTTCCAATACCGCAGATTGTGGCGGCAAACATGATTTTTGCGCGCAAAATTGGATATTTCGTACTGCATATATCCGTTCTGCTTCATAAAGCTTACGGCTGTGAAATACATATCGCCCTCGGAATCCTCATCCGGCAGCGCAAGAAACTTTCTCTGCTCCCAGAACGGCGTTCCTTCTTCGATTTTAAGTCCGTACAGCGAAATATGCTCGACTTCAAGTTCAAACGCGCGTTTCAGACTTTCGAGCAGGTCAGCCTTTGTCTGTCCTGGAAGTCCGAACATAAGATCTATACTTATATTGTCAAAACCCGCTTTTCTCGCCGCCGTTACGGCATCATAAACATCATCGCAGGTGTGAATTCTTCCGCAGGCCGAAAGCAGTGCGTCGTTAAAACTCTGAACGCCGAGACTCAGCCTGTTGATTCCGCTTTTTCTCATCACGCGGAATTTTTCATAATCCGCCGTACCGGGATTTGCTTCCATGCTTATCTCGCAGTTATCCGAAAGTCTGAAATATTTTTTTATATTTTTCATAAGCAGTTTTATCTGCTCATTTTCAAGTAAGGTCGGCGTTCCTCCGCCGAAATACACCGATGTTACCGTATAACCCTTTGTCTGGACGGAATATTCGCGCATATGATTTACCAGCGCGTCAACGTATCTTTGTCTGAATGACGCGTCCGTCTGAGGCAAGGAGTAAAAATCGCAGTAACCGCACTTGCTCACACAAAAGGGTATGTGAAAGTACAGTCCCAATCCTTTCATATTTTTTCCTCTTATCCGATATTTTTATGCAATCAGTTATCGTCGTCGAATTTAAGCACAGCCATAAACGCCTCCTGCGGAACCTCCACACTTCCGAAAGAACGCATACGCTTTTTGCCCTCCTTCTGCTTTTCAAGCAGTTTCTTTTTTCTTGTAATATCGCCTCCGTAGCACTTTGCGAGAACGTCCTTGCGCAGTGCCTTTACGGTTTCTCTTGCTATTACCTTACCGCCGATCGCAGCCTGTATCGGTATTTCAAAAAGCTGGCGCGGTATATTATCCTTGAGCTTTTCGGCAATTCTTCTTGCTCTTGCGTAAGCCTTATCGGCGTGAACAATAAAGCAAAGCGCGTCGACAACCTCGCCGTTAAGCAGTATATCGAGTTTTACAAGCTTTGACGGTGCGTATCCCGCAAGTTCGTAGTCAAGCGACGCATATCCGCGCGTCTTTGATTTGAGCGCATCGAAAAAGTCATACACTATCTCATTCAGCGGAAGAACATAGTGAAGTTCGGCGCGGTTGGTGTCGATATATTTCATATCCTTATAAGTTCCGCGCCTGTCCTGGCAGAGTTCCATTATACTGCCTACATATTCGGTAGGACAGATTATGCTCGCGTTGACTATCGGCTCGGAAACTTCCTCTATTTCGTCACCCGTCGGAAAGTTTGACGGGTTATCAATATAGTAGGCCTCTCCGCTGCGCGGTTTTATTTTAT
This sequence comes from uncultured Eubacteriales bacterium, assembly GCA_900551295.1. Classification (GTDB taxonomy): domain Bacteria; phylum Bacillota; class Clostridia; order Oscillospirales; family CAG-382; genus UMGS1387. The sequence goes on along the minus strand of URVJ01000005.1, from coordinate 80,135 downwards.
ATATAACGCTCGGCGCGGTCGTGATAAGGTCAAGATTGAATTCGCGTTCAAGTCTTTCTTCAAGTATCTCCATATGGAGAAGTCCCAAAAATCCGCATCTGAATCCGAATCCGAGAGCCGTTGACGTTTCGGGTTCATAGGTAAGTGCCGCGTCGTTAAGCGCAAGTTTTTCGAGAGCGTCGCGAAGATCTCCGTATTTTGCTCCGTCCGCGGGATATACGCCGCTGAAAACGACGGGAAGTGCGTGCTTAAATCCGGGCAGCGCATCTTTTGCGGGATTATCAGCAAGAGTTACGGTATCGCCGACTCTCGTATCACCTACCGTCTTTATTGCAGCCGTTATATAGCCGACTTCGCCCGCGTGAAGCTCGTCCGACTTTGAAAATCCGAACGGTTCGAGAAATCCAACCTCGGTTACCTCATAGTCGGCGCCCGTGGACATAAGTCTTATTACGTCGCCTGCCTTTACGCAGCCGTCATAGACGCGTATATAGACGACAACGCCGCGGTAAGCGTCATAATATGAGTCGAAAATCAACGCCTTGAGCGGTGCTGAAATATCGCCTTTGGGCGCAGGTATATTCTTTACGACCTGAATCAGCACGTCTTCTATATTTATTCCGGCTTTTGCGGAAATTGCCGGAGCTTCGTCGGCAGGTATTCCGATTATATCCTCTATTTCCTTTCGCGTGCCCTCTATATCGGCGCTCGGGAGGTCTATTTTATTTATAACGGGTATTATTTCGAGATTATTGTCAACAGCAAGATAAGCGTTTGCAAGCGTCTGTGCCTCTATGCCCTGTGTTGCGTCAACGACAAGCAGTGCGCCTTCGCAGGCGCTGAGCGAACGCGAGACCTCATAGTTGAAGTCAACGTGACCGGGAGTATCGATAAGGTTAAGAATATATTCTTCGCCCTCATATTTATACGACAGTTTTACGGCTCTTGCCTTAATGGTAATGCCGCGTTCCCTCTCAAGATCCATATTGTCAAGAACCTGATCCTCCATCTCGCGTTTCTGAACGGTATCGGTAATCTCGAGAATTCTGTCGGCAAGCGTGGATTTTCCGTGATCTATATGTGCAATTATACAGAAGTTTCTTATATGCGATAAATCTCTGTTTTTGTCAGCCATTGCTTCCTCCGCAAAATAAAAATCTTTTCAGTATATTGTAATACATTTTACGGTTTTATTCAATAGGTATATACAATTTTTTACAAAATTTATCCTTAAAGCCTACGACAGACTGAAAATCAGTAAAATTTTGCTATTCTGTCCTTGAGTTCAAGAATAATTTTCTTTTCAAGCCTTGAAATGTACGACTGCGATATTCCGAGCTTATCGGCTACCTCTTTCTGAGTCATTTCGCGTCCCTTTGGATCATTAAAACCGAAACGCATTTCTATAATTGTACGTTCTCTTGTTTCAAGACGGCTTACGGCGTCGCGTATTATATTTTTCTCCTCCTCTTTTTCAATACGGCTGTGAACGCTGTCCTCATCGGTGCCGAGAATATCTGACAGCAGAAGTTCGTTGCCGTCCCAATCGACGTTGAGAGGTTCTTCGAGAGAAATATCATTTTTTGAGTGTGAGTTTTTGCGTATATACATGAGTATTTCGTTTTCTATGCAGCGCGATGCATATGTCGCAAGCTTTATATTCTTGTCCGGTTTGAAAGTATTTATGGCTTTCATAAGTCCGACGGTTCCGATAGACACAAGATCCTCTATCCCTATTCCGGTGTTTTCAAATCTTTTTGCTATGTAAACAACAAGTCTCAAGTTTCTTTCTATGAGAGTTTTACGTATTTCAGCCGCGCTTTTTTCATCTGCACAGGACAGTTTTGAGATTATTTCGCTTTCCTCTTTTGTGCTTAACGGAGGCGGAAGTGCGTCGTTTCCGCCGATATAATAAACGGAGTTTTCACCAAGTATACTGTAAAGTTCCCAAAGGCTTACGTGCTTATGCTCCTTTATTCCGAAAAGCCTTTTTAATGCCAACTTCAGTTTTATTATCATATCTTTCATAATACATTCTCCTTTCGGTTATACGTCATATATTCCGTGACAGTTCATACGGAAAAAGTCCGTCGGTTCCGCAATATGTATCGTCCTCTCCCGTATCAAAAGCAACGACGGTATCAAGCGGGCAAAGTTTTCCGCCGTTTTGCTTTAAAAAAGCGCTTTTGGGTCTTACCGCGCAGAAAACCGAAGTCCCGCACGCAGTTCTTACAGGTATGTATCTTACACGAGAAACAAGCGCTGCGTCTTTATCCGCAACAATCCCCCGTGCAATATCCGCGATTTCAGGCGCTTTCTGTGCGCACGCCGATTTTATTATTATCACAGGCAGGCTGCTGTACGGATCTGTCAGCACATTTCCCGTATCGCACAAAAGACTAAAGCCGCGTTCGGTCTGTCCGTCAAAGCTTATTACGACATCGGCGGTTTCGGACGGCATTTTCGACAATCCCGATATTCTTCTGAACAGCATCATAACTGCCGTCATAATTCCGGAGAAAAGAACAAACATGCGTGCGTCAATTCCGCCCGAAAAATTCTTTTTCCCTGCAAGAATTCCGATAAGTATTCTGCTTAAAAGCTGCATTCCTCCGCCGAACAAAAGCGAAACAAAAACGAATACAAAGCACAGTTTTAAAAATGCCGCACGTCTTTCGGTCTTATACGAGATTTTACACATGACAGGTATCATAAGTATACCTAAAACAAGCTTTTGTGCCGTGCTGTCATACATATACAATTCGCATGCCAAAGCAAACAACGCTCCCGCAACCGACGCCGCAGCAATTTTCATGCCGTTGACCTTCAGCGACAGCGCACGTCCGCTGATATACATAATCAGATAATCCGCCGCAAAATTTACCGCAAGCACAACATCGGCATATACCGTTCTCAATCCGAACACATCACCTTTTATATAATGAATACTGTTTTATTATATATTTGCGCAGACGAAAAAAATGTCGCTTTTGGAACGCCTCTCAAAAAAATATAAGTCATACCCGTCAGCAAGTCCGAATATACATTTAGCAAAGTAAACGAAAGGAGCTTCAAAATGTCGCAAGGTTATCTGACAGTAGAAGTTACGGCTGCCGACAAGAGCATACCGATTCAAAACGCAAGAGTTTATGTAAGGACTGCGGGTTTTCATCCCGTTGCCGATTCTTCGGGACGGTTCAGTTCCGACGGAAACGTTTCGTCGACATATTACAATTACATTCTTTCAACAAATTCTTCCGGTCTTACGCCGCAGATTAAAATAGACGCTCCGGACGCTGCGGACTCGACAAACAAAAACAGCTCGCAGGTTCCTTATGCAGTTGCCGACGTCTATGTTGACGCACCGGGCTATTTTCCTGTAAGAGTGGAGAGGGTTCAGATATTCGCCGGAAACGAAAGCCATCTTCCGGTATCGGTCATTCCGATAACCCCGGACTTTTCGGACATATACGGCGGAGTTGTCGATTACACCATTCCTCCGAACCAACTTTTAATACCCGATGTGCGCGTGCAGCAAGGTCCAGACGAAAACGGAGTAATGCCGTTTGTAACGGAAGAAATCTACATTCCCGAAAATGTCGTCGTACATCTCGGCGCACCGTCATCAAATGCCGAAAACATCACCGTGCCGTTCACCGACTACATAAAAAACGTCGCATCCTCCGAAATATATCCGACATGGCCCGAAGATTCGCTGCGTGCAAACATATACGCCATAATCTCGCTTACGCTCAATCGGATCTTTACGGAATGGTATCCGAGCCAAGGCTATAATTTCGACATTACAAGTTCAACCGGCTACGATCAGGCTTTTGTACCGGGCAGAAACATATTTGAAAACATAAGCCGTATCGTTGATGAAATTTTTAACTCATACGTATCAAAGCAAGGCAATGCCAATCCGCTGTTTACACAATTCTGCGACGGCAGACGCGTTCAGTGCGAAGGTATGTCTCAATGGGGTACGGTAGAGCTTGCGGAACAGGGATATACGCCTATCCAGATACTCAGATACTACTACGGCGACGATATAGAGATAAACACGGCGACCGACGTCAGAAACGTATCCGGCTCTTATCCCGGCGCACCGCTCAGTGTCGGCGACAGCGGCGATGACGTCAGAAACATACAGAACCAGCTTATGCGCATACGCCGCAACTACCCTGGAATCACACTTATACCGTCGATAAACGGTGTATTCGGTGCGTCTACCGACGCGGCTGTACGCGATTTTCAGGAGATATTCGGCCTTAATGTTGACGGAATTGTAGGAAAAGCGACGTGGTACAAAATTTCCTTTATATTTTCAGCAGTTACCAAACTTGCGGAGGTCATCGGAGAGGGATTGCTGCGCGCATTCTTGGGAGAAGTACCCGACGTTACTCTCCAAAGAGGCGACAGAGGAAATTATGTAAACTTACTTCAATCCATACTCGACTTTATCGCCGTATTCTACCCTACCGTAAGCAGTGTCAGCCGCGACGGAATATTCGGAGAATCCACGCAAAACGCCCTCAAAGAATTTCAGAGAACTTTCGGTCTCGAGCAGACGGGAGTTGTTTCCCCTGAGGATTGGCAGGTGCTGTACAACACAAGTCTTGACATAATACGCGCGACGACCGAATACAGTCCCGAACAGGAGTTTCCCGGAAACGACCTTTCGATCGGTTCACGAGGCGACGCCGTAAGACTAATGCAAACATATCTCAACACCATTTCGGAACGCTTTACGCAAATTCCCACCATAGACGCCGATGGCATATTCGGACCGGCGACGCAAAGAGCCGTAAGCGCATTCCAGCGCAGTTTTCAGCTGCCGCAGACCGGCATAATCGACGTATCGACATGGGAAAGAATAGTTCAGATATACAATTTCATTACGGGTATGAGATAAATAACGGAAAGGAATTTCGTGACAAACATGAATTTAAAGGACAGTGCTATATACAGGATAAAACCCATTCTGCCGCAGACAGTAAAGAGTGCGCTTGACCGGCTCGATGAAAAAACGCTTGAGAGCATAAACGAACTGCGGCTGCGTTCCGACGGAATTTGCACGCTTACGATAGGTGCGGACAACTGCGTACTGACAAACAGCGGAATTACAAAAGATACGGTAAACGGAATATGCGTATCTCCCGAAGAAATGGATTCGTTTATATTCAGGCTTTGCAAAGGCTCGGTATATTCCTATGAACCGACGCTGCGTGACGGATATATCTCGCGTTTCGGAATACGCGTCGGCATAAGCGGCGTATATTCTCCGAGTGCGGGAAACTTTACAAAAATCAAAAGCGCAAACATAAGACTTCCGCGGCACATACCCGGCTGCAGCGCTGACATAATGAAATACATCAAGGAGCACGGCTTTCCGAATTCGCGCGGAATACTTATATGTTCATCTCCCGGCGTCGGCAAAACAACGCTTTTGCGCGACCTTGCGGTAAATCTGTCAAGCCGTACGGCGGCTTACGGTTTATCAAAATTCTATCGCGTATGCGTTATCGACGAACGCAGCGAGATATTCATGGAAACCGTGTTTTCGGGCTGCGCGTGCGATTTTATTACCGGTATGCCTAAGCAAAAAGGTATGGAAACAGCAACGCGCGTGTTATCCGCAGAGGTCATGATATGCGACGAAATAGGTTCTGCCGATGAATCACGCGAAATACTCCATGCAAGAAGCGGCGGAGTTATGCTCATTGCATCGGTTCACGCAAACAGCCTTGAATCCGCGCTTGAACGTCCGCACATCAAAATGCTGCTCGACGAAAAGGTTTTCGGCGCGGTCTACACGCTTGAAAGACGCGGAGAAAAAGTTACCGGCACGCTGAACGTGCTGTAAAAATGCGAAAATGATAAAGTACATAGGAATAATACTCATTTCGGGTGCTTTAAGCATGTACGGAGCTTTTGCCGCGGCAAGAATCAGAACGCGCGCCGCCCAGAGAAAAGGATTGATAGGACTTTTACATTCGATAAAATCCGGTATTGAATTCGGCGGTGCGCCGCTTGAAGAAATATACGGCGTTTTTGAATGTTCCGCGCTCGAAAAAAGCGGATTCTGTGAAATTCTGCGCCGAGGAAGTCCGGATTCCTTTGAAAATGCAATGCAATGTCCGGGGCTTAGGCTCGGAGAAAAGGAATACGCCCTGTTTTGCGAATATGCGGCAAAATGCGGCAAAAGCTCAAGCATACAAAACGAAAAGCAGCTTTGCGAAAGATACATTTCGCTCGCTCAAAACCTTGATGACGGTCTTTGCCGCGAAGAAAACTCAAAATGCGCCCTGTATACAAGGCTCGGAGTGCTTGCCGGTCTTACGGCGGCTCTTATTCTGCTTTAATACAGAGGTTAAAAGATTTTTATATACGAAAAGGAAAAAACAATCATGGACGTAGCTCTTATTATGAAAATTGCGGGAGTAGGCATACTTGTTTCGGTTGCCAACAACATTCTTTCAAAATCCGGCCGCGACGAACAGGCGGTTTTCTGCACCATTGCCGGCGTTATAATCGTTCTGCTTATGCTGGTCGGAGAAATAGACAGGCTTTTTACGGCGGTAAGAAGCATTTTCGGTCTGTAAAAAGAATATGAGTATTTACAAAGTTGTTATGTGCGCCGTCTGCGGTCTTGTCTTTACGGTGCTCATGCGCAAAATCAAGGACGAATACGCGCTTTTTACCGTCATGCTTATCAATCTTTCGCTTATGTCCTGCGCCGTAATTCTGCTTTCACCCGTATTTGAATACATAAAGTCGCTTGAGAGCCGATATCCGTCGGTAGGCGGTTTTGCGGAGCTTTTATTCAAATGTACGGGAATAGGACTTTTATGTGCGTTTGCGTCGGAGCTTTGCAGAGACTGTTCGGAAAACTCGCTCGGAGCGAAGATCGAACTTCTCGGAAAATGCTGCATGATAGCCTTTTGTCTGCCCATGATTAAAACGGTGTTTGAATATGCGCTTGATTTTCTGTCTTAAAACAGCTCTGTTATGCGCATTGCTGATGTTTGCTTTTACATTTGCCTCAGGCGCCCAGAGCGCCGATTATTATGAAAAAACGGCAGATGAATTCAAAAACAGCATAAGCGGCTACGCAGACGGCGACACTGCCGAAAAAGCCGAGGAAGTGCGCAAAGCTTTTGACTTTAACAGTATTTTCGGAGCCGTAAAGGACGCGCTTTTTTCGGGAATAAAAGCTTATTCGAAATACTTTGCCGGGATATGCGCAATCGTTCTGATAAGCGCCGTTTTTGGTGCGGTCAACTCGTCTTTTTCGGCGTATTCCGATGTATTTTCCTTTGCGGGAGTGCTGTTTCTCGTATACTTTACGCTTATACCGATAAGCTCCTGCATAGAAACAATATCGGACAGCGTTTCGCGACTGTGCGCATTTATGGCGTCGTTTATCCCTTCGATGGGCGCAATATACGCTGCCGGCGGAAACACTTCGGCTGCTGCGGGAAATGCCGCGGTATGCACCTGTGCGGTAACGGTTCTTCAGCTTATAGGTTCAAAATTCGTAATTCCCGGCGTTAAGGTATGCGTATGTCTTGCGTCTGTCGGGGCGCTTTGCAGAAAAGTTGATCTCGGCGGCGTTTCGTCGTTTATAAAAAACTGCTGTATGTGGCTGTCCGGCATTGTAATGACGCTTTTCTGCGGAATACTGTCTATTCAGACCATGCTCGAAACAAGTGCAGACACGCTTGCGCTCAAAGGCGTAAAATTCTCTGCCGCAAGGCTTATACCCGTTGCCGGAGGAATGGTCAGCGAAAGTCTTAAAACGGTGCTTTCGGGCGTGTCGTTTATAAGAGCGACATCGGGTGCGTGCGCAGCTGCGTTCATTCTGTATCTTGTCATACCGCCGATATGCACGCTTGCTGTTTTCAAGCTGATATGCTCTATCGGTTCGGCGTGCGCCAGACTCTGCGGTCTTTCGGTTCAGTGCGGCTACCTTGACTCGCTTAACGGCGCGCTGAATATTCTGCTTTCGGTTTTACTCTGCTGCAGTGCGTCGTTCATCATCATGCTTGCAATATTCATAAAAACCGCGGTGGCAATATGACGGAGGTCAAAATGCAAGGTTTCTTCAAAAGCTACATAACCGACATTTTTGTAATAAGCATCTGCGCAGGCATCTGCGAATTTCTGCTGGACGGCGCGGCAAAGCACTCAAAAACTCTCGAAAACGGACTAAAGCTTGCCGTATCGTTAAGCCTGTGCGTGTGTGTGCTTATGCCTGCGCTGAAATACACCGCTTCATTTTTTTCGGCAGACGACAGCCTACCGTCTTTCTCACAAAGCGCCGCCGAAAGCGCAAAAAACACGGAAAATCTCGAAACGCTCTTGAAAAATCAGCTTGAAAATGATGTTTGCGGTAAAATTTACGAAAAATTCGGAATACTCCCCGACTCCGTATGCATAAATTTTGTTAGACGGCAAGATAACGACGCGTCTTTTGAGACGGCTGCCGACATTACTCTCAGGGAGGAATGTTTATATGCGGCTCATGACATAAAAGAATATGTACGTGAAGATCTGGGAATAAACGCAACAGTAAACGGAGAATAAAATCATGGACAACTGTACAAAAAACAACGCAGCAAAACAGTTCTTTATTTCACACGCAAAAGGCGTTATTCTTGCCGCGGCGGCACTTACGGGTTCTTTACTCTTAATTCTTTCGGGTTTTATACAGTCCGACGGCAAGAGTGCAAAACAATCCGCCGAGACAACTCCCGAGGATTACCGCATTTCGCTTGAAAAAAGCCTTTCGGAGACAGTTGACAAAATCGACGGCGCAGGCAAAACCAGCGTCATGATAACGCTTGAATGTTCCTTTGAAACGGTATATGCAAGCAATGCAAAGCTCGACGAAACTCTCGGTCAGGACGATTCAGGTCAGAAAACCACCGAAAAGCAACTTGCCACGACAAGTTCCCGCGCCGACGGAGAAGCGCCTGTCATTGTAAAAAAGCTCAATCCAAAAATTAAAGGCGTGCTTATCGTATGCGAGGGCGGAAACAGCAAACATGTGAAAAATGAAGTCCTTAAAGCCGCGGCTACGGCTTTAAACATATCCGAAACAAAAATTTACGTTACCGGAGGTAATACATCATCATGAAAAAAGCACTGAAAGCCATTGCAAAGCACAAAAAGCCCGTTATTATCTTTGCCGCTGTCGCTCTTATAGCAACGGCAGTATACACAGACGTAAAAAGCGGAGGCGGCGCAACTTCTCAGATAAGCGACTATCTTTACACTTCTCAGAACAGCACCGAGGACAGCGCGAAGATTCTCGGCGAGGCAAAGCTTGTGGACAGCACGTCTGACGCGTCTGAAGATCAGACCGACGGATACTTTGAAACCGCCGTAATCAACCGCGAACGTTCGCGCGGAGAGGCTCTGCAAACTCTTCAGGTAGTCGTTGACAGTTCGGAAACCATGCCCGACGTAAAAGACAAAGCTCTTTCCGAAATGATGCAGATAGCTACCGACATTGAAACCGAAGCGAACGTTGAGGAAATGATAAAGGCAAAGGGTTTTGAGGACTGTCTTGCCATTATAAGCGGGGAAAACATAAACGTCATCGTTAAATCCCCCGGACTTCTTACGGCTGAGGTTGCACAGATCTCAGAAATAGTCAAGAACGAAACCGGTTTCCCCATTGAAAACATCAGAATAGTTGAGAAAAAGGACATATGAATTTTATACGCGCACATTTCTCCGAGCCGTAAAACGGCTCTTTTTTTGTATGGTCTTTTACAAAATGTGTTTTTGTGCTATTTTTGAAAAATGTGTTGCAAATATCGGAAATCCATAGTATACTTATGTAAAAAAAATATACTTGCGAGGTAGTTACAATGGATCTTCTCAAACAAAGGATTTTAAAGGACGGAAATGTCGCTCCCGGCGGTGTTCTCAAGGTTGACAGTTTTTTAAACCATCAGATCGACGTTGATCTGTACAACGAGATAGGAAAGGAATTCAAGCGTCTGTTTTCCGACGTTCCGGTAACGCGTATTCTTACCGTCGAGGCCTCCGGCATAGGCATTGCCTGTATCGCGGCACAGTATTTCGGCGTTCCGGTCGTATTTGCAAAAAAAGCAAAGAGCAAAAACATTGACGGCGGCGTATTTACAAGCAAGGTTGAATCCTTTACATACGGAAAATCCTACGACATCATGGTATCGACAAAGTTCATAAAACCCGACGACAAGGTTCTCATAATCGACGACTTTCTCGCAAACGGCAAAGCATCTCTCGGTCTTATCGACATTGTAAAGACAGCGGGCGCCGAAGTTACGGGCGTCGGAATAGTCATAGAAAAAGGCTTCCAGGCGGGCGGAAAAGCGCTTCGCAGCATGGGCATAAACCTGAAATCCCTTGCTGTTATAAAGAGCATGGACGACGACGGCAACATAGAATTTGAAGACTGATTTTTATCTTTTTAATTTGTAAATAAAAGGAGAGATATTATCATGGAAAAGAGGCAGAGCAAATATCTTATCAACCAGGACACTTACTACATAAGCTGGGTTGAGGGAACAGGTTCGGGCTGGAACTACGACGGCAGAGGCGCAAAAAAGCTTGAGCGCGACAAAGGCCCGTACTCCATCTCAAACGTAAGCGGCAAATATCCTACGGCGCTTGTAAGGGAAACGCAGGTCGGCGATTCGGGCATATTCACGGTTGAAACGTTTGCTGACATCAAAAGCGGATTTGACGGCTTTCTCATAAGCATGTACGACAAAGACGAAAACGACATTATGCGTCTTTTTACAAACGACGGCTGTTTCTATGCTCTCGGAGAGGGTTTTGAACCCGTAAAGCTGCTTGACTGCGCGGCAAAATGCGAAAGATACTATTTCAGAATAATTCTCGATTTTTACACCAAAACCGTAACGTATTACATAAACTCAAAACTGTGCGGTGCCGTGCCCATGCTAGCCGACAGCTTTAAATTCTACAAAGTAGGCACTCTTTCCGGTCACATAATAGACGTTGTTCCGGGAACACTCGATCTTTACGCCGACTTTATCACAAACAGCTCGTTTATCACTACCGCCGAAAGAGATTTTCCCTTTGACTGGAAAAAGACAGACAATGCTGATGCATTCGTTTCAAAAAACGACGAACTTCACGTAAAGAACGGTGCTGTTTCGACGGAATTTGAAAAAGCCGACGGAAAATTTACTCTTGAAGCGTACGTTTACACTCCCGAAAACAAGGGGGCATATGACGTAAGTCTCATATCCGCCGGAAAAAGCGCGCTGAATATTACATTTGAAAACGGAAACGTCAGCGCCGGCGGCAAAGTTTTACGTCCGTTCCGCTATGACCTTTGGTACATTCTGAGAGTAAGCGTTGATACGGACAAACATAAGGCTTACATTTCTCTCAACGCAAAAGAGCCTTACGAGGTTGATTTTGGCGCAGACTTTACCGACGGATTGAAATTTGAGTGCCGCGGCGGAGCCGAGCTTTGGCTCGACGACATTAAAATGTGGTACGACATAGAGTATTCCGACTATTGCCCGAGACCTGTTCCGGCAAAAGGTTACGGAAAATACAACGTCGGCATAAATATGTGCTCCATGTGGCGCACTGGCGACCATGTGGGCTGGGACAGAATCACTCCCTTTCCCGAAACAAGACCTGTTATAGGATATTACGACGAAGGACTGCCCGAAGTTGCGGACTGGGAAATTAAATTCATGGTCGAAAACGGTATCAATATGCAGTTCTACTGCTGGTACACCGACGGTTTCCAGAGAACGATCCCGTTAAAACGCACACGCCTCAACAACGCGCTTGTGGACGGCTTTTTGTGTGCAAAATACAGCGACATGATGCAGTTCGGTCTGCTTTGGGAGGCAAACGGCGGAAGACCCGAAAACTCCGAGATGTTCAGAAAGAACTTTGTCCCGTACTGGATTGAAAACTTCTTCTCGGACAAGCGGTATGCACGCATTGACAATAAAGCAATAATGGGTGTTTTCGCTCCTCAGAGACTCATTGAGGAATTCGGAAGTCCCGAGGCTCTGAAAGAGGAATTCGACTACCTCAGAAGCGAGGTATCGAAACTCGGTTACGACGGCATGGTCATTTTCTGCAGTGCAACGCCGTCCGAAACGCTTTACCGTGCCGGATTTGACGCGTGCTATGCCTACAACTGGGGCATAAACGGCAACAATGCGGATTACATGATAAACCGCAGCAAAGCCATGAAAAGGCTTGAAGACATAATGCACTTTATTCCTACCGCAAGCACAGGTTTCAACAGACTTGCATGGGGTTCGCCAAGAGTTCCCTGCGTAAGCGTATCAGGCTTTAAAAAGATCAACCTCTATATGCGCGACAAACTTCTTCCCTCTTATGAAAATCTTCCCGAATGGACAAAGAAATTCGTAATGCTGTCAAACTGGAACGAGTACGGCGAGGGTACTTACATAATGCCGTCGGGACTTAACGGATTCGGATATGTAAACGTTATAAGGGACGTATATACCGACGGACGCGGCGAAGGCGCAAAAGACGTAAAACCCACCGCCAAGCAGTTAAAGCGCCTGTCATATCTCTATCCTCAAGATAGAAAAACCATACGTCCGCTTGAACTAAGGCCTAAGATCGTAAAAAACATAGACTTTGACGAATCAAGAGTTACCAAGAAGCTTATTATAGACGATGAGCACTGGAAAACCGACGAGGTAAAACCTGTTAATTCAAAGAACTGCGTAAGCTTTGTTTCCGTCGGAAACGACGCAAAGGCAATATATACCGATACACTCGATATACCTTGTGAAAAAGCGACGCATATGCGCATTGTTATGGATTCTTCCGATTTCGACAACGGTGTGGTATACTTCAGAACAACATCAAGTCCCGAATGGTGCAGCCGCAATGCCGCAGGCTTTAATGTGAAGAAAGGCAAACACGAATATCTGATAAATCTTTCAAACGGACGTCCCGGAAACGATCCTTATGTCGGAAATCTTTTGAGCGTCAGAATAGATCCGTCCGAAATTCCGCTCGTCACAACAAAGATTTACTCCGCCGAGATCTTCTATACCGCAACCTCAGAAAAGACAAAACAGCTGTTTATCGACGGCGCAAATGTTATTCTCGACAATCCGTATGCAATATGCGGCGAACACGTCATGATACCGATATTCAACGAACGCATGACGCTTTACAGGCTCGGCGCTTATTACGAATGGAATGCTCCCGAGAAAAAGCTCTCAATTTTTGCAAACAACCGCTCGATATTCTTCTATATCGGCACAAACAAAGCGGTAATCAACGGAGAAACCGTATATCTTGACTGTGTTCCCTACCTTGACGACGGTCTGCCGATGGTTCCTGCCGACCTTATCTGCAAAGTGTTCGGATACGATTTCAAGGTCGAAAACGAAAATCTTTACATTAAGACAAATTTCTGATAAATTTCTTAAAAACCCCGGTTAAAACCGGGGTATCTTTTTGGCTCTCATGAGAGCGTAAGTATTGACAAATGCGGCGCAAGAATGTATAATATTCTTTATAAAATGACAATATTATCGCCGTTTTTTCAAAGACAAAAGAGGTGCAAAAATGGAACGTATCAGCAAAACAAACTATTATCTCGACATTGCCCAAACGGTAGCCACGCGCGGAACCTGCATACGCCGACGTTTCGGTGCGATAATAGTAAAGAACGACGTTATAGTTTCAACCGGATATGCAGGCGCTCCGAGAGGGCGCAAAAACTGTTCGGATCTCGGTTTCTGCATGAGAGAGCATCTCAAAATTCCGCGCGGCGAAAGATACGAGCTGTGCCGTTCGGTTCATGCCGAGCAGAACGCGATCATTGCGGCATCACGCGAAGATATGCTCGACTCCGTTCTGTACCTTGCCTGCATAAGCTATCCCGATTCCGAGCTTGTTCCAGACACCTGCTGCTGTCCCATGTGCAAACGCCTTGTAATTAATGCCGGAATATCAAAAGTAATTGTAAGAAACACGCCGACGGAATATACTGAGTTCAACGTTTCGGACTGGGTTGAAAACGACGATTCGCTTACGGGAAAGTTTGGGTATTAATGAAAAAAATACTTTTTGTATGCACGGGAAATACGTGCAGAAGTCCTATGGCGCAGGCTATTTTTGCAGAACTTTGCCAAAATAAAGAATTTTTCGCGGATTCTGCGGGAATCAGCGCATCGGGACACTCGCCTTTGAGCAAAAATGCGTATCTTGCACTCAAAAAACGCGGTATTGAGTTTTCTCACACGTCGCAGAAAGTTGACGAACAGTCGGTTGCGCAGAGTTTTGCGGTCATCTGCATGACAAGGGCGCACGCCACGGCTTTATGTTCGCAATTTCCGAAATATGCGGATAAGATCTTTACTTTCGGTCATGATATTGCAGACCCTTACGGCGGTGACTGTGGGGTTTACGAGGCTTGCTGTGATGAGCTTTACGAAAATGTATGCGGACTTTTAAAGGAGCTTTGCGCCGAAAATGACAGGTGACAAAATTACACTCGGATTTGCAGGCATTTCAGACTCTGAAAGCATTTCACAGATTGAAAAGCAGTGCTTTTCGGAACCATGGTCTGCCTCTGCGGTACATGATTTTCTGGGATATAATTTCAACCGCATACTCTGCGCCGTGATTGACGGAAAGATTTCGGGATATGTGAGCTTTACGTTCATACCGAACGAAATTGAAATTCAAAACGTTGCCGTAGCTCCCGAACTTCGCAGAAAAGGCATTGCGGACGCCATTATGCGCGAACTTTGCAAATATGCCGCCGACAAATCGGCAGAAAAGATAAGCCTTGAAGTGAGAGTATCAAACTTTGCGGCAATATCTCTTTATCAAAAACACGGGTTTTTAAAGACGGACATCAGAAAAAACTTCTACCGTCACCCGAACGAGGACGCGTGCGTTATGATAAAGGAATTTAACACTCAACAAACTACAACAAAGGAATAAATGCAAAAATGAACATACTTGCTGTTGAATCTTCGTGCGACGAAACCGCAGTGTCGGTCGTTAAAGACGGCAGAAAGATCTTATCAAACGAAATAGCCTCTCAGATTGCAATACACGCGCTTTACGGCGGCGTTGTACCCGAAATAGCGTCCCGCGCTCATACGGAGGCTATATCTTCGCTCACAAAGAGTGCGCTTAAAAACGCCGGTCTTACAATGGACGGCATTGACGCCGTTGCGGTAACAAACTGCCCTGGACTTATAGGCGCGCTGCTTGTCGGCGTAAATTTTGCAAAAGGTCTTGCCTATTCATATTCAAAACCGCTTATTCCGGTTCATCACATACGCGGACATATAGCCGCAAACTATACGCACTACAACGGACTTAACGGTGCCGAACTTCTCGAACCGCCATTTACCGCACTTGTTTTATCGGGAGGTCACACCTCGCTTATCTCCGTCAATGATTACGTACACTTTGAAATTCTCGGTTCTACACGCGACGATGCCGCCGGCGAGGCTTTTGACAAGGTAGCAAGGCTTATGGGACTGCAATATCCCGGCGGTGCGAAAATGGACAAACTTGCGTATGACGGGAACAAGAAGGCGATTGATTTTCCCGTCGCCTTTGTCAAGGATTCACCCTACGACTTCTCTTTTTCGGGGCTTAAAACCGCGGCTATAAACTACATTCACATGCATGAACAAAAAGACGAGCCTTACAGCAAAGCCGACGTTGCGGCAAGCTTTACCGACGCTGTTGTAAGAACCGTGACATCGCGCTTTGAACATCTTTTAAAAGACAAGGAAAAGTTTACCGGCTCAAAACTTGTACTTGCGGGCGGTGTAAGCGCAAACAGTCACATAAGGGCCGCTTTTGAAAAGATATGCGCCGATAACGGCATTAAGCTCTTTGTTCCTCCGCTCTCACTATGCGGAGATAATGCCGCAATGATCGGAGCACAGGCATATTACGAATACACGCTTGCTCACAAATGCGCTCCTCTTTCTCTCAACGCTTATGCAACAATGGGCATTGACGAAGTATAAAAAGCAAAGAAATACGATTTACACACAAAACATTATGTTTTCCTGAAGTTTTCAACATTTTGTGGAAAACTCCTCTTTCAAGGTTTCAAAATTACGCAGTTAAATGCATTTTCGACACAATTTTACATTTCTACCTGTGGAAAACCCTGTTGAAAGTGTGGAAACATTATGTCAACGAAATTATTTCGATACATATTAAAACAACAAATTTATTTTTACGGAGAAAAAAAATGAATAACCGGCAAAATATAAATTCACAGGAAAAATCAAACGAGAATAACGAAAAATACATATCAAATGCAGTCATACGCAGGCTTCCGCGATATTTCAGATACCTTCGCGAAATTATACGTCAGGGAACACTGCGCATTTCTTCACGCGAGCTTTCCGAACGCATGAACGTAACCGCGTCCCAGATAAGACAGGATCTCAACTGTTTCGGCGGATTCGGTCAGCAGGGTTACGGCTACAACGTCAAATACCTTTACGGCGAAATAAGCAGGATATTGGGCGTTGACTGCGGATTTACGGCGGTCGTCGTGGGAATGGGAAATCTCGGACGAGCTCTTACATCAAACGCGCTCTTTGAGAAGAGAGGCGTCAGGATTTTAGGGCTTTTTGACACCGACGAAAGCATTATAGGCACTGTCCACAACGGAATTACCGTAACGGACGCGTCTCAAATGTGCGATTTCTGCAAACAAAACAAAATTGACATTGCAATACTTACTCTGCCGAAAGCTGCGGTCTACGACGCCGCGCTTAATCTCAGCGCCGCCGGTGTCAAAGGTTTCTGGAATTTTTCAAATGCTGAAATTACACTTCCCGACAGCGGCGCCGTAATCGAAAACGTCCACCTCGGCGACTCGCTCATGGCTTTATGTTATCAGCTCGCAAGAAACAAAAATACCGCCGAAAACGGCGGTGATGACATAAATATTTCTGAAAAATAAAGGGCAAAATCAATACTCACCCGAAAGAAAGCGTATCGCGCGTTCCACCGAGTCCTTAGCATTGCCCCACGGCTCGTTATCGTAACGGTAATCAAACTTTTTGCAGTACCACGAAACGTCCTCTTTAAGCGATTCGATATATTTTTTCTGCACGTCGCTGATATTCTCGGCAAACTTTGCAAAAAGCTTTTTATCAAGCTTATATTTTGCTGTTTCGACAAACTTTCCTGCGTGTTCAAGGCAGAAATACGGCTGTGAAAGGCACTTTTCGCGGAATTCAGGTTCGGTTTGCCACAGAAGCACCGCGCAAAGCAGCATTTTTTCAAATTTCTCTGCGGTTTTTTCGCATATATAACAGCTCTTATGTATGCGTTCCATATTCTCGCACGCTTTTTTGCTGTTATCCTTACCGAGAAGAGAATCCTTATATATGACCGTCTCTCCGGCGATTTCTCCGAGATGGCTCTCAAGCATAAGCGCAAGGCTGAGTCTGTTGTTCATCTCAAACATCTGCTTATAGTGCTTTTTGCAAAAGCCCGATCTGTTTGTCTTTATGCGTATATCGGGTTCCATCATTGACGCCCCCATTATGAGGTCGCGCTCGGTATTTTCAAGCTCCGCGGCAAGCCTGCAGAACGGACAGCCGTCCTTTTTTGAAAAAGCTTCGTTTACGGGTATTGTATATATCTTTTCTTCCAAAATTTTCATCACCTTTCATGTTTATAATAACATTTGCAGTGTACAATGTCAACAACAAACAGGTAAATTTATACGAGGTTATACATGACACAGGACAAAAACCTTCAAAACACAACATTCAAAATCGAACGTCCGAAAAATTTCTGTCTTTCACAGATATTCGACTGCGGTCAGTGTTTCAGATTTGATAAAGCCGACGAAACGGGAAACATATACGAAGGCGTTGCTTTTTCAAAATATCTGAAAGTAGCCCAGGACGAAGATAACATATACTTCTACGGCTGCACCGAGGACGATTTTGAAAAGATTTGGAAAAACTTTTTTGACTGGGGCCGAAAATACTCGGATATAATCATTTCGTTTTCGGACGACGAAACGCTGTCGCGCGCGGCAAAGTTCTCCTCCGGAATACGCATACTTAGGCAGGACAAATGGGAAACTCTCTGCTCTTTTATCATAAGCCAGAACAACAACATACCGCGTATAAAGGGCATAATTAAAAATATGTCGCAGAAGTTCGGCACACCGTTTACCGACGCTTTCGGTAAAATGCATTATGCTTTTCCGACAGCCGAAAGTCTGTACAATGCCGGTGAGGACGAAATATTCGCGCTGAAAACGGGTTTTCGCGCAAAGTACATATACGACGCCGCAAAAAAAGTGACAACGGGCGAAATTGACCTTGAAGAAATATCGAAGATGAACTTAACCGACGCTGCGGCGGCTCTTGAGTGCATAAAGGGCGTAGGTCCGAAAGTCGCAGCCTGCACGCTGTTATTCGGTTTTTCCAAATACGACGCGTTTCCCATTGACGTCTGGGTTAAAAAAATTCTCGCCAAATATTACAGCGAACGCCCGTCATGCCATTTTTCCGGTGAGTA
The DNA here is from genome assembly GCA_900551295.1 of uncultured Eubacteriales bacterium. Taxonomy (GTDB): domain Bacteria; phylum Bacillota; class Clostridia; order Oscillospirales; family CAG-382; genus UMGS1387. The sequence continues at coordinate 61,556 of URVJ01000005.1, read as the reverse complement.
TGCCGGAATAGCACAGCAATATCTTTTCTATTACGAACGCTGCCAAAGCGGCGTACTTATCTGATTTTTAAGAGGTTTTTACAATGAGCGAAAATAAAAAAGTAAGAGTAGCATACAGATGTCCTTTCTGCGCAAGCGTTATAACGTCGGACATTACAAAAAATTCACTTGACAGACCTTTAAAGCTTACCTGCATTGAGTGTCACAAGTCCGCGCTTGAAATTAACAAAACTCCGTCAGGCTCGATAGAACTTAATGTTCCGTGCCTTATGTGTCCGCATCCGCACCCTTACAAAATTTCCGAAGAAATGTTTTTCGGCAAAGACATAATAACGCTTCCCTGCTCTTTTACGGGTCTTGACATTTGCTTTATCGGTGAAGAAGATCTTGTCGAAGATGAGATCGACGCGTCGGCTGCCGCTATACGCGAGCTTACCGAAAACGCAGATGAACAGGACGACGACGCAAAAAAGAGCGCGAATCTGATGGTTGCGGACATGAACGTAATGAGAGAGGTTTTATTTGCAATCGGAAACCTCGACGAGGACAAAAAGATAACCTGTTCATGCGGAAGCCATGCGGTAAAAGCCGTTATCGACTACGACAAAGTAAAGATCTTCTGCAAGGTATGCGGAAAGAGCACGGAAATTCCGGCTCGCACACGTTTTGACGCAAACGACGCAATCGAGCTTGACGAAATCAACATTGAATAGTTTTACTTATTCATAAAGTAATAGATTATTCCCCAAACCACCGACGCAGTGCTTCCGTAGAGAATTACGGGTCCCGCAATGGTAAACATCTTGGCTCCAACACCGAGAACATATCCTTCGGACTTACTGTCTATTGCAGGCGACGCCACGGCATTTGCAAATCCGGTTATAGGCACCAGTGTTCCCGCGCCCGCATGTTTTGCAAGTTTTGAATACCAGCCGAGTCCCGTAAACAGGCATGAAAGAAATACGAGAGTCACCGGCGTTAAAATTTTGACGTTTTCCGCATTTACGCCGAGCGCCTTGCCGAGATCTGTTATCCCCTGACCGACGACGCATATAAGTCCGCCGACTATAAAAGCGCACACGCAGTCCTTCAGCAGATTTGATTTCGGAGAATTTTTTTCGGCGTATTTTCTGAACACCTCTTTTTCCTTTTCACTGTAAGAATGTTTATCCATTTTAATTTCCTTTCACCGCTTATTTTGCCGCAAATTACGGCATAACACAATGGAGTGAATATTTTGGTTTTTGCGAGCCTTATATTTTTATATTTATTTTTACCGTTAAATCTGATACTATACTTCATAATGCCCAAAGGCAAAGCAAGAAGTGCGGTTCTGATACTGTTTTCGCTGATTTTTTACGCCTGGGGCGAACCGATATGGGTATTTCTGCTTATTCTTACGGCTTTTTCGGACTATATTCATGCAAAGTCTATCGAAAAGCACCTCGGCACCGCGCGTGCCAAATTCTCGCTTACCCTTTCGGTGCTTACAGACATCGGCATTTTCATCGTATTCAAATATTCGGGCTTTATAATTTCAAACATTAACGCTTTAACCGGACTTTCTCTGTATGTTCCGCAGTTCAGGCTGCCTATCGGCATATCTTTTTACACTTTCCAGACGCTTACCTATGTTATAGACGTATACCGCGGCAAACAGACATCTCAAAAGAGTTTTTTCAAATATCTTTTATATCTTTCAATGTATTTTCAGCTTGTCGCAGGTCCCATTGTAAGATACGGCGACGTTGCCGAGAGCATTGAGCAGAGAAACGAAACTCTGAACAAGTTTTCTCACGGAATTTACCGCTTTACTCTCGGTCTTTCCAAAAAAGTTATAATTGCAAATGCTGCCGGAGTATTCGCAGACAAGTATATGAACGCCGACGCAGGTACTCTCTCCTGTGCTGCGGCATGGTTCGGCATTATAATGTACACGGTGCAGCTTTACTTTGACTTTTCGGGATATTCGGATATGGCAATAGGTTTAGGTCATATGTTCGGCTTTAAATTTCCCGAAAACTTCAACTATCCGTACATTTCAAAGTCGGTAAGCGAGTTCTGGAGGCGCTGGCACATAACCCTCGGCTCGTTCTTCCGCGATTACGTGTACATACCTCTCGGCGGAAACAGATTGCACGTTTACCGAAATCTGTTTATAGTATGGTTCCTGACGGGTTTCTGGCACGGCGCAAGCTGGAATTTCATAATCTGGGGACTTTACAACGGGTTATTTATCATGCTTGAGCGGCTTACCAAGCCCGTATTTGAAAAAATACCGTCGTTTTTCAGACACATATATCTGCTCATCATTGTCAACGTCGGATTTGTTTTCTTCAGATTTTCAAGCTTTTACGGCGCTGCCGATTATCTTAAAGTCATGTTTTCAGGCACATCGGCGCTTTACGATATGCAGACGGGATTTGAAATTCTCAACAACATATTCTGGATTGCTGCGGCGTTTTTATTCTGCACGCCCGTTATAAAATACATTGAAAAGCTTTACCGAAAGATGTGCGTTTCCGGAACTGTACTCTCATTATTTGCAGGCATTTCAAGATTGGTCTTGATCTTTACGCTGCTATTCGTCTGTACCTGTCATCTTGCGGGCAACAGTTTCAATCCGTTTCTGTATTTTCAGTTCTGATGTTTATATCAGGTTCATATATAGGTGTTAATATTTTATTAAATTACATATCGTGAGGAATTATCAATGGAAAAAAGAAAAGGTTTGAATACAAAAGGTCTTGACGCGCTGTTTTCCGCGCCGGATCTTGAAACAGCGGACAGTGCGGGAGTTTTGAATGTGCGCATTTCCGACATTGAGCCGGACAAAAATCAGCCGCGCAAAATTTTCACCGACGACGCACTGAAATCTCTCAGCGAATCAATAGAACGCCACGGTGTTCTTCAGCCGCTTGTGGTAAGAAAAGCAAACACCGATTCAGCGCTGCACGACGTTACAAAATACTCGATAATATCGGGAGAGCGCCGCTGGAGAGCTGCTAAAATGGCAGGTCTTACGGAAGTTCCCGTAGTCGTAAAGGACATATCCGACACGGACGCCGCCGCAATTATGCTTGTCGAGAACTTACAGAGAGAGGATCTCAATCCCGTCGAGCAGGCTCTCGGATTAAAGCGTCTTATTGACGAATTCGGTCTTACGCACGAACAGACAGCGGCAATAGTCGGAATTTCACGTCCCGCGCTTACAAACTCTCTGCGTCTGCTCACGCTTCCCGACGAGGTTCTCGATTCGCTTTCAAGCGGAGACATTACGGCCGGTCACGCGCGTGCGCTGTTATCCCTCGGAAATCAGGACGACATTCTCGACGCACTGCAATCTGTGGTCGGCAAAGGATTGTCGGTAAGAGAGACAGAATCGCTTGTAAAAAAACTGCTTTCGGAAAAAGACAAAAAGCAATCTCAGACTGCCGATATATCAAATCTTGACGACAAAAAGATATACATTGCAAAGCTTGAAGAAAAGATTTCTTCAAAGTTCGGCAGAAAAGCAAAGCTTGTCAACAACAAAAGATCTCCCGACAAGGGCGTTCTTGAAATTGAATATTACAGCAAAGAGGATCTTGAGGCGCTGCTTAAAAATCTTTGCGGAAACGATATTTTTGCCGAATAAGAGGATAACGGAGGAAAAATGTCTGACGGACTTATTACATTAAACGCTGCGGTATGGGCTATTTTTGCAGGAATTGTTCTGGCGGTCATTTATACCGCACTTCAGAAAAGCACGCTAAATCTATTCATAATGTCGCTGTACAAAAACGGCTGTTTTGACAGCACAAGCGCGAAAACTCTGGCACAGCTTGGTATTTCATCAAAATTCAGGCAGAAAATAGTTCTTTCCGCAGCCAAGACCCACACGGGACTTAACAGACTGATCGGCGCTTATACGAAGCGCGGCGTAAAAAACTTCGGAGAGCTGCCAAAATACTCTTACAGCGAAAACGACCTGTTTTTCATAGATGAAAGCAAGTCCGAAGAGGCAAAAACAAAGTACAGATTCAAAAAATCAAAACCTGTATATACGGTTCTTGTTATAATCGCTCTCGCTCTTGCTGCGGCTGTTTCATGCACGGTTATAACATGGCTTTCGGGATTCGCAAGCAACTCATTCAAAAACTTCGGAACGTCTGTTTCGGATAAGCAGGTATCCGGCAATACGCAGTCGGGCAAAAACGGCGAAAGCGCTGAAGATCCCGACAGTGCTGACGAAACGGACAACAGCGATAACATTCGGGACGATATTGAGTCTGCTCAGGGTGATATTTCTGACGGTAAAGAAAATCAGACCGGCGGCGAAAATGAAACGTCTGATTCGGACGCCGGTTCTTCGGGCGGCGCCGTAATTCCTAAACCCAATCCCACAATACCTCAGCCGAATATAAATTAAAATCATTCTTTAGGAGGAATCATAAATGTCGGCAAGATCAAAAAACCGCACCAATCCCCTGCTTTGGGTAATACTTGTAACGCTTATTTTTCTCGCTGCCGCGGGAATTATAATCTATTCTCTCGGATACCGCTACGTCAAAGAGGACAATGTTAAGTTCTCTGGCTGGACTGTAAACGGTCAGCCAACAAACGGAAAGCTCAGCTATTCAGACGGTACAAAAGGCAAGCTGAAAAAAGACAAGGACAGCGCAAACGGAAAAATCACATATTCAAACGGCGACGTTTACGAAGGTCAGCTTGACGGCATCAACCGCACAGGCGCGGGCAAAATCACGTACAAATCCAGCGGAGACGTCTACACGGGCGACTTCAAGGACGATATAAGAACAGGACACGCGCTTATCGAATACGCGTCGGGCGATGTCTACGACGGAGAAGTTGAAAACGGCAGAATGAACGGTGTCGGCAAATACACTTTTTCGGACGGTTCATGGTACTACGGCGAATTTAAGGACAACATGAAAAACGGCGCAGGAGAATATCACTGGAACGACGGCTCATATTACTACGGAACATACGTAAACGACCGCCGCGACGGTACGGGAAACGTATCGGTAAATCTCTCGGACGGCTCGGTATATAACGGACGCTGCAAGCAGGTATTTGCAAACGGCGACGTATACGAAGGCGATTTTTCAGGCGACGCAAGAACAGGTACAGGCACTTACTCATGGGCAAACGGTGAAAAATACGAGGGCAGTTTTGTAAACGGAGTTCTTGAAGGCAACGGAACATATTACTTTGCCGGCGGAAACACATATACGGGACTGTTCAAGGACGGCACAATTGCCGAAACCGCACAGGACGGCGAGAACGGCACTGCCGACAATTCATCTAAGGAAAACACAGGCGCAAATGAGCAATAATTTTGAAAATACCGCGCCTTTATACCAAAGCAGCGGCGAAAAAGCCGTTTTTGAGGGAATAATCTCGATAGAGGCAGTAATCAATGCCGGAAAACGTGAAATTTTCAATATTTACTGCGACGCAGATAAGATAAAAAAACGTGACCGCAAAGCCATGCACTTTTTAAAGCTGCTGAAAGAGAAAAATTTGCCCTATACTATGCTCTCACGCGAAGAAATCGACGCCATTGCCAAACAGCACGGCATATCCGCATCTCACGGCGGTTTTATAGCGTTTACAGGTGTGCGGACATATACGGAATTTGAAGAATACCTTAACAGCTTGAAAAGTGCGCGGTCATATGCCGTATATCTCGACGGCGTTGAAGATCCGTTCAACTTCGGGTATTCGGTGAGAAATTTATTTGCATTCGGCGCGCACGGTTTTATAATTCCTAAACGCAACTGGCTTTCCGCGTCAGGTACTGTCTGCCGTTCTTCGGCAGGTGCAAGCGAGTTATCCGAGATTACAATCGCTCCCGATGACGACGAGGCGATGAAACTTATAAAGTCAAATGGCGTAAAAATCGTCTGTGCGGCGCTGTCGCAAAATTCCGTTCCGATAGGAGAATTTGAGCCGGAATATCCGTTTATACTTTTTATCGGCGGTGAAAAACGCGGTATTTCAAAGCTGTTTTACGAAAATTCAGACGCGGTCGTACACATTCCCTATTCAAATGAGAACGCTAAATATTCTCTGCCGACAGCCTCCGCCGCGGCGATTTTCGGAAGTTTTATTGCCTACAAAAAACAAAAGTGACGCACATTGTACATCACCCTGTCACTTACGTATTCTTTATGAGCTTGGGGTTTTTAACCCGGCTCATTTTTTTGCATATTCTGCCAAACAGATTGTCTTTAACGCGAACCCGATTTTGAAAACCTATTTCTTCTTTTGTGATTTAAAACTTCCGCGTATTCGCGGTAAGTAATACTTCCTTCTACATCAAACCGAATAGAATCATTTATGTCCATGATGTAGTCAAGATTTGCCACCGCAAAATATAAGTATCTGTCGCAATCCAACATTCTGACAAGCAAAAGACAGAATATTTCGGGAGTTAATTCAGTATTGGGCGCATCATAAAAGCGGTCGGATTCTCGGATAATTTCTTTACTCTTTGCAAATTCCCACAATTCGTTTTCATCAGCCGAAAAAATTCCGAGGCAGCGTGAAATAAATGCGGCACAGTTTTTTACAGTCGCAGTCTCAAGCGGTTCAAAAGTGTTTTTACCAGAATCTTTTCCGAAAATTACCTTGCTGAAGTAACCTGAGCATATATACCCGTGTCTTACACCGGGTTTGTCAACGTCGACTATGGGCGGAACTGCAAATTTTACATTGTCAAAAATTTCCACAGTACTGTTTCTTAATCCCGCAGTTCTCATAACAAATCTTAATGCCTGATATCTGTTTACATATTGCTCTGTGCAGTTATCATCACGTGAAAAAATCCGGAGCGTACGCAGGGTATTTCTGTTTTGGACATAGATTTTCTTCTCATGTACTCGTTTAATTACAACTGCGCCTGCGATTAGCAAGGCAATTAAAGCTAATGACAATATTAATATGCGGGCTTTGCGTTTTTCCATACGGTGCTGTCACTTCTTTCATAAGTAAAAGCTATATTTAAACAATTTCATAATAATTCTTTATATTACAATTTTAAAGTTTCTCAACAGCATTTTTTGTTTAAGTAAGGCATATATAAACAATAAAGCACCCCGAAAACCGCTATACAGTCCCCGGAGTGCAATATAATGCAGATTAATTAAATTTCAAAAACAACAGATTCGTGACAGGTAAATTTATCAAGTTTTACATTTACCGCACCGTCATTCTGAGTAAAGGCGAGTTCGCTGCGATCCGTTCCGCGGTAGACACGCTTTACCTTTTCGGGAAGCTTTATCGAAATTTCAATATCGTGAAGCTCAACAAGCTCCTCTATTACCTCGACGCCGTTTCCGCGCTTGATAGGCGACGCATAGACAAGATTTGCAACATATCTTGACTTTTCAGCCTGTTTATTCAGTGTCAAAAAGCCGGCAGACGGAAGATTTACAGATATCGTTTTATCATTTCCTATGAGCTTTTCAAGCGTCTGAATAATTGTTTCTTTTGCGATCATACAGCCTGTAACGGCGTATTCTTCAGCCATATCCCACGCTATATATGCTCCGTCTTTGCCGAATGTAATTCCGGGGCCTCTGTCATAGTCCACAAACGGCGCGTGTCTGTGAGAACAGAAATGCTCGGGAGTTCTGTTGAAGAACGGATCTCTTGCGTGTGCAAAGACCTCGGTACATTCGGGAGTTTTCTCGATGACATAAGACTTTGCATATATTACGAAAGACGACGACGGAAGTCCGAACGGTGAAAATTCGGGGCGGATATATGTAGGATTATATTCCGACTCGCCGGCATATTCAGCGCCGAAATCAAACAGGAATTCATCTTTTTCTGTACTTAATCCGGATTTTCCCGTACAGAGAAGTTTTCCGCCGTTTTTAAGGTATTTATCGAGCTTTTCTTTAAGTTCGGGCGTTATTCTTATATCGTCGGGAAGTACAAGCACCTTAAAACCGTCAAACGACGCGTTTTTATCAAGCAGGCTGTAAAGATAATTACCCTCATTGAGTACACGGCAGATACCGATGTCATGATTATTCCGCCAGGATTTCGAAGGTCCGATCGCATAGCTTTCCGACAGCAGAACACCTATATCGTACATCTGAACCGAATCAAGGCAGTATTCCTCAATCTTTTCACCATATTCATAAGCTTTTCCGATAAGCGAATATGTTGCCTCATCCATAAATCCGTAGGGGTGCATCTGATCGCCTATCGAGCACTTTGCTCCGAAAGACATTGAAAGCGCAACCTCATATATAAGCGCATTCGGGTGTTTAAAGCCGCCGAACTCACCCCATGTTGTATGGAATTTTCCGGTCATGCCGAGATATTCAAGTCCCAGGGTTGCAGCATACCTTGCCGAACGCGGAAAATGGTCATATCCCCAGCCGCCGGTAGGCAAGCTTTCAAGCTCAAGGTGCGTATTATAGAACGCCTCTTCGGGTCTGCGCGCGCTGATGTTGCTTCCGTTATGGAACACACGCGTGTTTTTATTTACGCTCTTTACGGCTGCGTTTGTTCTGTCGGCATACTTCTTAAATGTTTCAATAGAAAGGTCTACGAAATTCTGCGGATCGGACTGATCAAGTCCGCGCTGCTCGATTATTTTTCTGCAATAACGGCAGTAGCAGACTTTCGGTGAGGATATATCGAGAAATACGCCCTCGGGATTGAATTTGTGAACGACCTCTTCAATCTGGGAAACAAGCACGTCAAGGTACGGCGAATTATAGCAGATAAGCTTAAAACCGTCCATTGGCGGATATTTGACATATGTTTCTTCGGGCTTGGGTATTGCTCTGCATTCGGGGTGCTTTGTAAGATAATCTACATCGAATCCCGCGGAAATATATATCGGCGCATGAACGCCGATTTCGCGGCAGGCTTCAAGCTCAGCCGACAGCAGATCAAATCCGTGCAGTCCCGGATGCATTGTTCCGGTTTTTGACGGATAGTACATCATTCCGTGATGACATTTTGCAAACACCGTTATTGAATTTATATGTCCCTTTTTCAGACAATCCTGAAACTGCTTTTTATCAAATTTACTTCCGATATTATCTATCTTTTCCGAAGTGTGAAAGTCAAGATGAACCTGTCTTGAAGGCAAAACGCTCATAAATTTACCGCTCCTTACAGCTTAATTTTTAGTATATTTTAGCATATAAGAAGCGGTATTACAATGTGTTTTTTATTGTGAAATATGTGTTTTCCGTCATTTTTACGAAAGTACAAGACGCATTTTTACCATTGGAATATTTTCTTCGACATACTCATTTCCGCAGACATCAAATCCGAGCTTTTTATAAAACGGAACCGCGTGCGTCTGCGCATTTACATAGAGCATTCGGACGTTTTCCGATTTTGCGATGCAAATAAGCTCCGTGAGCATGATCTTTCCGAGTCCTTCGCTGCGGTATTCGGGCAGAACAGCGATTTTTCCGAGAAGTCTTGCGTTTTTATTTTCCGTAAAAATCATACGCGAAGTTGAAACGGTCTTATTACCGTCATAGATATTTGCAATCCATGCCGTTTCGTCGTCCTTATCGCGCGACGAGCCGTAAATATAATTCTGTTCTTTGCCGAAAACAGCCTTTCTCACGGTCATTGCGTCCTTTATGAGCATACTCGCCTTGCCTGTTTCGAGAAACAGAATTTTATCGGAGCTTTTGCCGGTCACAGACTTATATTTTTCCTCCGACATTCTCTCAAGGCAAAGCGGCCGCGTGAACTCATTGTCAAATGTCTTTATCTGTGTGCGGATAAGCTCACGTTTTTCACGTGTTATCTTTGTAGTCCTGACAGCACGGATAAGCAGATTTTTAGGTGATATTTCCGCATCCACAAATTCCAGTATATCCGTCTTATATCCGAGCGACGTAAGAATTTTACAGCGCAGCGCGTCGGTTGACAGTGCGCAGAAACGCTCCTTTAGAAGTCCGTAGTCCGAAAGCAGCGAAAAGTTTTGAGTTTTCATAACGGAATTCATTTCATGCTGACAGCATGGGGCTGAAAAAATATAATCCGCCTGCCAGAGATATGCGTTGAACAGCGCGTAGTCCGTTGCAATGTCGCAGGCATGAAGTGCGATCACCATATCGACTTTATCATCGGGAATATAGTCTTTTACGTCCATGCAAAGGAATTTTACATTGTCCGAAATGCCGTACTTTTCCGAAAGCTTATTACAGTTTTCGATAACGTCGCTCTTTAAGTCAAGCCCGGTGATCTTTGCTTTTGCGCCGAGAATTTCCGTGATGTAATGATAAACCACAAATGTAAGATACGACTTTCCGCAGCCGAAATCGACAATATTGAAACATTCTCTTTTATCACCCGACACGGCGTCGTTAATTATCTCTGCAAATCGGCATATCTGACGGAATTTATCATATTTTGAACTTACGATTTTACCATCATTTGATATAATTCCGAGTTCGTGCAGCACGGGCGGCGCGTTTTCAATGTCTATAATATAATTCTTTGCACGGTTATTGCCATTGTCGGCAGAACTCTTAACCTTTGCGGTATTCGCGGTTCTGTTATGAAGAAGTTTTCCTTTTGATGTAATTTTAAGTCCGTAAATATATTCCGGCGTAAAGATCTGAGCCTGACGAAAAGTATCCGTAAGCAAAGTTTCAAGTTCTGCACAAATTTCTTCGGGAGCTATGTTCTTATGAAAAGCCTGTTTTTGCGTAAAACTCTCGAACTGAAACATACGCCTGTTTTTGAGCACAACAGGTTTTACGGTACATTTCAAAACGCCTGCCGCGTCTTTTTTTCGCGGATCGGAAAGCGTAATTTTGATTATATCGAGTTTTGAAAGCTCCGAGAGCATTTTTGTGAGTTCCGTCATGGTCTTTCCTTACATTTCCGACGCTTCGTCAAGCGCTGTTTTTAGTGCGTTTTTTGCGGCAAGTTTTCGTATAAACGCTCTGTCGGGTTTATTATGCTGTGCAAGCAAAAGCTTTTTTGCATACGTCTTTTTCGCCGTGCTTACGCCGAGCCAGACAAGTCCGACGGGTTTACCGGGCACTGCTCCTCCGGGACCTGCAAGCCCCGTAAGAGAAAGCGCAATATCCGCGCCCGAAAGTTTTCTTACGCCGTCTGCCATTTCGCAGGCAGTCTGTTCAGAAACCGCGCCGTACTTTTCGAGTGTTTCGGGTTTTACGCCGAGAAGTTTGATCTTTGCCTCATTTGCATACGTACATACGCCGTATCCGAACACCTCGCTTGAACCCGGAACGTCGGTTATCATGGACGACAGAAGTCCTCCCGTACAAGATTCAGCACAGGCTGCGGAAAGTTTTTTTTCACGCAGCTTTTCGACAAGCGTATACTGAAGTCCGCCGCTGTCAACGCCGTAAACACAGTTTCCGAGTGTGTCCGAAATCTTCTTGACAACGTCATTTACAAGTTCATGAGCCATTTCAGGGTTTTCGGCGCTCGCCGTAACGCGCAGACGCACTTCCCCATCGTCTATATACGGAGCTACCGTCGGGTTTGTAAAGCTTTGCATCATTTCATGCAGTTTCTGATCTACGCTCGACTCACCCATACCGAAAATGTTGATATTAGAAGAATAAAGCACATGATCGGTATACTTTGAAAGATACGGCATTATCTGCTCATCAAGCATAGGTTTCATTTCGCGAGGAGGTCCCGGCATCATTACAACGGTTTTGCCGTTCTTTTCAATACAAAGTCCCGGCGCTGTACCGTGGTTATTAAGGAAAACCTTTGCGCCTTCGGGAACAAGTGCCTGGAGCAGATTATTTTCCGTCATAACGCGTCCCGAACGCTCAAAATAGTCTTTCAGCGCCTTTACAATGTTTTCATCGGTTACAAGTTCAAGAATCATAGTATCTGCGCAGACTTTTTTTGTTATGTCATCATACGTCGGGCCGAGTCCGCCTGTGGTTACGACTATATCGTTTCTTTCAAGTGCCGTTTTAAAACATTGTTCAAGGCGTTTTGAATTATCTCCGCAGACGGTATGATGCAGCACATCTATGCCGTGATAAGACAACACCTTTGAAATATAAGCGGCATTTGTATTAACTATATCTCCTATAAGCAGTTCTGTTCCGACGCAGAGAATTTCGGCGGTCAATCTGATGCACCCTCTTTATATAAGTATAAAATTATTCGGTTATTTCTTTTCTCGATCTGAATGCGCGTTCAAGCAGCCCTTCCACATCGAGTTTCTGTTCTTCGGCTAGTATATTTTCGAGTACAGGGTTAGTTACGGGGTGCTTGGGTGTAAACACCGTGCAGCAGTCCTCATACGGCAGTATGGAAATATCAAATGTGCCGATCTTACGGGATATTTTGACTATATCCTCTTTATCCATTGCGATAAGCGGTCTGTATACAGGGAGCGTCGAAACGGCAAGATCAGTCACGCAGAGCGCGCCCATGGTCTGGCTTGCAACCTGTCCGAGGCTTTCACCGGTAATTACGGCGCGGCACTTGAAATGTTGCGCCGTCATCTCGGCAAGTTTCATCATAAATCTGCGCAAGATAAGCGTAAAGTATTCCTCTCGGCAGTTTTTCTTGATTTGTTCCTGTATTTCGGTAACGCTTATAACTTCAAGTCTGACTTTGCCGCAGTATTCCTCCATAGCGCCTGCAAGTTCGGCTACCTTTTCGAGAGCCTGCGTGCTTGTATAAGGATAGCTTTCAAAGTGCAGCGCCTCAAGCGTTACGCCGCGCTTTGCGCACATATATCCCGCAACGGGGCTGTCAATACCGCCCGACAGCAGAAGAAGTCCCTTTCCTGCACTTCCGAGAGGCATACCGCCTGCGCCTTCAAATGTCTTATGATGAATATATGCGTACTCGCTTCTTATCTCAACCCTTACGGTTTTCTGCGGCTGTTTTACATCAACCGCAAGTTTCGGACACGCCGAAAGTATCGCGCCGCCGCACTCGGCAGCAATTTCAGGAGATTTAAGCGGAAATTTCTTATCCGAACGCTTTGCCTCCACCTTGAAAGTGTCATGCTTTTTAAGCTCGCCTACTGAATAGTCAACCACAGCTTTCTTTATTTTCTCCATATCCTTTTCGACGCGCAGCGCACGGCTTACACCGGTTATTCCGAATACTCTCGTACACTGTATGAGCGCTTTGTCGAAGTTATCCGCAGCATCTGTATCGAGCGGAGTGACATAAAGCACGGACTGTATGCTCTCGACCTTGTATTTTCCGAGCTTTTTGAGCCTTGACACGGCGTCCTTTATCATTATACCCTCAAAATACTGGCGGTTAAGTCCTTTAAGGACGACCTCGCCGAATTTTAAGAGCAGAACTTCATTAAAACTGTTTTCCATTTTTACACATTCACACTTTCATCTTTATTTTTCATTGCGTTATCTATTTTCTCATTTACGTAATCCGTAAAAACCTTATCGGGTTCAAATTTCATCATGGATTTTTTGCCGTTGAATTCAAAAAAGTACACGCTGTACTGCTTTGGGGAAAGATTTTTTGCATAGTTTACGTTAAAATTTGTTTTTGGGTATTTTCCCTTTTGGCTCAGATATTCTTCCGAGCTTATAACACGGCTCAATGACGCCTCATAATCAAGGCTGCACACGCAAAGGCTCTTTTTCCCCGTTACCTTATAGACCTTTAACGACCTATCCGCAGCCTCGTAAACATAATCACTGCCGACATACTTCATATACATTTCAACGCTGACAACCGCAAGAACAAGCGCCGTTATCTGATAGACAAAAGCAAATCTCGGAACATAGCCCGACACAAGAAACAGAACTACCGCGGTTATTGCGCCTATAAAGCATATATTTTTCGCCGTCTTTGAATTTGAGACAGGTCTGTAGGTCATAACTTTTCCTCCGTATCTATGATTTTAAAGTCTATATTCTGCGGTGTCAGATCAATGACTCCGTATGTTCCTCCCGAACCGTCACGCGGACGCGAAATACTGCCGGGGTTGAAATAGTATACTCCGTTCTTTTGCTCAAAGTGCGCTATATGCGTGTGTCCGTAAAGCACAACGTCGTATTTATTGCGTGCGGCATCGTATTCAAGTCCGAAAAGCTCTCCGCTTTTTACGCCTTTAAGGTGTCCGTGCGTAAGATAAAAGCGCTTATTTTCAAGCGTTACGCTGTATTCGACGGGGGCACCGGACGCAAGTCCGAAAACGTCGCAGTTTCCTTTGACATACAAAAATGCAATCTGAGGATACATATTTCTGATTTCCTGTATATCCGAAACATTATCTCCGAGATGTATAACAAGGTCGGCAGTCATTCTCGAACGCGATATAATGTCCTGCATTTTACCGATACTGCCGTGTGAATCGGAAAAAACAAAAATTTTCACTCTATATCCTCCAAAATAATATCATTACGGTAACATTTGAGACGCTTTAAGCATATTATAGACTAAAAGCACAAGAAAGGATCGGCTGATATGATATGAATCAACAAAACAACATTGACGAGCTGTTGAAGCTTGATGACGAAGAACTGAAAAAGCGCATAACCGCAGCCGCAGTCGCTGCCGGCGCAGACAGCAAAAAAATACTTTCGGCGCTATCGGATATGCAGACATTAAGGCGGCTTGCGTCGGGACTGTCGCAAGAGCAGATAAACTCTCTTTTAAACACTTTCGGCGCAGAAAACGCGAAAAAAATCGCGGCTGAACTGAACAATTCAAAACCCGAGAGGTGACTGATATGGAAAACTCCGGCGATATTCTCTCGTCGCTGCTCCAAAATCCCGAAACCTTAAATCTCATTGCAGGAATAGCAAAGAGCCTTTTATCGGCAAATCCAAGCGCGGCAAAAAATGATGAAAATCCGTCGTCCGCCGCTCAAAGCAACCATCAAACCGAAAACACGGTTCAGGAAACCGCAAGAAACACGGACAACATGGATTTTTCAGAAGAAAACTCCGTATCGGACAACTCTGGCGCAAATCAAAGCGCAGGCGGAAATCCCGAGGCGTTAAACGCCGCTGTAAACGCCATAAAAATGTTAGGCGGCAGCAACGGGCATGCTCCGTCACAAAGCAAAGCTGCGGTTCCCACGATAAATGCAAGCGCAGTTATTGACGCGCCGGAGGCTCACAACAGTTTCGACGAACGTGCAAATCTCCTGCGCTCAATAAAACCTTATTTAAAGGACGACCGTCAGCAAAAAGTTGACAGTCTTGTAAAAGCCCTGAACATTGCAAAGCTTATAAACAGCTACACGGGTTCTTCGGGGCTGTTGGGCAAATAAGCCGCACAACAATTAATGCAAAAGGAGCGATCTTATGTACTCAAAAGAATGTGCGCCATCATCTCAATGTGCGAAAAATGCAAATGTTCCGGTTCAAAGCTTTGACGCAGGGCCGTCTCTTGAAGAATTTGCGCGAAGAAATGCCGCAGAACAGACAAGAGTCATAGGTACGCAGTACGCCGTGCCGAATCAGAGTGAAAGTTCGCAAAACGCTCCCGCACAGGACTGCAAGACCGAGCAAAAAGCGCTCGAATGTACAGGGTGCAAAAGCACGGAAAGATGCGGCAATTCCAAAAAGATACTCGGAAACATTGAAGCAGACGATCTGCTTTTGCTTCTGCTTATATTTCTCATGATATGCGACAAAGACGCAAACAGCGATTTTGTAATTCCGATACTTCTTGCGGTACTGCTGCTGTTCTGACAAAAGCTTTATTCTGTCAGAGAAAGTGTTTCAAGCAGGTATACAAGGCTGTCATTTTCGTAACACTCGGCTCTTACAACTACGCCGTAATCGAGTGACAGCCAGTATTTCTGCGTTCTTTTATATTTTTCATCGGATTTTTCAAAGGTTATCTGCATAACCGTTCCGTAAGAGCTGTATGCGACTGAATAGGATGACTCGTCAAACTGAGAGCTTAAATTTCCGTCAAGGAAATCGGCGTGCGTCATTATTACTCCGCTCTCCTGTTCGGCACTTATGCTGCCGTCTGGAAATTCAGACCAAGTTTCGTTGCCGTCGGATGAAATATTCGTAACCCTTACGCCTTTTTCAAGCTGCTCTATTCGTTTAAAGAGCGTACCCGCCTCATCATACAGAGAGATGCTTGTAAGTGCGTCGGTTCTGCGTATCACGGCTTTTCGTCTAATGCTTTGGGAATTTCCCGCAAAAACGGTATACTGTGCCTCTTGGTAATAATCGTCGGCAAGCGTTACGCTTTCGAGAAGAGATTTCACATTTTCGGGTGTAAGCGATACCTTTACGGTAACATCTTCACCGCTTTTTCCGTCGGACAGGCTCTGATAAATCTTTCCGTCGTCATGCGGAAGGACGTTTACCTGACGTTCGGGCAACCCGAAAAGCTCTCTGAAAAAATCGGAAAAGCTGAAAACGCCTATTTTATTCAGACCGAAAACTATTCCGCACAGCAGCAAAACCACGACAAGGAAGTTAAGCGCGCCGAAAAGCATATTTTTCAACTTATCCATAAATGACACCTTTTATTAAGAGCGTTGTTATTACTTATTGTTCGTTTCGGTATTCTTTGCCGCAGCAGGATCATTCTCCTTTTTCTCGGAGGAATAAAGCATATTAAGATAGAGTATTACAAGCGCCACGGCAATTACGGCAAGTCCGCCGTAAAAGTTACCGATCGATATGAGAATCGCGGAGATGCCGGAAATGCCGCTTACGGCATAGAGTATGAGCACTGCGTGTTTCTGGTCAAAGCCGCGGTCTATAAGTCTGTGGTGAAGATGTCCGCGGTCGGCGGTAAACGGGCTTTGTCCGTGAAGTATTCTTCTTGTAAATGCGAAAGCCGTATCGACAATAGGCAGCGCAAATATAAGAAACGGCACCCAGAGAGATACGATAGCATTGAATTTAAAGCAGCCGAGTATCGAAAGCACCGACATTGTATATCCTAAGAACAAAGCTCCTGTATCGCCCATGAATATCTTTGCGGGATTGAAATTGAACGGCAGAAATCCCATGCACGAGCCTGCGAGAATAGCTATCATCATTATTACGTTTACGGGAGTATAGGTATGCAGCAGCGATATAAACAGCGTAACGGACGCTATTGTGGAAACGCCGCAGGAAAGTCCGTCAAGTCCGTCGATAAGGTTAATGGCGTTGGTAAGCGCAACTATCCATATAACCGAAACAACGCCGGAAAAAGGTCCGAAATCAATCGTCGTTCCGAAAAATGTCAGATGATCCATTGATATGCCAGAAAGCACGGCTATAACTGCAGCAACTATCTGCAAAAACAGCTTTAAAAATGCGTTCATATCGTATTTATCGTCGATAATTCCCGTAACTACGATAAATACCGCGCCCAAAAGCATTCCTATTACACGCTTATCTATTTCGCAGAAAATAAGCGTCGTAACCACAAACGCAAGGAATATTGCAAGTCCGCCCATAAGCGGCATTTCTTTAGTATGCATACGGCGGTTATCTTTGGGTATATCCGTAACTTTAAGTCTGTACGCGAGAGTTCTTATAACGGGCGTGAGCGATACCGATATGCAAAATGCGCACACTACGGCTATCGCTATATACAAATACTGATTCATAAGAATATCCTTTCAGGTAAAATTCTAAACTTATATTTATCTTCCTTGCTGATAAAAGCCGACTTTTCTGTAAACCTTTGAAAGAGTTTTTGATGCGACATACGAAGCTTTCATAGCTCCGTCTTTCATTATGCTCTCAAGGTACGCCTTATCCTTTACGAGCTTTGCGTACTCGGTTCTGACATTTTCCAGTCCGTCCGCGCACACCTCGCCCACGGCTGCCTTGAAATCGCCGTAGCCCTTGCCGTCGAATTCGCGCTCTATCTCATCGTAATCTTTACCGGTAAACGCGCTGTAAATCGACATAAGGTTATTTATACCGTCTTTACCTTCGGCAAATTTCACGACGGCGTCGGAATCCGTAACGGCACGTTTGATTTTACGTATGGTGTCGTCGCGCGTTTCGATTATTGCGACATAAGACGCGGGATTGGGATCGGACTTACTCATCTTCTTTGTCGGATCGGTAAGCGAATAAATTTTCTTTCCCGTAGGCGGTATAAAAGGTTCGGGGATTGTAAAGGTATCTCCGTAAACGCCGTTGAAACGTCCGGCAATATCGCGCGTAAGCTCAACGTGCTGCTTCTGGTCTATTCCGACGGGAACAAGGTCTGTCTGATAAAGCAGTATGTCGGCAGCCATTAGCACGGGATATGTAAAGAGTCCCGCGTTTATATTATCGGAATGTTTCTGCGACTTATCCTTAAACTGCGTCATTCTCGAAAGCTCGCCGAACATTGTATTACAGCCGAGAACCCACGAAAGCTCAGCGTGTGCCGGAACATGGCTCTGCACAAACATTACGCTCTTTTCGGGGTCTATGCCGCAGGCAATATACAGCGCAAGTCCTTCAAGCGTTCTTTTTCTGAGTTCCGCAGGAGTCTGTCTTACGGTTATCGCATGAAGATCGACAACGCAGTAAAAGCACTCGTATCCTTCCTGAAGTCCCACCCAGTTTTTGATTGCTCCGAGATAGTTTCCGAGAGTCAGGATACCGCTGGGCTGAACACCCGAAAATATCCTTTTCTTTTTCTGAGGCTCGGTATTTATATTGTTATTATCCATTTTCTTCTCCGCAAATTACATATTTTTCATTACGTCGGCAAGTATTCCGACACCCTTGATTATCTGATCCTTGGTAGGCATGGAATAGTTCATTCTGAACGAATGGGAAACCATGCCTGTATCGGGCAGGAACGTAGCGCCCGGAACTACCGCAACTTCGGCGGCAACGGTTTTCTTGATAAACTCATTCATATCCACGCTGTCCGGCATTGTCACCCAAAGGAACAATCCGCCTTCGGGACGGGTATATTTTACATTTTCGGGGAATTTTGCATCCATTTCGGAAAGCATTGTCATGCAGTTATCGCGGTAGAGTTTCTTAATGCCTGCAATATGGTCGTCAAGCCCATATTCCGAAATAAATCTCGAACAGAGCATCTGGAAAAACAGGTTTGTATGAACGTCGTTTGTCTGCTTGACAACTACGATCTTCTGAATAAGATCCTTATGTCCGCAAAGGAAGCCGACGCGCATACCTGCGGAAAGAATTTTTGAGAAAGAACCGCAGTAAATTACTATACCCTCATCGTCCATGCTCTTTATGGTAGGTATATCGGTTCCGGCAAATCTGAGTTCGCCGTAAGGATTGTCCTCAAGTATCGGCACATTATACTTCTTTGCAACCGCGAGCACGGCTTTTCTCTTTTCGAGAGACATTGTTATGCCTGCCGGATTCTGGAAAGTCGGGATAAGATATATAAGCTTTACTTTTTTATCGGTTTTAAGCAGAGTTTCGAGTTCTTCGGGATCAATGCCGTCGTCTCCGACGTCGAGTCCCTTTAAGTTTACGCCGTAGGAACGAAAAGCGTTGAGCGCGCCGATAAAGCTCGGATTTTCACATACGACAGTATCGCCCTCATTGCACAGAACCTTACAGGTAAGGTCTATTCCCTGCTGACCGCCCGAAACTATTATTGTTTCATCAAAGTCGCGCCCGGTATTGAATTTTGATTTCAATCTCTCCGCAACCTGTTCGCGAAGAGGCGTATATCCCTCGGTAATCCCGTACTGGAGCGAGGAGGCCGCGCTTTCCTCAAATATTTTATCGGCAAGCACTTTAAGCTTTTCAACCGGAAACGAAAGCGGCGACGGATTTCCGGCAGCAAAGGATATTACATTCGGGTTTGTAAGCGATTTGAATATTTCTCTTATGGCAGACGGCTTTAACGACTGCACTCTGTTTGAAAAGTTGAATTCCATGATGCGTTCTCCTTAGTATTCTCACAGTTCCGTCAAGCAAAACGGCACAGTTATACATTTTCTTGTAATTATAACATATAATTATAAGTTTAGCAACAGTAAAAAATGAATTTATATGTTTATGTTATGCCGCAAGGTAATTATGCACAAAGAAATGTGCAAATTAATATTATTTTTTTATAAATATAGTGTTGACAAACACAAACTGGCGTGTTATAATGTAGTCACTTTAGTACAGTAAATCGCTAAACAAGCAAAGGAGTAAAGAATTATGAAAAAAATACTTGCAATCATGCTCGCAGCGCTCATGTGCCTTACATTTGCAGCCTGCAAAAAGAACGAAGCTTCAAACGACGACAAGGACAATCAGGTAAATGTAAACACAGGCGACGAAAACAAAGATGCTGCCGACGACACCGAAAAGACCGATTCCGACTATGAATACGTAAAGAGCAAGGGCAAGCTCGTTGTAGGCGTTACCGATTTTGAGCCTATGGATTACAGAGACGCCGACGGCAACTGGATAGGCTTTGACGCAGACATGGCTAAGGCTTTTGCAGAAAAGCTCGGCGTTGACGTTGAATTTGTTGAGATTGAATGGGACAACAAGATACTTGAACTCAACAGCAAGACAATCGACTGCGTATGGAACGGCATGACGCTCACCGAAGAGGCGCTTTCCTCGATGGAATGTTCCGACGCTTACTGCAACAACCAGCAGGTAGTCGTAGTTCCCGCAGACAAGGCTGAGAATTACAAGACTGCGGAAGATTGCAAAGACCTTGTTTTTGCGGTTGAATCGGGCTCCGCAGGAAACGAAATGGCAGACCAGTACGGCTTTGAATACACTGCCGTAAAGGATCAGACCACTGCCGTTATGGAGGCTGCCGCAGGTACAAGCGACGCCGCTATAATCGACTCTCTCATGGCTGCGGCTATGGTAGGCGAAGGCACAGGCTACGAAAATCTTACATACACCGTCGGTCTTAACAGCGAAGAATACGGCGTAGGTTTCAGAAAGGGTTCTGATCTTACCGCACTTCTCAACGCTTTCTTTGCAGACAGCAAGGCAGACGGCTCAATGGAAGCTCTTGCAGAGACTTACGGCGTTCAGGCCGCTCTCATAAAGTAAGAAAGCAAAGCATATAAAAGCATTACGGGACAGGGAGCCTATGTGCTCTCTGTTTTCTCGCAGTACAAACAAAAAACCGTATAAAGGAAAGTTTTATGCCGTATACAGAATTTTTTGAAAGCTTTACCGCTTTCTTCCAAAAAATAGCCGAGCAGTTCCCTATCGTTTTTCCGGCAATCAATTCGGGTTTTGTGCAAACCTTAAAGCTGTTCTTTGTAACGCTTATAGGCGCGCTTCCTCTCGGTCTTATAATTTCCTTCGGCTCGATGTCGCGTTTTAAACCGCTGTCAGGTCTTACTAAGATCATTGTATGGATCGTGCGCGGCTCGCCTTTGATGATTCAGCTGTTGATAATCTACTATTTTCCGGGACTTGTACTTAAAAATCAGATCTGGGGCAGCGGCGAGCAAGGAAGATTTGTTGCGGCGTCTGTTGCTTTCATTATAAACTATGCCTGCTATTTTTCGGAAATATACCGCGGAGGCATACAGGGCGTTCCTCTCGGTCAGACCGAGGCGGGACAGGTTCTCGGAATGTCGAAATCGCAGATCTTCTTTCATGTGACATTTCTTCAGATGATAAAGAGAATCGTGCCGCCTATGTCAAACGAAATTATTACGCTTGTAAAGGACACGTCTCTTGCTCGTATTATAGCACTTCAGGAAATAATATGGGCAGGACAGGCGTTCATGAAGAGTTCGCACGGTATCAGCGGTCAGATATGGCCGTTATTCTTCACGGTGGTATACTATCTTGTATTCAACGGTCTGCTTACGGTGCTGTTCGGAAAAATCGAGAAAAAATTAAGTTATTTCAGGAGCTGAACCATGGCTATTTTAGAAGTAAAGAACTTAGAGAAAAATTTCGGCAAGACCGAGGTTTTAAAAGGCATAAATTTCAGCGTTGAAAAAGGCGAAGTGCTTGCGCTTATCGGTTCGTCCGGCAGCGGAAAAACCACGCTCATGCGCTGTCTTAACTTTCTCGAACGCCCAGACAAAGGTACGATCAGCGTTGCCGGCAGCGTTATATTCGACGCCGACAGCAAAGAAAAGATTTCCGAAAAGCAGATACGCACAAACAGGCTTCATTTCGGACTTGTTTTCCAGTCCTTCAATCTCTTCCCTCAGTATACGGTTATGAAAAATCTGACGCTTGCAAGAGAGCTGCTTGAAAAGCAAAAACCGAACGGCATGAGCAAAAGTCAGATCAACGATATGGCAAGCGATCTTTTAAAGAAAGTCGGTCTTTCGGAAAAAGCTGATTTCTATCCCTGCAATCTTTCGGGCGGACAGCAGCAGCGTGTTGCAATAGCGCGTGCGCTTGTAATGCAGCCTGACATTCTCTGCTTTGACGAGCCGACAAGTGCGCTTGATCCCGAGCTTACGGGCGAGGTTCTTAAAGTTATCAGAGAACTTAAAGACACCAACACCACAATGATAATAGTAACGCACGAGATGAACTTTGCAAAGAGCGTTTCGGACAAGGTTATTTTCCTTTCAGACGGAATTATTGAGGAAGAAGGAACTCCGGAACAGATATTTGAGCATCCGTCAAGCCCCAAAACCAAAAACTTTCTTGCAAAATCACTCGAAAATATCTGAAAATCCAATCAAAACAATAGCAGACCGCACGGCAAATAAAGCTGCACGGTCTGTTCTTTTTACACTCGGTTTATTTCTTTGTAAGATACTTTCGCATATCCACGGCGCAAGCCGCAAGTATTATCAGTCCCTTTATAATATAGAGCATATTTGCCGACACGGACAAGAAATTGAGTCCGACGAATATTATCTGCAATAACAGCACTCCGACAACAATTCCGCTGATCTTACCGGTACCGCCGACAAAGGACACTCCGCCGATTACGCACGCGGCAATCGCGTCACATTCATAGTTAAGTCCCGTATTTGCGGAGCAGGATGCAATTCTCGCGCCTTCAAGAAATCCCGTAATGCCGTACATTATTCCGGCAAGCACAAAAACCGTAACTATTGTTGCAAACACATTAATTCCCGACACATTCGCGGCTTCCTCGTTTGAACCTACGGCAAACATATTTTTTCCGAAAGGCGTTTTATTCCATATAACCCACATCAGCACCGTTATTATAATTGAATACAGCACATATCTCGGTACTGCCACATTCCTTACGGTAAACAACGTTCCGCGCACAAACTCGAGATACCTGTTATCAAGTCCCGACAGCGTCTGACCGTTATTTGTGCCTATCATGAGATACATGAGCACAGCACCGAACACTATAAGCTGTGTCGAGAGCGTAACAATAAACGGGTGAAGCTTGAATTTTGCAACGAAAAAGCCGTTTACAAGTCCTATAAGCGCGCCGACGGCTATCACCGCGAGCAGAACGACCCACAGAGGAAAAGGCTTGATACCAGGAAACATTTTACTGGGATATGTCGTTATCTGGAGCATTGACGCGGCAATACAAGCCGTAAGTCCGACTGCGCGTCCTGCCGAAATATCTGTGCCCGTAAGCACTATCGCACCGCCGATTCCGAGTGCTATCGGCAGTTTTGCGGCGGTCAATGATATTATATTAATTATCGACGAAAGAGACAGAAACGCCGGAACGCGTATTGCTATAAATATTATCGCAAGCACAATTATAATGTACATTGCGTTATTGAAAAGCAGATCGCTTACGGCCCTTTTTTTATCTGCGGCACTTTTTTGTCTGAACGCCGCAAGCTTTTGATTTTTCGGCTTTTCTTCCATACTGTTTTCGGGCATAGATGTCACTCCTTTTTTACTTTTTATGCAAATTTTGCGGCAAGCGCCATGATTTCTTCCTGTGTTGCGGTTTCGGGATCAACCTCTCCCGAAAGCTTTCCACCGGACATTACAATTATTCTGTCGCACACGCCTAAAAGCTCAGGCATTTCGGAGGACACCATGATAACTGTCTTTCCATCTTTTGCCATTTTTATTATAAGCTCATAAATTTCGTATTTCGCGCCGACGTCTATTCCTCTTGTCGGCTCATCAAGCAGCAATACTTCGGGTTCGGTCAGCAGCCAGCGTCCGAAAATCACTTTTTGCTGATTTCCTCCCGAAAGTGTTCCGATTTTTGTCTCCTGCGACGGCGTTTTGATATGCATTGACTTTATCGCCCAATCCGTCACGTCTTTCATCTTGCGTTTATTGAGAAAAGGGCCGCTTTTATACCGTTTAAGGCTTGAAACAGTAGTATTCTCACGGATATTCAGTATGCCGAAAATTCCGTTTGCACGCCGTTCTTCGGTAAGCAGCGCAAATCCGTTTGACACAGCCTTTTTAGCGCCGGAATTCACAATTTCATTACCGTACAGCCTTACCGTTCCGGATTTTTTTGCAGCAATGCCGTAAACGGTTTCAAGAAGTTCGGTTCTTCCCGAACCGTCCAGTCCTGCGATGCCGAGTATTTCTCCGCTCCTTGCACTGAAGGTGACGTCAGAAAGTTTTGAGTACATTCCGGAAAGATTATTTACTTCAAGCGACGTTTTGCCGAGTTTATTTTCCTTTTTCGGGTATCTGCTCGTAAGCTCTCTGCCGACCATGAGTTTGATTATATCCTCGGTTGAAAGCTCGCTTGCCGGCTTTGTGGCTATCCATGTTCCGTCGCGCATTATGGTTATATCGTCGGATATGCGCTTTATCTCCTCCATTTTATGAGAAATATATATGATGCCGCAGCCGCGTTTTTTTAACATATCTATTATCTCAAAAAGCCGTTGCGCCTCGGTATCCGTCAAAGAGGACGTAGGTTCGTCAAAAACTATTATCTTTGAATTATACGAAACAGCCTTTGCTATTTCCACCATCTGCCGTTTTGAAACCGAAAGCTTATTCATGACGGTTTTGGGATTTACGTTAATGCCGAGATCGGAAAAGATCTCCGAAGTTTTCTGATACATTTTGCTCTCGCTTGTGAAAGGCAGATATTTTGACACTCTCGGAAAGCGTCCGAGCCACATATTATCCATGACATTGCGCTTGAGTGCCTGATTAAGTTCCTGATGAACCATTGCGACGCCGTTTTCAAGTGCCTCCTTGGAATTTCTGAAATCCACTTCTCTGCCGTCAAGATAAATGTGCCCCGAGTCTTTTCTGTACACTCCGAAAAGACATTTCATAAGCGTGGATTTGCCTGCACCGTTTTCCCCCATAAGCGCATGGACGCTTCCGGCTCTTACATTTAACGAAACTTTATTTAATGCCTTTACACCGGGGAACGACTTTTCAATATCAGTCATTTTCAAGAGTGCCTCGCTTTTATCCGACACTGACATCACAACCTCTCCCTCAAAAATCAGCCTTATTCTCCCGTGTATGCGGAATACGGAATATTCACTCGCCATGTGCCGACGATATTTTCTTTATCCACACCCTCAAAAACGTAGCTGCCGTTGGCAAAATTATCAAGTATCGTTGTAATGGTCTGCGCCATGCCTTGTGCGTCCTGACGTATAGTACCTGCCATTGCGCCGTTTTTGATTGCGTCGCGTGCGGCGTCTGTTGCGTCAACTCCGAATACGGGAATTGTCTTTGCGCCGCTTTTATTATATCCCGCGCTTTGCAGCGAGCTTACAGCACCGAGTGCCATTTCGTCATTATTTGCTATTACAAGCTCTACCATGTTTTTATTGGATTCGCTGTACTGCGCCAATATTGTACTCATATAATTCGCGGCAGCAGCGGACGACCACAGTCCGTCCTGATCAACAAGGTAGGCATTTTTATTCGACGCGTCGTAAAATTCAAGAGGCGCAAGGTTATGTGCCGCAAGCACGCTGTTACAGTCCTCCACGCCGAAACGTGTGCGCGCTATTGCCTCCATATTGCCCTCCTGCCCTTTAAACATGACATAGCTGATTTTTCCGTCTTTATTGAGGTCAACCTCGTCAAAATGCTCCGCCAGGTACTCGCCTATCATCTGTCCCTGCATATGACCTGCCATTTCGTAGTCTGTTCCGACAAACACGCATTTTTCGTAATCCGTCACAACGCTTTCATCAACCGAACGGTTAAAGAATATTACAGGAATATCCGAATTCTTTGCAAGATTTACTATATTCTGTGCAGAGTCGTTTGAGCCGGTATCGACTACGTTGACTATGAGAGCGGACGCGCCCTTGGCGAGTGAGGTCTGTATCTGTTCGGTCTGGGTCGTCTGGTTTGCGTTTGCGTCGTAATCGTTATATTTATTGCCTCTTTGCGAAAGGAGCTTGTCCATTGCGCTTCTTACGCCCGAAATATAGGTGTCGCTGTAAGTATAGTAAAATACAGCAACCTCGCCGTCTTTTGAACCGTTATTATTTCCCGTTCCGGACGAGCAGGAACACATTCCGGCACATAACAGAACCACTGCAGCAAGTATGCAGATTTTTTTCATATTTTTCTCCTCCGAATGTAAAATTCGCGTATCTGCCGCACAAATACACGCACGGCAGAGTTTTTTCGCGTTATCTTCGGATTATATTCTGTGCGGATTAACGCCGTTTATGCATATTATAATATCGGTTTTTCCGTAAATTTGTGTTTGCGCACAGCATATACAAACATTATTTACAAGTTATTTTTCTAAGTTTGGGTGATTAAATATGAAAACGTGGTATACTTATATTATAAACAGACTTAAAGAGCTGTTTACAAGGAGGAAAAAAGCAATGGAATATACAATTACAAAGGACAATTTTGAAGAAAAAGTTTTAAACAACAAGAAAACCGTACTCATCGACTTCTGGGCAAGCTGGTGCGGCCCGTGCAAAATGCTATCGCCCATTGTGTCGGAGATTGCCGAAGAAAACAGCGATATTGACGTCGGAAAGATAAACGTTGACGAAGAAGCCGAGCTTTCTCTCGAATTCAGCATTATGTCAATACCTACGCTTATCGTTTTCAAGGACGGCAAAGCCGTTAAAAAGTCGATAGGACTTGTTTCAAAGCAAGAAATTCTTGAGCTTATAAAATAAGCTTATCGGCACAATGCCGGAGGACATTTTTATGAAGATACTTCTCAATCCCGACAAGGAAATAGTTAAAACCGTAAAGGAAGGACTCAAAGCCAAGGGCGGATACTGCCCGTGCAGAATTGCAAAAACCGAGGACAACAAATGTATGTGCAAGGAATTCCGCGATCAGATCAAAGACCCCGATTTTGAAGGATACTGCCACTGTATGCTTTACTACAAACAAAAGTAGTTTTTATATAAAGTATGCAAAACGGCAAATAATTAACAGAATATTATTGACTTTACCGGCAAAATAGTGTAATATATAAGTGAAATCAATAAACACTGTTTGTTGATGCAAATACTGCACAGGAGGAAAATTATTATGTTCAAAATCTTCGCAGGTCTCAAAGGCTCCGGCAAAACAAAGCATCTCATCGAAATGGTAAACTCCGCTCAGACGGCTACAACCGGAAATGTTGTCTGCATTGAACAGGGCACAAAGCTCATTCATGAAATAAATTATCACACCAGACTTATTGACACCACGGTTTACGGTGTTGACGACTGGGAAAAACTTTACGGCTTTATCTGCGGCATACTCGCTGCAAATTACGACGTAACGGACCTCTTTATAGACTCCGCTCTCAAAATCTGCAAGAACGACATGGAAGGCTTTGAAAAGTTTGCAACCACAGTTGTTCCCATGCTTGAGAAAGAAAACATCAACTTCACTCTTACGGCTTCCGTAGAAGTTGAAAAGATACCTGAATCTTTAAAGAAGTATCTTGCATAAGCAAATCAAAATTTAAAACTTTGGGACGGAATTTATTTCCGTCCTTTTTCTTTTTACACTTTTCAGCACAAATTTTCCGCTTATATTCGACATTTTCAAAGACAAAATAAAAACAGACCTCAAAAGGTCATAAAAATGTAATTTTACCGAAAGGAACAAAGAAAATGTCAAATAATATTTTTTCAAAGATAATACTTGCTTGTCTTGTAGCTCTGACAGTATTCTTATGCTCATGCAGAGCCGCAACAGATGTAAGAAACGGCGTCGCCGACGCAGGACGCGACCTTTATGATGCGGGACGCGATGTTGTACACGACGTTACAAGAGGCACAACGGCGTCAGGCGGTGCAACCTATTCAAAATACAGCAGAAACGGCACCGGCGAGGCAGGTTCTTACACCGGAAGAATTCCGAACGGCGCAGTCAACGGCGGTGATACTGTCGGAAACAGCGTAAACAACATTATGGGCAGAAACGCAGTCGGCGAAACCGACGGCATGACCGGAACTTCCACAAACGGTACCCGTAATTCTGCGGCTTACGGCACAAACGGTATAAACGCAGGAAATGCGGGCGGCAGCGTAAACCCCAACTACACGAGATAACATTAAAACACGTACAAAAAAGCAGACCTTGGTATTTTTCCTCGGTCTGCTGATATTTATTTAATTAGCTTTAATCAAAGCTTCTTTTCAAGGCGCTGTCTTATAGCCTTTATAAACTCAGTGGTATTTACGGCAGTGGTTCTAACGCCTTCCGCAAGGTTTACGAGATCCTTTGTCATAATTCCGTCGTTCAGCGTATCAATGCAAGCCTCTTCAAGCTTATCCGCAAAGTTTACAAGTTCGGGCAGGCTGTCGAGTTCTCCGCGCTTTCTCAAAGCTCCGCTCCATGCGTAAATGGTTGCCATAGGGTTTGTGGAGGTTTCCTCGCCCTTTAAATATCTGTAATAGTGGCGGGTTACAGTACCGTGAGCCGCCTCGTACTCATAATTTCCGTCGGGACTTACGAGAACGCTGGTCATCATTGCAAGAGAGCCGAACGCGGTGGAAACCATATCGCTCATAACATCGCCGTCATAGTTTTTGCAAGCCCAGATATATCCGCCCTCGCTTCTGATAACACGCGCAACAGCGTCGTCTATAAGCGTATAGAAATACTCTATTCCGAGCTTTTCAAACTGTTCTTTATACTCGTTCTCATATATTTCAGCAAATATATCCTTGAAAGTATGGTCATACTTCTTGCTTATGGTATCCTTGGTCGAAAACCACAGATCCTGTTTTGTATCTATTGCGTACTTAAAGCAGGAATGTGCGAACGCCTTTATCGAGCTGTCCTTGTTATACTGTCCCTGAACAACTCCGGGACACTCAAAATCGTATATGGTATTTCTTGTTTCATTGCCGTTCTTATCGGTGAAAACAAGCTCGGCTTTGCCTTCGGGCACTCTCATTTCAGTCGCCTTATATACATCGCCGTATGCGTGTCTTGCAATGGTTATCGGCTTTTTCCAGTTACGCACCGCAGGCTTTATACTGTCAATCAAAATCGGTGCGCGGAAAACGGTACCGTCAAGAATTGCGCGGATAGTGCCGTTAGGGCTTTTCCACATTTCTTTAAGCTTATATTCCTCAACGCGCTGCGCATTTGGCGTAATTGTCGCGCACTTGACCGCAACGCCGTACTTTTTTGTCGCATAGCTTGCGTCATATGTCACTTTATCGTCTGTCTTATCTCTTTCAGGAAGTCCGAGGTCATAATACTCGGTTTTCAGTTCGACGAAAGGCGTCAGCAGTTCGTCCTTTATCATCTTCCAGATAATTCTTGTCATTTCGTCGCCGTCCATCTCGACAAGCGGCGTTTTCATAAGTATTTTGCTCATTAAACTCACCCCGTTTTTCAGTTATTATGCTTTGCGTAATAGTTCATAAGGCAGCCGTCGAGGATTATTTCCTTTTCGTCGTCGGTAAGTCCTTTTACATACAGTTTACAGTCGGACACAGTGCCGTCTTTTCTTACTACCTTTGCGTCAAAATCTTCAGCCTTGCTCTCTACAAGCTTTCTTACATTGGGTACGAACACAAAGTCGCCCTCGTTATAATCGAACTTTTCGTCTTTATCGAGAGTAAACGGCAATATGCCCCAGTTTATACAGTTGCTTCTGTAACGCTTGGTCGCAAATTCATAGCAGATATTTGCAAATCCGCCGAGAACTTTCTGACACGACGCCGCCTGTTCTCTTGCCGATCCGTCGCCGGGCTTATTCGCAAACACGCATGAGCCGAACTGTGTATTTTTTGCAAGCTCATCTGCGTTTCCGAGTTTTGAAAGCACATTTTTAAGTTTATCCGAAACAATTCCTTGTCTTCTGTCGTTTTCGTCCTTACTTACATTCTTGCTGCGTGCAACATATTCGGGAACGCGTCTTGAAAGAGCAAATTCCGAAAGTCTTAGCGGATTGCTGCGGTAAGATGAAGTCTCACCCGATGGTATAAGCTCGTCCGTTGTGGTAACGGGATCTCTTATAACGGCGCAAAGTTCAACAAGCAGATTATCTGAAAGCTCGTACATTTTGGGCCAGTCGGTGATATTCGGACCGAGGATAAGTTCGGCGTCAGGATCAGCCTTGCCGTAGCCGTAATAGAGTCTGTGCTCGTACACAGTCTTATCGAAATGATATTCATGAGGCGTATAGTCGTAATCGACGTCTGTTGCGGCAGTGATTACACCGCCGTTTGCTGCGGTTGCGGCAATACTTCTCGCGTCCATAAGCGCAACTCCGCATATCTGTCCCTCGCCCGGCTTTGAACCTTCGCGGTTAGGAAAGTTTCTTGTTGTATGACGCAGCGAAAGTCCGTTATTTGCCGGAACATCGCCAGCACCGAAACATGGACCGCAGAACGACGGTTTTATAAGTGCGCCTGCTTCAAGCAGTTTTGAACTTGCGCCGATCTTTGTAAGTTCGAGGTTTACGGGAACGCTTGTCGGATAGACAGAAAGCGAAAAATATCCGTTTCCGGTAGACTTTCCGTCAAGTATTGCAGCTGCCTCGTCTATATTGTCGAAAAGTCCTCCGGCACAGCCTGCGATTATACCCTGGCTTGCGTAAACTTTTCCTTCCTTAACCTTTGAAACAAGGTCATATTTTGCGTTTTTGAACTTTTCGGCTGCCTCTGCCTCAACTCCTGCAAGTATTTCCTTTGCGTTTGCGTTGAATTCATGTATTGTATAGGCATTTGACGGGTGAAACGGAAGTGCAATCATGGATTCCGCTTTATCAAGGTCAACCGTGATCATACTGTCATAATAAGCGACATCTGCAGGTTTAAGCTCCTTATATGCGTCGGGACGCTTATGTGTTTCATAGAACTTCTTAACGGTATCATCTGTTTCCCATATCGACGAAAGGCAGGTGGTTTCGGTTGTCATTACGTCAATGCCGTTTCTGAAGTCGATAGGCAGCTCCTTTACGCCGGGACCTGCAAATTCAAGCACCTTATTCTTGACAAAGCCGTTTGCAAAGGTCGCCTTTACAAGTGCAAGCGCTATATCGTGAGGTCCTATACCTTTCTTGGGTTTTCCTGTAAGGTAAACAAGCACGACTTCGGGAGTTTTTACGTCATAAGTATTTTTAAGGAGCTGTTTTACAAGTTCCGGACCGCCCTCGCCCACACCCATTGTTCCGAGTGCGCCGTAACGTGTATGGCTGTCAGAACCGAGAATCATTCCGCCGCATTTTGCAAGCTCTTCTCTAGCATAGGAATGTATTACGCTCATATTTGCCGGGACATATATTCCGCCGTACTTTTTGGCAGCTGACAAACCGAAAACATGGTCGTCTTCATTTATTGTTCCGCCGACGGCGCAAAGGCTGTTATGGCAGTTTGTCATGGCATACGGCAAGGGAAATTCTTTAAGTCCGCTTGCGCGTGCGGTCTGTATTATTCCGACATATGTTATATCATGCGACACGAGTGCGTCGAACTTTATACGCATGAGATTTTCGTCCTTTGAGCTGTTATGCGCATTCATGACGGAATAGCAGATCGTTCCCTTTTTAGCCTCTTCTTTCGGAACGCCGCTGCTTTCTGCCGGAACGCCGTTTACGAGGTATATTCCCTCTTTTCTGAGCGTTATCATCAGTTTACCTCCACTAAAAAACATATATATAATTATACTAAAATTCGCTTTTACTGTCAATAGTCTCTTTGCACAAAGGGCAGCGCAAAACGTGTTAAATAACTGTAAGCAAAAAAAAAATACGGGACACCGAAAATTACGATGCCCCGTTGCACTTTTTAAATTATTCTTCTGTTCCCTTATCGATATCTTTCAATATCTGCGCTATTTTTGCGCCGTGTTCCATACCGCCGTCATGAATAAAGACAAGTTCGGGAGTGTTTCTCAGATCCAGTCTTTCGGACAGTTCATGGCGTATAAAGCCGAGCGCCGATTTAAGTCCGTTCTTGACTTCCTTTTCATCTGCATTCATTGTACTGTAATAGACCTTACAATACTTGAGGTCGGCTGTGGTTTCGGTACGCGTCACGCTGATAAAGGCTTTGGATACTCTCGGATCTTTTACGTCCTTGAGTATATACATAAGCTCACGCGCAATTTCTTCGTTTACGCGGCTTGCGAAATGTGTGGGTTTCTTTTTCAAAGGCATAATTTACACCTCCGTTTTCCGACGTTTATATCCGTCAGATACTGCGTTTAACTTCTTCCATTATGAAAGCTTCGAGAATGTCGTTTTCCTTAATGTCATTGAATCTTTCAAGCGCGATACCGCATTCATAGCCCTGAGCTACTTCCTTTACGTCGTCCTTGAAACGTCTGAGAGATGCTATCTTATCTTCAAAGATAACCACGCCGTCGCGGACAACTCTTATCTGCGAAGAACGCAGAATCTTGCCGTCCTGAACATACGAACCAGCTACAAATCCGATACCCGGGACATGGATAGTCTTTCTTACCTGTGCGTGACCGAGAACGACCTCTTTGAATTCGGGATCGAGCATACCGTTTATAGCCGCGGTTATCTCTTCAATACACTCATAAATAACGCGGTAGGTTCTTATATCGACATTCTGAGCCTCTGCGGAATCCATAGCGTTCTTATCGGGTCTTACGTTAAATCCTACGATAATTGCATTGGACGCGGACGCGAGCATTACGTCGCTTTCGGTAATACCGCCTGTTGCGGAATGTATTACCTTGACTCTTACTTCGTCATTGGAGAGCTTTTCGAGAGACGCCTTGACTGCCTCGGCAGAACCTTGTACGTCAGCCTTTACGATAATCGCAAGATCCTTTACGCCCTCTGACATTCTGTCAAAGAGAGTATCAAGCGATACTTTAGCATTAGCCTTGAATACTTCTTCCTTAGCCCTTGCCTTTCTCTGTTCAACAAGCTCTTTAGCCATTCTCTCATCTGCAACGACTCTGAATTCGTCGCCGCCTTCGGGAGCCTCGGAAAGACCCGTAAGTTCAACGGGGACGGAAGGTCCGGCTTCCTTTACGGAACGTCCCGTATAGTCTGTCATTGCTCTTACGTGTCCGACAGCCGTACCTGCGATTACAACATCGCCTCTGTGGAGCGTTCCGCTCTGTACAAGGACTGTTGCGACAGGTCCTCTGCCCTTATCAAGCTTTGCCTCTATAACAATACCCTTTGCCGCACAGTTGGGATTTGCTTTGAGTTCTTTCATGTCTGCGACAAGAAGTACCATTTCAAGCAGTTCTTCAATACCCTGGCGTTTGAGTGCCGAGACAGGCACGCATATGGTATCGCCGCCCCACTCTTCGGGAATAAGGTCGTATGTTGTAAGGTTCTGCTTTACCGCCTCAATATTTGCGCCGGGTTTATCAATTTTATTTATAGCGACAATTACCGTTACTCCGGCAGCCTTTGCATGATTAATAGCCTCTATGGTCTGCGGCATGATACCGTCGTCTGCGGCTACGACAAGTATTGCTATATCGGTTGCCTGTGCGCCTCTTGCGCGCATTGCGGTGAACGCTTCATGACCGGGGGTATCGAGGAATGTAATATCGCGGTCGTTTATATGCACTCTGTATGCACCGATATGCTGCGTTATACCGCCCGCCTCTCCGGCAGTTACATTCGTGTGTCTGATTGCGTCAAGAAGTGAAGTCTTACCGTGGTCAACGTGTCCCATTACGCAGACAACAGGGCTTCTCGGCACAAGATTTTCGGCGGATTCTTCCTTTTCGTCCTCTGCGAACAGCTTATCTTCGATTGAAAGCACAACTTCCTTTTCGGCAGCTATTCCGAGTTCGTCTGCAAGCAGATATGCGGTATCGTAATCTACCATCTTATTTGCGCCGACTGCGTCCATACCGAGTCCCATTGCAAGGAGTTTCTTTATAACTTCGCCGGTTGTAATCTTGAGCTTTGCCGCAAGGTCGGAGATCATTATCTCTTCGGGCAGTGTTATCGGTCCCGTAAACTTCTTTACGGGTTCTGCGGGTGCGGAGTTCTTATTCTGCTTACCGCGTCTGTTTTTGCCGTTTGCCGCGGGCATAAAGTCACGGGCTGCGGCTTCGTTACGGTTAATTCTGCCGCCGACGCCCTTCTGAACACCGTTCTGCGGTTTTTTCTTGGCAGACTTGGGCGCTCTTTCGTTATTGAGTGCGTCCGGAACAAGGTTATCAAGTCTTTCATCGTACTTTGAGAGGTCGACCTCGCTTGTACGGATATCGACAACTACTTTTCCTTCGCTGTCAACGGCAGGAGCCGCGCCCTCTATTCTTGTACCTGCGTAACGGCTTCTTATATGTCCGTCCTTATCGAATACGGGTTTTAAGCTGGGCTGGCGAACCGACTGCGAATCCTCGTCCTTATCACGGTTCTGACCGTAGAAATTATTCTTCTGGAACTTAGGCTTTGACGGCGCTTTATTTGCTCCGGGCTGTTCGACGTTTACAAATCCGTCCTTGGTGAATTTGACATTTGTATACTTATCGAATTTATCGTTTTTATCAAACTTAGGGTAATGCTCGACAGGTCTGCCGTCCTGCTTTGCAAGCTGCGCACCCTCTTTTGAAATTTTGCTTATCTGCTTTTCAAGCTGGCGTTCAGAAAGCTGTCCGGGTGCGGCATTATTATTGCCGAATCTCGGATTAGCACCGAATCCCGTTCTCTGCTGCTGACCGAACGGAGGTTTTCTGTTGGGATCGAACGGTCTTCTCTGCTGGAACTGACCGTTATTATTTGCAGCTCCGATATTCTGGGAGTATCCGTCTCTTGACGGACGGTTCTGCGCAAATCCGCCGTTCTGAGCGTTCTGCTGCGTGCCGAAACGGTTATTCTGGAATCTGTCGGGACGGTCGTTCGGACGTCTGAAATCACCGCCGTTATTCTGAGGTCTGCGTTCGTCGGATACAGCAGTCTTTTTATCGGCAAATGCGGTCTTTTGAGTATTCTGAGAAACGTCCTGCGGCTTTATTTCACCTTTTTCGTTCTCTGACGATGGTTTTGCGGTTTCCGTTTCTGCCTTTACCGGCTGCGCAGGCTGCTTTTCTTCTATGATTTCAGCATTTTTTGTTTCAGCAGCAGGAGCCGCAGGCTCGGCATTTTCCTTAGCCGGTGCAGTTTCCGCCTTTTCAGGCTTTGCTTCTTTCTTCTCTGCTTTTTCGGCAGGCTTTGCAGGCTCGGGTTTCTTTGAAGAAAGGTATGCGCCGAGATCGTCTACCTTGCTGCCGAGCGTATAATGCTGAAGAATTATGTTGAGCTCTTCATGTTCGAGAGCCGACGAAGTGGACTTACCCTCTATTCCGTTTTCCTTTAAAAGCTCGACGATGTCCTTGCTCTTTACGCCGATGTCCTTTGCAAAATTGCTTATTTTAGTCTTTGTTGTCATATTACTGCTGCACCTCCGTATGTGTTGCGTGTATTTCACCGTAAAGCTTATCAACTATTTTTACAAACCCTGCGTCAAGCAGAGCGGCACAGGAAACTTCACTCTTTTTTCCGAATTTCCGCGCAAGCTCTTTTTTCTCCGCACAAAGTTTTATCAGCGGAACATTATGAAACGTCACGGCGTCGTTTATACGCTTTTCGGTATTTTCCGAATTGTCGCACGGCACTATTACGAGCTTTGCGTTTTCGGCGCGTATTTCTTCGACGCACTTTTCGCTGCCAACCGCGCATTTTCCGGCTTTGAGCGCAAGTCCGAATGCATTTATTATTCTGCTTTCGCACTTTTCAAGCTCTCCCGGAGAAAAATCATACTTCATGATCCGACACCTCCGAAAGATACTTTTCAAGTTCCGCGTATACGCTTTCCGGCACCGCCGTTTCGAGAACATTTTCAAGTCTCTTTGACTTTACCGACTTTGCAAGGCACTTGCTGTCGGGACATATATACGCCCCTCTGCCGGAACGTTTTCCGGTTGTGTCGAGCACGACCTCGCCCTCGGGTGTTCTGACTATGCGTATAAGTTGTTTTTTGGGCTTCTTTTCGTTGCAGCCCATACATTTACGTTCAGGTATTTTCTTTACTGTATTCTGATGCATTATATTCCGGACGGACATATGCCGTCCATTTCCTCCTGAAATAAATACACACTTTGTGGTTTGCAAGCTATTAAATTTTACTCATCTTCGTTTTGGTTCTTTGCGCTGTCTTTGAGAGCCTCGGCAAGCTTTCCGCCGAAGGAGCTTGACGCCTCGTTTTTACCTTCGATTATATCATTGAAAGCAGCCGCGCGCGCTGCGGACACGCTCTTAATGTCTATCTTATTATAGCCGGTAAGTCTTGCGGCAAGTCTTGCGTTCTGACCTTCTTTACCGATTGCAAGAGAGAGCTGATCGTCCTCGACAAGAACATAGCAGCTTCTTTCGCCTGTTTCGGTAACGGACACGACCTGTGCGGGTGAAAGTGCGGCTCTGATAAACTCTTCCGGCACTTCGCTGTACTTGATTATGTCTATCTTTTCGCCCTTTATTTCGTTTGTTATATTATTCTTTCTGATACCTCTCGGGCCTATGCATGAACCGATAGGATCGACGTTTGGATCACGCGAATATACGGCGATCTTGGTTCTCGAACCGGCTTCTCTCGAAATTGCCTTGATTATAACGGTTCCGTCTTGAATTTCAGGTACTTCAAGCTCGAACAGGCGCTTTACAAGTCCGGGGTGCTTTCTTGAAAGAACTACCGTCGGGCCTTTTGTCTCTTTCTTTACAACCGTAACGTATACCTTAATCTTATCGCCCTCTGTAAGCACTTCGCCGGGTATCTGCTCGTTCTTGAAGAGCGTCACTTCGTTCTTACCGAGTTCAAGCATAGCGTTTCCGGTTACGGGATCGACTCTCGAAACGATTGCCGTTACGATTTCTTCTTTCTTGCTCTCGTACTCGCGCACCATTATGTCGCGCTCTGCCTCGCGTATACCCTGTATTATAACCTGTTTTGCTGTCTGAGCGGAAATTCTGCCGAAATTCTTGGGTTTTACTTCAATTTCAACTATATCGCCGAGGTTATATTTACCGCTTATTTTACGCGCTTCTTCAAGAGTTATCTCGGTTCTGGGATTAAAGACGTGCTTTCTTGTCTTTTTCTCTGCGGGAACTTCGTTTTCTTCGGAAGTATCGTCGGTATCGTAAAGTTCTGCCTCTTCTTCGTCGTTTTCGTCCCCATCGGACTCATCATCTTCAAAATCTGCGTCCTCGCGGTAAAATTCCTCTTCGGGAATTTCTTCTTCCGCGTCGGGATCTACGACGGTGAGCTGCTTATATACTCTTACGTCTTTCTTTGCGGGATCCAGAACTATTCTTACGTTCGCATATCCGTTATCGCGTTTAAATGCGCTGAGCAGCGCCGCTTCAACCTTTTCTATCATGTACTGCTTGGGTATTCCTTTTTCCTTTTCAAGCAGATCGAGTGCCTTGAAAAATTCCGAGTTCATTTTTGCTGTTTCCTCCTAAAAATAAGTCTATATTATTTACACAAATACACTTTTAACTCGCGTGCTTTCAGAATTCGCAGACGGTTTTCAGACTTGCGACATCTTTAAGGTCAAAATCCGTAACCGTTCCGACGGATTCAAGCGTGAGCACGCCTTTTTCATCATCGAACGCAGATATTACCCCGTCAAAGGACTTTTTACCGTCTTTCGGCGCGTACAGCTTTGCGATAACGCGCTCTCCGACAAAAGCCTTTATATGAGCCGGCGTTTTGAGTTCCCTTTCGAGTCCCGGCGAAGAAATTTCAAGATAATAACTGCCCTCGATAGGATCCGCCTCGTCGATTATCGGTTCAACCGCGTCGTTTACCATCTCGCAGTCGTCAAGCGAAATGCCGTCGGGCTTATCAATGTATATGACAAGGTTATGATCCGAACCCTCTTTGACAAATTCAACGTCCCAAAGCGTGCAGCCGCATTCCTCCACCGCGTCTTTTACAAGTTCCGCAACGCGCGACGCAACGGTGCTTTTCTTTTTCTCCTGCAACATCTTCACCCCGCAAAAAGTCTTATAATAAATTTTAAAGAGCGGTTTCAGCCGCTCTTCAGTACAGGATATTTACTACTGTTATGTATTGTAACACACAATGTGAAAAAAATCAATAGTTTTTTGCAAAATCGGCAATATTTTATATTTTAGACAATATTATTCCTGTCAGGGTACGCGTTTTGGTAATATTTTTTCTTTTCAAGGTAAAAAGTACGAACAGACGCGATTATATATTCTTAATTTTGTTTAAAGGCAAAAACCGCGGCGGTCAAGGATAAATTTATTTACATATAATATTTATGGAAATTATTTGCACTTGTTGACTTTAGACAAATAATGTGATATAATATCAGTTAATGAGCCGAATGTAAAAATCGGCTCTCCGACTATTGAAAGGGCGATTATTTCAGATGTGCAGCAATTCTTTTGCCGTCGGCGTATTTGATTCGGGTTTGGGCGGTCTTACAGCCGTCAAAGAGTTAAAAAAGATACTTCCCGACGAAAAAATTATATATTTCGGCGACACCGGGCGCGTACCATACGGCACACGTTCTGCCGAGATCATAACAAAATATGCTCTTGACGATCTGAATTTTCTCAACTCTTTCGGCGTCAAAACTGTTCTTGTCGCCTGCGGAACGGTAAGTTCGGTCGCAATAGACACGCTCAGAGAAAAATTCAATATGCCGATTACGGGCATTGTCGAACCTGCGGCAAAAAAAGCGTGCGCAATTTCAAAAACAGGCCGCATTGCCGTGCTTGCGACTCCCGCAACCGTCAGAAACAAGGCTTTTGACAGGGTTATTTCGAAAATCCGTCCGGACGCGTCTGTTATGAGCGTAGGCTGCACAATGTTTGTTCCGCTTGTGGAAAGCGGATATGTTGACGAAAACTGTACCGTTACAAACATCATCGCCGACGAATACATATCAAAGCTTAAAGATTACAAGCCCGACGTAATAATTCTCGGCTGCACTCACTATCCCATCATAGCGCCGATCATAAAAAATGCGGCAAAAAGGATAATCGGAGATGTTGAGATAGTTGATTCGGGCGCCGAAGGCGCTGCTGCAATCAAGAATTTTCTCGAAACCAACGGTCTTATGAATCAAAACAGAGAGTGCCGCGGAGCCGAGTTTTACGTAAGCGACGAAACGCAGGATTTTGAGAAATCGGCGTCACTGTTTCTCGGCGAAAAGATACGCGACGTCACAAAGATCGACATAGCAGACTTTTCCTACAACAACCGCTAAAAGGTAACATTTATGAACACTGATTTTTCCATTGAGATAAAAGGTTCGCACTACTTCGGCTGCGACTATATTTTCTCCAACATATACGGCAGCGCCGTTTTTACAGAAAACGACTGTCCCGACGACGGGATCTACGACATTCCCATGAACGAGCTTATAAGCGATGACCCGAACAAGGGCGATTTTTCAGAGAAAACTCTTGAACGCTTTATAGACGACGCTTCGGATTCGCTTGACATATCCACTCTCCCCGACTGCAGCAAGGAAATTGAATACTCGACGAGAGGCACTCTTTCACCCGACGGCAGCGGCGGCGTATATATACGCTATTCGGGAGATTTCTCACCGATATGTATGCACGTATCGAAGTGCGGCAAGGTGACGCTCAACGGCGAGGACGACGATTTTTCCGAGCTTGTCTTTGAAACAGGCAAACGAAATTATGTGGCACTCCCCGAATCTCTTTTCGGAGAGACATGCCCGTCTCTTTCCCGTGCCGAACCCGACGAAAACTGCGAGGACAGACAGTCTCCGCTCCAGCTTTGCATAAACACAAGAAACATAGACGCGGATATGACCGAGGACGGCGGCAGCTTGAAACTAAGCTATTCTATCGAAGTAAACGGAATAACTGCCGAATCATCTGACATTGTCCTTACCGCAAATCCGCAAAACACCGACGAATTAAAAGAAAGGAAACAATAATGTTTAAAAGAATACTCTGCGCGCTTATCTGCACTGCGGTTATGTGTACAAGCTCTTTTGCGTATACAAGAGACGTTTTCAAAGACGAAGAAACCTCTGCCGAAGAAACAACGCCGTCATCTGACGGACAAAACGGCGTCAAAACCGATGAAGCTTCCGAATCCGACGGAAATTCTCAATCCTCAAACAGCGGCAAAACCACCGGAACAAAAGTTCCTCCCGGTTCGATAATCGGCAACGTTCTGTCTCCGTATATGCGTCCGGGCGACTATTACTACTACGCTTTCAGACAGATATTAAAGCTTTATGTTGACAACCATCTGTACGAGTCAAACGAAACGGAAGTTCTCGAAAAAATGGTACAGAACATTCTTGAAGAAAATCCGAACTATTTCAAATTTCTCGTAAGCTTTATGCTTTCTACGCTCGATCCGTACAGCTCGTACCACGAAGCCGATTCTCACTTTCTTGACGTGGAAAACGCCTCCGCCGGTTACGGCATCACCGTAGAAGATACCGGAGACGGAACGGTAATTACCTCGGTGCTCAAGGGTTCAAACGCCGAAAGCGCAGGTTTTCAAAAGGGCGACAAACTTATCTCGATAGGCGGTTACAATGTTGAAAACGTTCCGTCAAGAGCAGCTATGATGATACTCGCACGACCCTACGTCTACCTCTCGCCGAAAAACGAAAAGGGCGTTTACGAAAACTATAATCCCGAATGTGAGATCATAGCCGACAGAAACGGACAGCAGATAAAGGCTGCATTAACACGCGGCGCTATGACGCTCGATCAGATTTCGTCAAAGATCGTCGGCGAAAATAATGATATCGCCTATATAACCATCTCGACATTCCTGGGCGAAAACATGAATGAAGAGTTCAACAAGCTCATCTACGGTCTTGAAAAAGACGGCATCAAAAAGCTCACGATAGATCTTCGCGACAACGGCGGCGGTTCGCTGAACTACGCGCTTTCAATGGCGGAAACCTTTGTTGAAGACAAAGAACTTCTCTGCTATTACAACGAACGCGGTCTTGAAGAACCCACTCCTATATACTCAACAACGCCGAAAGCTTCATTTGACAGCATTACGATTCTCGTAAACGGCAACACCGCAAGTGCTGCAGAGCTTTTCACAAGTATTCTTCAGTCAAAGGGCATAGCAAAGATTATCGGCGAAAGAACATACGGAAAGTCGGTCGGTCAGTCGGTCTACTATCTTGCAAACGGCGACTATATTACAATTACAACATACGAAATTCTTGACGAAAAGCTCAAATCATATAACGGCGTCGGCATTATCCCGGATCTTGAAATAGAAAAAGTGGAAATATGCTACACACTCCCCGAACTCGGTTCGTTCAATCATCAGAATTACAAAGAAATCGTTCCGGGCAAATACAGCGACGTTACAAAGGCGCTTGAGGACAGGCTCGTTATCATGGGGCTGATGTACGACAAGGACGCAGACGGCGTATACGACGACACGACAAAAGCGGCGCTTCGCATATACCAGAAAAACCAGGGTATTGCCGACAGCGGAGAATGTACTTACGACACCGTAACCCAGATCACCAATACCATAAACACCTTTAAAACCTACACATACCGCGAGGACAGCCAGTACGACGTCGCAATGATAGTACACAGCTCATTCTCCCAGGGCAAGCGCCTTGTCAAGGAAAAGGAAAAGCTTGCGGAAAAG
Organism: uncultured Eubacteriales bacterium; assembly: GCA_900551295.1. GTDB lineage: Bacteria > Bacillota > Clostridia > Oscillospirales > CAG-382 > UMGS1387. Next base: position 19,693 of record URVJ01000005.1, on the reverse strand, counting down.
AACAAGGAAATGATCGAGGCTCGCGACAAAGCTATCGAGGACGCACTCGACGCAGCCGAAAACAGGAACAAGCAAGCCGGCTGATTTTTAAGAGTCGGCACATCATACGACAGATCTATTTTAATTCAACACCAATTATTTTGCGTAAGGTAAGTTTAGAACTTTCGCCTTCGTCAAACTAAACATATGACTTTGGAGGAATAAAACACATGGACGAAAGATTTCAGTCTGAAAACATTACAGCGGTAGAAATATCGTCGGAAATTAAGAAGTCGTTTATCGACTATGCGATGTCGGTTATCATTGACAGAGCCTTACCCGACGTAAGGGACGGCTTAAAGCCGGTTCACCGCCGTATTCTCTATGCGATGTACGAGGACGGACTTACCAGCAACAAGCCATTCCGAAAATCAGCTACCACCGTCGGTAATGTGCTCGGTCACTATCATCCGCACGGCGACAGCTCGGTATACAACGCGATGGTACGTCTTGCGCAGCCTTTCTCGCTTCGCTATCCGCTTGTAGAGGGTCACGGAAACTTCGGCAACATTGACGGCGACGGCGCCGCCGCATACCGTTACACCGAAGCAAGACTTGCAAAGATGGCTGACGAAATGCTCGTCGACATTGAAAAGAACGTCGTTGACTTCATGCCGAACTTCGACAACAAGCAGCAGGAACCTACAGTTCTTCCGTCACGTTTTCCCAATCTGCTTGCAAACGGTTCCGTCGGCATTGCGGTCGGTATGGCTACCAACATTCCTCCGCACAACCTTAACGAGATCATAGACGGCGCGATACACTATATGTACCACCCGGACTGCGACGTAAAGGACTTAATGCAGTTTATCAAAGGTCCGGACTTCCCTACCTACGGCACAATTCACGGTACAAGCGGAATATACCAGACTTATGCTACCGGCAAAGGCAGAATCGTTGTACGCGCCAAAGCCGAAATTCAGGAAACCAAGCACAAGAACAGCATTGTTATAACGGAAATTCCCTACGGCGTTAACAAATCCGAGCTTGTAAAGAGCATTGCGGATCTTGCAAAGGAAAAGCGCGTCGAAGGAATTACGGACGTCCGCGACGAATCCGGCAGAGACGGTATGAGCATTGTTGTGGAGGTCAGAAAAGACGCAAACGCTCATGTTATTCTCAATCAGCTTTACAGCATGACCGCGCTTCAGAGCACTTTTGCTGCAAATATGCTCGCGCTTGTAAACGGCGAACCAAAAACTCTCACCTTAAAGCAGATCTTAAAGCATTATATAGAGCATCAGAAAGAAGTCGTAGAGAGAAGAATACGTTTCAACCTTGAAAAGGCAAGAAAACGCGCTCACATTCTCGAAGGCTTGAAAATTGCGATAGACAACATTGACGAAGTAATCAAGATTATTCGTTTCACACCCGGCGGTATTCCGGAAGTCAAGGCAAAGCTCATGGAACGCTTTGACCTTACCGAAATTCAGACAACCGAAATCGTTCAGATGCCTTTGGGTCGTCTTTCCGGACTGGAAATTGACAAAATTCTTGAAGAATTGGACGCGGTTCATGCGAAGATCAAAGAATACGAGGAAATTCTTGCAAGCGAAACTGCGGTTCTCGACATTGTACGTGACGAAATGCTCGAAATTAAGAGACGTTACGGTGACGAGAGAAGAACGCGCATTGAAGAAGTCGAAAACGAAATTCTTATCGAGGATCTTATTGACCGCAAGGACTGTGTCGTTACCATAAGCCACGCAGGATATGTTAAGCGTATTCCGGCTGCCGAATACAAAGTTCAGGCACGCGGAGGCAAGGGCAACATCACCATGAAAACCAAAGAAGAGGACTTTGTTCAGAGCGTTATCATAGCCAACACGCACAACTTCCTCATGCTCTTTACCAACAAGGGCAAGGTATTCATGAAAAAGTGCTACGAAATTCCCGAATCTTCAAAGAATTCAAAGGGTACGAATTTTGTGAACATCATAGCGCTTGAACCCGACGAAAAAGTTACCGCTTATCTCTCGATTGAGGATTTTGCGTCAAAGCCTTATCTTACAATGATAACAAAGAACGGCGTTATAAAAAGAACGCTGCTTGAAAGCTACAAGAACATCAGAAAATCCGGACTTATTGCGATAAACCTTGACGAAAACGACGAGCTGCTCTATGTTCTGCGCACCGACGGAAACAGCGAAATGCTGCTTGCAACCCACAAGGGTATGTCGGTACACTTCAACGAATCCTGCGCGCGAGTTATCGGAAGAACGGCACGCGGCGTTAAAGCAATAGAGCTTGCCGACGACGATCTTGTTGTGGGTGCGCTTGCATTTGACAAGGACGACACAAGAAAAGTTCTTCTCATAAGCGAAACAGGTATAGGCAAACGCGCCGAGCTTTCGGACTTCCCCATCAGAAATCGCGGCGGCAAGGGCGTTATATGCCACAAGGTAACGGATAAGACCGGTATGCTTGCCGGAATTGCCGCAGTTAACGACGGCGACGACGTAATGATAGTCACCGACTCCGGCATGGTTATAAGAACGCGTGTAAATGAAATTCCCGTTCATTACAGAACCGCTCTCGGCGTTATCATAATGAGACTTGCAGCCGATGTCAAGATTGTTTCATTTACCAGAATGGACGCAGCCGACGAAGAAACTGACGAAATTTCCGAAAACGGACAGTCTGACGCAAACAACGATTCCGCGGAAAATACAGATACAGCTAACACCTCCGCAGAGGAAAGCGCACAGGATTCCGCAGACACCACGCAGGAATAAACAACTGAAAAAACATGGGGGGTTGCACAAAAGCCCCTCCGGAGTATAATAAAATATGAAAGAAACTTTAATTTTCGGCTCTGATATTTCCAAATTCGGTGCTGTCGGCGACGGAAAAACAGACTGCACAAAAAATTTTCTCGACGCACTTTCAAGCAAGGAAAACTTAATAACCGTACCTTACGGCGAATATATTATTAAGAGCAGTCTCAAAATATCTTCAAACACAAAACTGCACATTCATCCTCTTGCAAAGCTTATTTTCGAGGACGTTACGGACAGCGCTCTCATTAGCGCCGAACATGGTGCAAAATCTATTATTATCGAGGGCGGAACATGGATCTGCCATGATTCGGAAGAGTCCGCAAGCAAATCGCTTTTCTCGTTCACCGGCTGTGAAAATATACGTCTTGTCGGCTGCACTTTGAATTCCGAAAGCAGAATGTGCGCATTTCTGACAGCCTGCACCGACATAAGAACCGAGAAAATCTCTGTAGTTTCGCACAACAGCGCCGTTTCATCATTCGTCTTTGCCGATTGCAGCGACGTTACGGTAAAAAGCGTAAAATACCGCTGCTGTCCCGAAAACGGCAGCGGCGACGGTTCATTAATAGATTTCAACGGCAAAAACAGCGCGTTTTACATTTCGGATATAAGTTCCGAAAATGCACAGAGATTTATAAGATCAAACGAAAACTCCGTACTTGATGACATTCGTGTATGCGGTCTTGACGGCGGATTTACAAAGTGCGGCGCTGAATTTTGCAAAAACAGCAAAGTCGAATACGCTCTTTTACAGGAAATTGACATTTTCTGTGCAAAAAGCCATGAAAACTGCGCTTATTTCAAGACCGACGCCGACATTTCACAGCTTGAGATCGAAAGCTTTAAGCGCAGAGTCACGTCCGACTCCGCTCCTATTATCCCCACCGTTATGATTCAAAATCAAAACGGCAGTTCAAACCTGATAATCGACGGTCTTGCAATCGACGATGTTATAGGCGCAAAAGCACGCTCAAAGCTCACCTCGATGTATCCGGCAAGACTTGCAAATCCTCACGGACGTTTTATTTACACTCTCGAAGCCGGTATCGGCAACGGCGACAGCTTTATTCTTCCGCAGGGCGGTTTTGATACGCTTGAGCTGTCGGGAAAATAAATTATTAAAGGATCAATATGTGGACAACTAACAATTTTAAGGAATACGAACTCCTCGACACTTCGGACGGAGAAAAGCTTGAGCGCTGGAAAGACATAATTCTTATCCGTCCCGATCCTCAGGTCATTTGGAAAAGCGCAAGGCGCCACCCCGATTGGAAAAATTACAACGCGCGCTATATCCGTTCTTCCAAGGGCGGCGGAAACTGGGAAATCAGAAACCTTTCCAACGACAAAGCCGAAAACGGCTGGGTTGAAACGCGAAACGGACTTTCATTTCTCGTAAAACCTACCGGGTTCAAGCACACCGGCGTTTTTCCCGAACAGGCGGTAAACTGGGATTTTATTCGTGACAAAATAAGTTCTGCCGTAAAAAACGGCGGCCGCGAAGTTTCGGTACTCAATCTGTTTGCCTACACCGGCATTGCAACGCTTGCCGCTGCTAAGGCGGGCGCTAAAGTCTGTCACGTAGACGCCTCCAAAGGCATTGTTTCGTGGGCAAAACAAAACGCCGAGCTTTCGGGATTAAAGGATGCGCCGATAAGATACATTGTAGACGACTGCAAAAAGTTTCTCGAACGCGAAATACGACGCGGACACAAATACGACGCCGTTATCATGGACCCTCCGTCTTACGGCAGAGGCCCGTCGGGCGAAATATGGAAGCTTGAGGACGGAATCGACGAGCTTATCGGACTTGTTACCGAGGTCATATCCGACGATCCGCTCTTTGTGCTTGTAAACTCATACACTACGGGACTTTCCGCGTCAACCGTAGGATATATGTTAAATCTTCATCTTGTTTCGCGTTTCGGCGGAAGAGTTTCCTGCGACGAAATCGGCATACCCGTAACGCAGACAAAAAGCGCTCTGCCAGCCGGCAGCAGTGCAAGATGGGAAAAATAAGCAAACAATCATAAAACGGAGGTGAGCTTTTTAAGTGCTTAACGACGAAAACAACAAGCCGCTTGACAACAACGCTCAGAACGACGGCGATAATTCAGACACCGACGAAATCATAAAGATCATGAACGCACGGCACAGAAATCATCCCATGCCGACACCCGATCCTGAACCTACGCGTGAGATGAACAAGACCGAGGTGCCTAAAAACATTTCGCACAACAGCGGCAATGTTTCTAGCAATTCCGCCTCAAATCAAAATGTCCGCCCTGCTTCGCATTCCGCACCGCAAGGCAATATTTCACACAATGCCGCACAGCCGCATAACGGCGGCAGCACACCTGTCAGGCATGCCGTAAGTCTTGACGATTTTGCAGACAGCACTGCCGAGGTTCAGTCTGAATCTAAAAACAAAAAGCGTGTTTCGGTAAACGGAAATTATATTTCCGGCGTTGCAAAGGTCATTATTTACCTTGCAGCGGTTATATCTCTAAGCATATTTATCTCGATAAAGGTTATAAAAATCGGAAACGACGTATTTGCTTTTGTAAAGCCCGACAAAGAAATTACGGTCGAAATTCCCGAAGGCGCAACCACCGCGCAGATTGCAGAGATCTTAAAAGAAAACGGCGTTATTAAATATCCGTCCGTATACAAAAAATACTCGGCTTTCAGAATCAAGCGCCGTTCATATCTCACGGGAGAATACGCCGCAGGCACTCACAAAGTAAATCCGACAATGAACTACGATCAGCTTTTGGAAGAACTTTCGGTAATTAAGAACTCGACAAAGATTGTCCGCATTACAATTCCCGAGGGATACACTGTAAAAGAAATTCTGAAACTGTTTGAAAGCAACGGCATGAAAAAAGCCGACGAATTTACCGACGCGCTTGAAAATTACGAATACGACTACCGTTTCATGGACGAAATGAAGCAGCACGGCATATCCGACTATCGTTTCGACACGAAATACGGCTACCGGCTTGAAGGCTACCTCTTCCCCGACACATACGACTTTTACGTTGAAGAGAACCCGGTTTCGGCTATTTCAAAACTGCTTGACAACTTCAACAACAAGTTTGACAATTCATTCTACGACCGCTGCAACGAACTCGGATTTACGGTTGACGAAATTATCACTCTTGCCTCGATAATCGAAAGCGAGGGTAACAAAGTTGAGGATTATGCAAAAATATCATCGGTATTCCACAACAGACTTGCAAATCCTTCCTCTTACCCGTATCTTGAATCCGACGCTACGGTTCAGTACGCTCTCGGCGTTCACAAAACACGTCTTGAACCCGGCGATACCGACGTCGACAATCCATATAACACCTACAAATACAAAGGTCTTCCTCCCGGACCGATATGCAATCCCGGATATGAGGCAATATATGCTGCGCTCTATCCCGAAAGCACAAATTACTACTACTTTCTTTCCAGAAGTGACGGAGTTACGGTATATTCCACCACTTATAACGAGCATCTGAACGCCATAGAAGAGTCAAACAGACTTGACGCCGAGCTGAAAAAAGCTGCCGACGCCAATCAATAAAAACAAATTCGCCGCCTTAACGGCGGCGTCTGACTGTTGCAAAAAACTATGTGACTTTTCGGACAAAGCCCGATTTCAGTTTTAAAAAGAAAAATTCAGATGACATGAGCCGCGAATTTTTCTCCGATTGATTCGTGAGTGTCGAAAATCGCCATTTTTTGGCATGAGGCGCGGGCGCACGAATCTGTTTTCGTGTCGTAAAACGAAGTTTTGCGGCACGCTCTCGCTGCCTTAACGGCGGCGTTTTTACCACAAGTACCCCGAAAGGAACAATAACGTGAAAAGACCTGAAATTTTATCTCCTGCCGGCAATTTTGAAAAGATGAAATTCGCAATCCTCTACGGTGCAGACGCCGTATATCTTGCCGGAAAAGTTTTCGGAATGAGAAGTGCCTCAGACAATTTTTCAGATGAAGAATTAATCGAAGCGGTAAACTATGCACATTCAAAAAACGTAAAAGTATATGTCACGGTAAACGTGCTTCCCCACGAATCGGAACTGCCCGAACTTTGCAGATACCTTGATTTCTTAGGTTCAAGCGTAAAGCCCGACGCGCTGATCATCTCAGACCTCGGTGTTTTTTCTCTTGCGTCAAAGCGCTGTCAGAACACCGAACTTCACATCTCAACACAGGCAAGCACCGTAAATTCAGAAAGCTGCAAACTCTGGCACAGTCTTGGAGCGACCCGAATTGTGCTTGCAAGGGAATTATCTCTGGAAGAAATTACAAAAATACGCGAGGCTATCCCCGAAGAACTTGAGCTTGAAGCATTCGTTCACGGTGCAATGTGCGTTTCATATTCGGGAAGATGCCTTTTATCGAACTTTTTCACCGGACGCGACGCAAACCACGGTCAATGTGCGCAGCCTTGCCGCTGGGAATATTTTGACGGTGAAAAGTATGCCGAGATATTTGAAAAAAAGCGTCCCGACGAAAAAATTTCGCTCATTGAGAACGAGCGCGGCACTTTTATGTTCAGCTCAAAGGATATGTGCATGATACGGCACATTCCCGAACTTTGCAAAGCAGGCATCAACAGTTTTAAGATAGAAGGCAGAGTAAAAAGCGCGTACTATACGGCGCTCACCGCAAACTGCTACAAAAAAGAGCTTGACAGATACCTGAAAGATCCAAACACATACAAGTTTGACGAAAACACCATGCACGAGCTTGAATCAGTAAGCCACAGAGAATACGGCACGGGGTATTTCTTCGACAAACCGGGCGAAAACGCCCAGATCTCCTCCGACGGCGGCTATATACGTGAGAAAGCCTTTCTTGCAACCGTTGACTCTTACGACCAATCGACGGGACGCGCGGTATTAATCCAGCGCAACAAGCTTTTCGACGGCACTGAGTATGAAATTGTCTCACCCGGCAAGGATTCGCGAACTATTTTAATTTCGGATATGCGAAATTCCGACGGTGAAAGCATAGACAGCGCGCCGCATCCGCAAATGCGTTTCTCGATAAAGGCTCCTTTTGCTCTTTCGCACGGCGACATAATCAGAGGCAAGTAAACAAGCAAATACAAAAAATACCGGACAATGTTTTTTACGCACTGTCCGGTTTAATTTTACTCTTTTTCGGTATTTTCTACGGCAAACATTATGCCGATCTTTCCGCTTTCGTATGTAAGTCCGCCCTGCAAATACACAGTATACGGTTCTTTGCACGGTGCGTCCGCGGACAGCTCTATCGACGAGCCCTGCGTAAATGCGCCTGCCGCCATTACGACGGGTACTGCATATCCCGGCATCTCATACGGTTCGGGTGCGACATATGAATCGACCGGAGAGCCTGCCTGTATTCCGCAGCAGAAATCAAGAAGTTTCTGTTCGGTTTTAAGGCTTATTGTCTGTATTATGCAGTGTCTTGTATCTGTCGGCAGCGGATAAACGTCATATCCGAGATCTTTATAAACCTGCGACGCGAGAATTGCTGTTTTAAGGCTTTGACAAACCGTATGCGGCGCGTAGAAAAGACCTTTGTACATATTTTTATTTTGTCCGAGTGTTGCTCCGCATTCCGTTCCTATTCCGGGACAGGTAAGCCTGTACGAGCAAAGCTCAATGACCTTTTTTGTTCCGGCAAGATAACCGCCGGTCTCTGCCATTCCGCCGCCGGGATTTTTTATAAGAGAACCCATTATAAGGTCTGCACCGTAATATGTAGGTTCGTGCTCGTCGCAGAATTCTCCGTAGCAGTTATCAACGGCAACGTAAACGTCGCTCTTAATTGATTTACAGAACGACACAATATCGCCTATCTGCTTTGCCGACAGCGTTTCCCTTACGGCGTATCCCTTTGAACGCTGAACAAATACCATTTTCACGCTTTTATCGTTTTGCAGAATTTCACGGACTTTATCATAGTCGATCTCGCTGCCGTTCATCTCGGTCTGAAGATATTTTATGCCGAGGTCTTTGAGCGAACCGTTACCGGCTTCTCCCCTTATGCCTATGACTTCTTCAAGCGTATCATAGGGCTTTCCCGTCACGGACAGCATTGTATCTCCCGGTCTTAGAAGTCCGTAAAGTCCTACGGCAAGCGTCTGGGTTCCCGAAACAAGCGTATGGCGAACAAATGCGTCCTCTGCCTCGAACACGCGGGCATATATTTTATCGAGCATATCTCTGCCCTTATCGTCATATCCGTATCCGGTGGTTCCGGCAAAGTAAGAGTCCGAAACCTTATATTCGCGGAATGCCGCCATTACCTTTTTCTGATTTTCAAACGCAATTCTTTCTACGTTTGCAAACGCACCGTTTTCGAGAAGCTTTTTCTCGGCGTTATTTATAATTTCCTGTGAATTCATTATTTCCTTGCAGACCTTTCTTTATTTTTAAGCAATGCCGTTTTCATGACGGCGCACTGTGTTTTTCCGTCCTTTATTTTTCCGTCAAGCACCATGGACAGCAGCTCATCAAAAGGTATTTTTTCAACCTCAAGAAACTCGTCGTCGTCCGGGTTGTCCTCGCCGTATGACAGTTCCTCGGCAAGATATATGAAAATTTTCTCATTTGTATATCCCGGAGACGGATAAAATTCTCCGAGAAACGTATATTTTGCGGCAGACGCGCCTGTCTCCTCTTTAAGTTCGCGTTTTCCGCATTCAAGCGGCTCTTCATCAAGGCTGTCGCGCTTTCCTGCAGGTATTTCCGGCAAAACTTCACCGTACGGGTATCTGTACTGTCTGACCATGAGAACCCTGTCATCATCTGTAAGTGCAAGCACGCAGACGCCGCCCCTATGTTCTACTACCTCGCGGAATGCGTCTTTCCCGTCAGGCAGCGTCACCTCGTCGCGTCTGACCTTTATAATTTTCCCGTCAAAAATATATTCTCGCTTTTTTGTCTTTTCGGTAAGATCCATATTCTAAACTCACTCTTTTCTGTCTGTATCATTGTCCGTACTATCGGCTGTCTGTACATTATTATCTGCGGAATTATCCGGCAAAGGCAAATTTTCTTTCTGCTGTTCGGCTTTCTGCTTTTTATAATAGCTTTTTGTTTTTGCCTTGGATTTTCCTGCGTCCGTCAGCACGAGTACGTCGTCATTATAAAGTATTGTACTGCCTTTTGGTATTACAATTCTTCCCGCACGCTTGATTATAACTATCAGCTCGTCACCGACGTCAATCTCGGATATTCTCTTATGCGTCCAGCCGTCGTTTTCTTCGAGAGTTTTCTCACGCAGCAGCAGTCCGTCCGTATTCTCTGACGACATTCCGCCGAGAATTACCGTATCTCCCTCCTTAAGCACCGTTGAACCATAAGGAATGATCTTCTCGCCGTCGCGTATAACAAGCACGAGTATTGAATCGGGAGGCAGAAGTATTTCTCTTATCTTCTTTCCGTTCCAGTCATGAAATTCAGGTATTGTAAAACGTATAAACTGAACCGGTACTTCGTCTGTATAATCGTTAAATGTTTTCATGACATTCGCATCATCGTCTGTCATTTTAAGTTTTTTCGCAAAAACAGGTATAAGAGAACCCTGCACAAGAATTGAAAACAGAACTATGAAAAAGACTATATGGAATATATCGTTCTGCATTACGGCAGGGCTTGTGACGGTCATAATCGCGAAAACTATCGACGCCGCTCCTCTCATTCCCGACCAAGAAACAAGCAGTTTTTGAGCAAACGTACTGTTTTTAAACGGTGCAAGCAGGACGAACACAACCAAGGGTCTTGCGACAAATGTCAAGAACAGCGCGATAAGAAGTGCGGTCAGCGCAACCGACGGCAGCTGCGATGGAAAGGACAACAGTCCCAGCAAAAAGAACAGCAGCATCTGCATAAGCCCGGTTATACCGTCAAAGAAGTGAGCAAGGTCGGATTTACCGGGGAATTTTGTATTACCGAGAATAATACCCGTAATATATGCGCTCAAATATCCGTTTCCTCCCACAAGCGCAGGAATTGTATAAGAGGCTATCGCAACAGCCATCATGAACACGGCATCGAATCCCGCAACAGAAAACTTAAAGCGTTTCAAAAATACCGACGATACCGCCGAGATCACAACACCGAAAAACAGCCCAAAGAATATCTGCAAAAATACCATTTTTACAAATTCAGGCGCCGACGCTTCGCCTTTTTGCATAAGCGACAGCACGATTACCGTAAGCATATACGAAAACGGGTCATTGCTGCCGCTTTCAAGTTCAAGTAAAGACGCGGTTTTATATTTTAAATTCAGTCTTTTTGAACGCAGTATATTGAACACGCTGGCCGCGTCCGTAGAGCTTATTACGGAGCCTATAAGAAAGCTCTCAAGCATACCGATTTTAAGTACATAGCGGCAGAACACGCCAACCGTAAGCGCAGTAAGTACAGTTCCGAGCGATGACAGAATAATTGCGCGCACGGCTACCGGCTTTGCCTCTTTCCAGTTTGTGCCGAAACCGCCGTAGAACATTATGAATATGAGCGAAACGGAACATATCTGCATTGCCATATTATAATTATCAAACGGTATTTTCACCACGCCGTCGGTTCCGAAAAACATTCCGAGTGCGATAAAAACAAGCAGCATAGGCACGCCGAAACGGCTTGACACTTTATTGCACACAACGCACATCACTATTACAATAGCGATTATCAACAGCAGATGTTCCATTATACAAGCTCACTTCCCTTTTTATATAATTTAAATTCAATAGTCGAAATCCGGGACGTATTCCTCTTTTGCCGAGGTGCGCTCCTGGACATATCCTTTCACAAAGCCAAGTTTCAGCGCATAATCCGTGACTTTGCCGTACTCAAGCGTTGTAAGCTTTCGGTTTATCTCGGGAAAATCGTGTGCACGGTCTGTCGGAAAATACTGGCTCATAAGGCTTATCGGAAGTCTTTGCGGGTCAAATTCCCTGCTTAACGCATCAAGCACTGCAAAACTGTCCCGATACATTCCCGGAAGTATAAGGTGACGCACCAACATTCCGCTTTTCATATGCCCGTCATCATCAAAAACGGCATACCCAGTCTGTCTGTGCATTTCACGGATCGCTGCAAACGCTTTTTCAAAATAATCGGAAGCACCCGAATACTTTGCCGAAATTGCGGACGAAAAATATTTAAGATCCGGCAGATATATATCCACAAGTCCGCAAAGATTACGGAGTGTCGTGACGCTGTCATATCCGCCTGTATTATATACAATAGGTAAATCCGAGTGTTCTTTAAATTTTTCGAGCACGGACGGAAGTTTAAACGCATAGTGCGACGGTGTGACAAGGTTTATATTGACGGCTCCGAGCTGTTCGAGCCTTTGCATTTCATAAAGCAAAGTGTCGTCGTCAATATACTTTCCCGAATATCCGTGCGAGATCTTACTGTTCTGGCAAAACACACAGCCGAGATTACACCCCGAAAAAAATACAGTTCCCGAGCCTTTGCCGTATGATATGCAGGGTTCTTCCCATTCATGCAGTCCGACACGTGCGATTTTATACGAGTATCCGACACCGCAAAAACCCGTTTTTTTATCGCGTTCCGTACCGCACCGTCTCGGACAGGCAAAGCACATAGAGTTTACATCGGTCTGCGGCATATATTTCCTCCGAAAGTAAAAAAATACAAAAAACGGTCAGAAAGTTTTTAACGATCCGACCGGGAAATTTTTTTGTGCGAAGTCCGGCGAAAAGAATCCGGATAGTTTGTTCTCTATTAATATTTTACCATAAACAAAGCACACCGTCAACCGCAAACAAGCTAATTAAAGCTTTGTTTACAAGTACGTGTCAAATATAAGACAAAAACATAGATTTATGCTGTATTACTGCTTGGGAGAAAGCTGTTTTGCGCGCTGCATTGCGGAATTTATATCCGCACAGAAGTTTTCTGCGCCTACAAGCTCGTACAAACCCGATTTTTTCATGGCTTTAAGCGGCTGCGGATTTACGTGCGACATGATAACGGCAGCACCCTTTGACGAGCATTTGCTTATCAGTGTCTCAAGGCTTCTCATTGCGTCGGTATCGAGCGACGGAACGGCTCTCATTCGGAGAATCACGCAGGAAATGCCGGGTTTTACGATTATATTTGAAATCTGGCTCGCAACGGCGAAAAACATGGGCCCGCTGAACTCGAATACGCTGACATATGACGGCACGTTCATAAGCGGCTTATCGTTTTCGTCGGTTTCAGAATATTTCCATCCCTTTACTCCGGATTCCTCGCTCATTCGTTTCATGAAAAGTATGCAGGCTGCTATTACGCCTATTTCTATTGCAACGACAAGGTCAAAAATTACGGTGAGAAGGAATGTTGCAACAAGAACTATTACGTCGCTCTTGGGCGAAGTCTTTACAAGGTTTACAAAGGTTTTCCAGCCGCACATATTATAGGCGACATTTATAAGTATTGCCGCGATGGCAGGCATTGGTATAAAAGCTGCGTATTTCATGAGCGCGGCAAGCACTGCGGCAAGCACAACGGAATGCACCATGCCGGCAACGGGAGTTCTTCCACCGTTTTTAATATTTGCAGCAGTTCTTGCAATAGCGCCAGTGGCAGGTATTCCACCGAATAATGCAGAGCCTATATTTGCCGTGCCCTGGGCAATAAGCTCAGTATTTGAACGGTGATGCCCGCCTGTCATTCCGTCCGCAACAACGCAGGACAAGAGCGATTCTATTCCGGCAAGCACAGCGATAGTGACAGCGTCCGGCATTACGTCTGCGGCGAGTTTAAACGAAAATTCCGGCAATACAAAATGCGGAAGTCCGCTGTTTACGCTGTACAGATCTCCTATTGTATTTACGTTCATGCCTAGTCCCTTTACCATTGCCGTACCGACAACAACCGCGACAAGCGACGCAGGAATCTTATCAAAGAATTTGGGCATTACAAAGAGTATCACAAGGCAGACGACGCCGACAATAATTGCGCTTACGTTTACCGTTGAAATATTCTTTACAAACGCGCTCAGTTTTTCAAGCGATTCTATCGGAGATTCGCCGTTCATATACTTAACTCCGGCAAAATCCTTGAGCTGTCCTATGACAAGCGTAAGAGCAATGCCGGCGGTAAAACCGGTGGTAATCGAGAACGGAATGAATTTAATAAGGTTACCGAGCTTGAATATGCCCATAATTATAATCAGAACTCCTGCAATGACGGTTGCGAGAGCAAGTCCCGAAAGTCCTTTTTTGGCAACAATTCCTGCAACTATTGTGGCAAAAGCCGCGGTAGGTCCTGCAATCTGCACGCTGCTGCCGCCGAGAAGCGAGGTTATAAATCCTGCAACAACAGCGGTATAAATACCGGCTTCGGGTGCGACTCCGGACGCTATTGCAAGTGCAATGGACAGCGGAAGTGCTATTACGGCAACGATTATGCCGGATATTACGTCTTTTGAAAACTGTTTTGCGCTGTAATTTTTAAGATCGTCAAACAGCATCGGTTTAAATGTCTGCATTTCTTTTCAAAGCTCCGTTATTTTTCTTTTTCTTCAAAAATATTATATCACTTTGCCGTGCCGTAATCAATTCGCAAAAAAGACGTCATTTCGGAATAATACGGTAAAATTTTATGCAAATTGCAACAATGTTTTCTTACAGCTTATTGACTTTAAAGTGCAATTATTATACAATATAAAAAAAGCTTTAGAAGGAGAGAAAAATGAAAACTGGAATTGGAACTTCGGCATACACCGAAAAAGGTTTTACGGACTTTAAACAGATGCGTGCAGACGGATTTGACTGTACGGACGAACAAATGCTTTGCGACACAAACGGAGAAGTATACGGCTGCGGCGAAGAAAAATTTTCCGAGATACTGAAAAAACGGCTTGACGACGCAAAAAGCAGCGGAATTATCTTTTCACAGGTTCACGGTCCATGGCCCGTATGCGACACAACTCCCGAAAAAAGGGCTCAAAACCTTTCATACATGAAAACTGCGGTACGTGCGGCAAAATTGCTTGAATGTAAAAATCTTGTCGTACACCCCGTTATGCCGTACAAATGGGCGGCAGAGAGCGAACCCGAATATGCGGTGCGCATAAACAGAGAATATTTCACCGGACTTTGCGAATATGCGCTTGAATACGGCGTAAACATTTGCATAGAAAATATGCCGACAAAGAGCCACAGTTTAGCCGACGTACCGTCGCTCATTAAATTTACGGACGAAATTAATCTTCCGAATTTCAAGATATGTTTTGACACGGGTCATGCCAACGTAACGGGTCAGAGCTGTGCCGAAATGGTTAAACTTCTCGGAAAACGCATGACCGTAATGCACGTACACGACAACAAGGGCTATTATGACACGCACACGGCACCTTTTGACGGCACTATCGACTGGGAGTCTTTCAAAAACGCTCTTGCAGACACCGGATTTGACGGCTGTGTATCAATAGAAAGCGGTGACTATATCTGCAAATGCCCTCCGGCTTTAAAAAGCACATACAGAAAGGCACTTCATCAATGCGCCGCGTACTTTGCGGGAAAAGAAATATAATTATCATCTAAAAAACAGATTACATACAACACAAACGGCTGAACTTTTACGCTCAGCCGTGATTTTTTTATTCAGTTACCGCATTCAATGCTTATTTCATTGAATTTTTTGAGAAGATCCGAAACTTCCAGTTTTTGCTTTGCCTCGCCCTTGGCGTCGATAACGGCTTTTCCTTCATGCATCATCACAATTCTGTCGCCGTAATCTACGGCAAATCTCAGGTTATGCGTTACCATTATTGTTGTGACCTTACGCTCTCTGACAAGCTTTTCGGTAAGCTTCATTATTGTTTCGCTGGTTTTGGGATCGAGCGCTGCGGTATGCTCATCGAGTATCAGCAGTTCAATATCCGTCATATTTGCGATTACAAGCGCAAGCGCCTGTCTCTGACCGCCGGAAAGGTTGCCGACCTTGACATTCATGCGGTTTTCAAGTCCCATTTCGCACTGACTGAGCAGTTCTTTATAATATGCGATACGCTTTTTGCTAACCGCGCTGCCGAGTCCGAAAATTTTTCCCTTATTATCCGCAAGAGCCATGTTTTCGATTATCGTAAGATCCGAACAGGTTCCTGCTCTCGGATCCTGGAAAACACGTCCGATATTGGCTGCGCGCCTATATTCGGGCTTATGCGTTATATCTTTATCTTTTAGAAGTATCTGACCTGCGTCCGGAGTAAGCGAGCCGCAGATTAGGTTAAGCATTGTGGTCTTTCCCGAACCGTTTGAACCGATTACGGAAACAAACTCGCCTTTATCGACCTTAAAGTTGAAATTATCGAAGAGCTTTACTTCGTCAACCGTACCTTTATTAAAGTATTTTACTATGTTTTTAAGCTCAACCATTTTTACGTGCGCCTCCTCTCTTTTTTCCGGCAATGTCGCTGAACACGAGCGCCAAAGTAAAGAGTACAGCCATAAGCAGCTTATTATATGACGAAGGTATTCCGACAAGCGACGCTACAACAAGGCAAGCCTGATATATTACCGCGCCTATGATTACTTTTGTCGTTGGTTTCATAAAGGATACTTTTCCGAAAACCGAAAGTCCGATAATAAGCGACGCAAGTCCTATTACTATCATTCCTATACCCATGCTCTGGTTTACGTTTGCACGGCTCTGAACTATGAGCGCGCCGCTTACCGCCGCATATGCGTTGCCTACCGCAAGACCGAGAATTTTCATATTTCCGGGATCTTTTGCAAGCATTTTGACATACTGCGGATTATTTCCGGCAGCTCTGAGCAGCAGTCCGTTCTTGGTTTTGAGATACAGATCCATTATTATCTTGAATATTACGGCAACGGCAAAGAATACAATAAGCTTTCTGAGTGAAACATCGCCGACTTTTTCGGGTATGAGATTTGCGGGAAATTCTCTGAATATATTGGGTACAGTTCTTCCGAGAGGAATTGTCGTAAGTGCGCCTTCGCCCTTTATGTCTCCGCCCATGCCGAGTACGCTTGCGACGAGGTTTACGGAAATAAGTCCTGTTGAAACAAGTATTCCGCAAAGCAGAGGACGTATTTTAAGCTTTACGTTAAGCAAGCCCGTTATACTTCCCAAAAGTGCGCCCGCTATAAACGAGCAAAGCATCGCAAGCCACGGATTTACTCCCGCCCTTACAAGCAGTGCAAACACAACGCCGCCCGAAAGCACCGTTCCTTCAACGGTAAGATCAGGAAAATCAAGCGTTGTATATGATATGAAATATCCCATTGCAAGTATCGAATACATAAATCCGTCCTGCAAAAATACCTGTACGGAGTTCAAAAATGCGTTCATGTGATCACTTACAGCCTTTCGCTAAAATTCGGGACGGCTCTTCACCGCCCCGGTATTGTTTTATCTGAATTGCAGACTTTTTACTTATTGGTAGTAACGGTTTCGGCGTTTTCGTAGCTTTCGGGCATTGTCATACCGAGTGCTTCGAGGACTTCGGTATTTACTACGGGTGTTGCGTCGGTTATTGTACGTACTGCCATTTCTGCGGGGTCTTCGCCGTCAAGAACATCAAGCGCCATCTCGCCGGTAACTTTGCCGAGTGCTACGTAGTCAATGGAAACTGCTGCAAGACAGCCGTTCTTTACCTGCTCAACCTCGGAGCCGTATACGGGGATACCTGCGTCATTTGCTGCGTCGAGAACAACGGTAAGGTTATTTACGACTTTATTATCGGTGAAGTTATTTATGCAGTCAACCTGAGAAGCGAGCGCGGTAGCTGCTGCCGGAATATCGGCGTCATTCTGAATACCTGTTGCAACAACTTCAATATCGCGGTCTGCGCAAATCTTCTTAAATCTTTCAAGGTTGGAAATGGAGTTTGCTTCACTTGTTGTATAGAGTATACCGATTTTCTTTACATCGGGCTGCATGGACTGAATAAGGTTTACCTGAGCTTCAAGGTCAAGGACGTCGGAAGTACCTGTGCAGGCATATCCGGGCTTTTCCATGCTCTCAACGAGCTCTGCCACAACGGGATCGTTTACAGCGCAGAATATAACGGGTATATCGGTACCGTCGGTAGCTGCCGCGGAGCTGAGCGCTGCGGGTGTTGCGATAGCAACTATCATATCATACTTCTGAGAAACCATATTTGCGGCATATGTTCCGCAGTCGGAATCTGCAGCGGCGTCAGAACCTATCTGGCGGTCGATTTTAATATTCTTATCGGACGCATTGAGTGCCGCCTCAACACCTGCATAGCAGTTATCAAGCGAAGGGTGGCTTACGTACTGTATAACGCCGACCTTTATTTCGTCTGAGGTGTTATCGGAACCGGAATTATCCGTAACTGCGTTGTTATTATCATTGGTATCGTTTGTGTCCTTTACGGTATTATTGCCGCAGGAAGCGAGCATTGCGGAAACTGTGAGGGCTGCGAGAATACAAGCAAATATCTTTTTCATGATGATTGACTCCTTAAAAATAATTATTGAAATATGTTTTTTGGTTTTATTCGGATAAGCTTAAAATCATTCCAAGCTTTGCCATCGTTTTACTCTCATCTGTATTACCTCCCCAAAAAACGTGCATGAACAACAAAAAAACTCTTATCCCTATATTTGGGACAAGAGTAAAAATCCTGCGGTACCACCCAAGTTAGCGTTTTACGCTCACTCTGCCATACACTGACTATGTATACGCATTTGTCAACACAGTGCTATCTGCGTCAGTACTACTAAGAGTAAAAACTCTTTTCGGACTGCCCTCAGAAGTCCATTCGGCAAGTTCTCCGTACCGCATTTCCACCGCCAGCGGCTCTCTGAAACCTTGAATGCCTTGCTTACTTACTCTTCTTCAACGGTTTATGCATCCATTATACCACCGAAAAAGGATTTGTCAAGTACTTTTACAAAAAAATCCGTGCAAAAAACGACATTCATGACTTTTTGACAAAACACAGGCATAAAAACGCGCACATCATACTGCAAAATTACAACACAAAGCCCCGGACTTTCAAATCCGGGGCAGTATTCACTTAAATTTAGGAATTAATACATTCCGGGAGCCGGAGCTGCGGGAGCTGCAGCCTGAGGTTCGGGCTTATCCGCAACAAGCGCTTCGGTTGTGAGAATCATAGATGCAACTGACGCTGCATTCTGGAGTGCGGAACGGGATACCTTTGTAGGATCCACGATACCTGCATCAACCATATTTACATACTTATCGTTATATGCATCGTAGCCGATTCCTGCCTCGGAATTCTTAATTTTTTCAAGGATTACCGAGCCGTCCATACCTGCGTTTGCGGCAATCTGACGAACGGGAGCCTCGAGAGCCTTGAGAACGATATTGATACCGGTCTTTTCGTCGCCTTCTGCGGTTGCAACAAGATTTTCAACAGCGTGGATAACGTTTACAAACGCCGTTCCGCCGCCGGGAACTATACCCTCTTCAACTGCTGCGCGTGTAGCGTTGAGTGCGTCCTCGATACGGAGCTTCTTATCCTTCATTTCGGTTTCGGTAGCTGCGCCGACCTTGATTACGGCAACGCCGCCGGAAAGCTTTGCAAGTCTCTCCTGGAGCTTTTCCTTATCGAAATCGGAAGTTGTTGTTTCGATAGCTGCCTTGATCTGACCGATTCTGCCCTTGATTGCGTCAGCATCACCGGCACCGCCGACGATAATGGTATTTTCCTTATTTACCTTTACCTGACGCGCTCTGCCGAGCTGTGCCATTGTGGTATCCTTGAGTTCAAGTCCGAGATCGGAAGAAATTACTTCGCCGCCGGTAAGGATAGCTATATCGGTAAGCATTTCCTTTCTTCTGTCGCCAAAGCCGGGAGCCTTGACAGCGCAGACGTTCAGGGTGCCGCGCAGGCGG
>URVJ01000004.1 GCA_900551295.1 uncultured Eubacteriales bacterium | reverse complement strand
GGGTCATGGCTTCATCGTCCAACACCTTGAAGGGGTGGTTGGTGAAGGGGTGCAGTGCATCAATGGGAATTTGCTGCACCTGTTCCGCTTGCGAATGTGCTTTTTCGATAACATCACCTCCCCGGAGAACCGCACGCAAAGTCGTGGTTCGTCTTGTTCTGATAGTAGAGGTTCATGGTGGTGGGCGCATTGTAGAGCATTGCCAGCAGATATTGCTTCATGTTCCGCACCGGGGCGGTGTTTTCTGCCAGAGAATCCAGCACAAAACGGATGTGGTCGGCATTCAGCTTTTTCAGCCGACTGCGTACCACCTCTGTGGGCTTGTCATCTCCGGCGATCCGCAACATCTTGCGTTTGGTGGAACAGGTGTCCACAAGCAGGTCTACGATCTGGTAGATGGTGTCATCATCGTCCGGGCAGAGCCGGAGCAGAAGGTCTACCTCCAGTACCTGATAAAAATAATCTTCGAGCTGTTCACGAATGTTCCCTGAATGGATAGGGTCAGGATCGTTCCACTCTGTCTTATTCTTATCAGTCTTATTTGCTTGCAGTTTTGGCTGCTCCAGAATTGCGCTTTCGGCAGCACCAGAATTGCTGTTTGTGCAATTCTGTACTTGCGCTTTTGGCAAGCCGGAGGAAAAGTCCTTAACGTAGATCAGGCTGGGTCTGCCCAGACCACGGCGCTTGCGCTCAATGAGGTCGATGTCCTCCAGTTCCCGGAACAGCTTGACCGCCTTGTGCTCGCCGCAGCAGAGGGATTCCTGCACTTCCCGGACAGTGTAGATGATATACACCCGGCCTTGCTCGTCCAGCCAGCCGTTCTTTGCAGACAGACTCATGCGGTCCAGCAGAATGCCGTACAGCGTCCGGGCATCGGTGGAGAGCTGCCGGAAACGGCAGTCTTGGAACAGTGCCTTGGGGATGCGGAAATAGGAGAACAATTCGCCCGACTGACCATAGAAGTAGTCCAGCGTCATTTGGTGTGACCTCGGATTTTCAACTGTGAGTGCTTATTCATGTGGAAAACCACCTTCTTTCAGAAATGAATGTAAAAACAGGTTGACATTTGCCAGCGAGAACGCTTACAATGGGAGATAGTAAAAGAGTCAACCCAAAACTATGTTGGATAGGAGGACAAACGGTGAAACTGCAAACAATTCGAGTGAAAAATTTCAAAAATTTCACTTCAGCAGCAGATGGTGGCTTTATTGAAATCGCTTTGAATGGTAAATCCACAGTCTTTTATGGCAACAATGGCTCAGGTAAATCGACTCTCCTCAGTGCAGTTTGCTATGCTGCATGGCCTTTTATCAACAGGCTGAACAATGCTCAAGGAACGGGATACCGAACATTAGATAAGGAACAACTGCATATTGGTCAGCGCAGTGGAAGTAGTGCGCGATATGGTACCGGTATTGTGTTACAGCTTGACGGAGAAACATTCGAGATCACAAAAGAAATGGAAAAAACCGCATCTGGTCGAGTGAATGCGGTCAATGCAAGTCAGCAAAGTAAGCAAGCGGTTGATTTAGCACAGTTTTTTAATGAACATTATCTGGCGGACGATGATACAGTTGCCGGAGATGATTGCCCGAAGCAGAATATGCCTGTGTTTCTAAATTACGGAACAAATAGACTTGTTCTGGATGTTCCATTAAGGATACGCAAAAAGCATTCTTTCTCCAAAAGAACAGCATTGGAAAGAGCATTGGAAAACAGGCTTGATTTCCGTACTTTTTTCGAGTGGTTTCGCAATCAGGAAGACTTTGAAAATGAGCAGAAAAGTATAAAACGCGATTGGGATTATCGCGATCCTGCGTTGGAGTGTGTGCGAAAAGCAGCCCTCTCAATGCTGGACGATGCTGAAGAAATCAAAGTGCGTCGGAATCCTCTCCGAATGGTTGTCATACGCAATGATAAAGAATATCGCGTAGACCAACTGTCAGATGGTGAAAAGTGTAC
This sequence comes from uncultured Eubacteriales bacterium, assembly GCA_900551295.1. Classification (GTDB taxonomy): domain Bacteria; phylum Bacillota; class Clostridia; order Oscillospirales; family CAG-382; genus UMGS1387. The sequence goes on along the minus strand of URVJ01000004.1, from coordinate 118,636 downwards.
GCTAGCCTTGCTGGGAGACATTGCTCGCCGCGTGGCAATGGCGAACCCCTGCCGTGAGAACCCGATGGAGGGAGAGGGCATCGTACTGATTGATGAACTTGATCTGCATATGCACCCTGCGTGGCAGAGGAAAATACTATCAGTGCTTCGGAAACTTTTCCCAAACATTCAGTTTTTGATTACAACGCACTCTCCGCAGATTCTTGGGGAAGTGGATAGAAGCTACAATTTGTTTATGCTTGAGAAAAATGCTGATGGCGAAAGCGAGCTACACGATCGTTATCTATACGGTAAGGATTCTGACAGCATTCTCCGTGCGGATATGAATGTTACTGTTCGCACATCCGAAGCTGAAGAATTGTTTGAAAGGTTTTATCATGCTCTCGACCAAGATGATTATACGGTTGCTGAAACCGTTCTCGACGAGATGAATTCTAAGCTGGGTGATGACCCTGAAATTGTAAAGTGTCGCACACAGTTGGATTTCAGCCGTATGTGAGGAAACATATGATACACATTGTGAAAAAACACGAGCCAAAGGAATTAAAGGAATACCGTGAAAGCGAATCCTGCACTGGTGTACGACCGACTTACGATTCCATGAGTAGCGACCTGCATGAGTATGTTTTGTCAAAGTTGGTGGAAGAACAGGGAGGACTGTGTGCATACTGTATGTGCAGAATTCCCGAAACCGACAAAAAAACAGGGAGTACATTGAAGTGTACGATTGAGCATATTGAACCTCAGAGCCTGACGAGGGGCACTGAAAACTGGAAAAAAGAATTGGAGTACAGTAACTTTCTTGCAGTATGCTCAGGAAATGAAAACAGAGGAGCTTTATGTTGCGATAAATCAAGAGGGAACAAAAAACTTTTTTTGACACCATTAAATCCTGAGTGCAATCATTTGATTCAATACTCTTACAGCGGCAAGATACTGGCTGCCGAAACGATACCTGCTAAAGAGGACCGGGATGAAATCAATCGTGAACTAAATGATATTCTGAATCTGAACGATGGTAAGGACTTGAAAACCAAGAGAAAAAATGCTCTTGATGGTATGCTGTCGGTATTGCAAAAGCAGCATAAAGATCAAGATATTGAAGAGTGCAGAAGAAAGTTAAGAGAGCTGGAAGCACCCAGAGGTCAAAAAGTTGAATACGTCGGGATTTTAATATTTTGGCTAAAGAAACATATTCAACGTCTTGAAAGCAGAGGATAATAGTTGAGATAGATTGGAATCTTGCTGTAAAATCATACATTTTCTAAACGAACAGGACTGCCTCACATACATTGCGTTGTGGAGCAGTCCTGTCTGTTTAGTATGTAATGGTCATTGCACCTTCATGGCATTCCTGCGCATAGGTGCGGAGCAGGTCAAGGTGCTTTGAGGATTTTCGGACAATGCCCGTTGCACGGTCGCCGGACATAAACTCAACGACCGCAAGCCGAGGAATCGTTAATGTGCCACGAATTTTGAATCCAACAAGGATCTTCTGATTGCACCATCGCTGTATGCTTTGTGCAGAGTAGCCCGTCAGTTCCGAAACTACCGGGGTGGTCAACAGATCATCATATCCAGCGGTGAGCTTTTCCCACATGGTATACAGCCCTGTTTTTTCCGGCTCTGTAAAATTGAAGCGGATGATCTCTGCGGCAGGCTTGTCCGGGTGCCGTTTGGAGCAGCCATTCTTTCCGATATAAAAGCCCGTTGGCACTTTATACTTTTCGGGATGATCTTCACGGTCACACAAGTAGGTGATCACATCGTGGGTCGCAATATGGTATTTGCGTGTTTTCTTTCCTGTATTGATACACGGAACGAGACCGGAATCCAGAAGGTATTTTGCGTGACGCTTGCTGATGTGAGCAATGCGGTAGAACTGGTCTTTTGTCATGCTGTCCGGGTACTGTTCAAGAATTTTATAGAACTCCAACAGGGTCGTCATTTTTATCCATCCTTTGATGCTTTGTTTTTCGTCAGCGGCAGAAGCAACATATTTCATGGATGGATGATAGGCTTCTGGAATCTCTCTCGCTCGTTCTCTCCAACGGGCGGGAAATCTCTCCTAATTCTCTCTTTTGGGCGGATTTTTCGCACTTTTTTCAAGTAAACCGACATAATTTTTCAAAAGGGCCTTGACATAGTTATATAACTATGGTATAATAGCAGTATCAAAAGCAAAGGGGTTTTACTTATGACGAAAAAAAAGATCACACCGCAAGAGAGGTATGCAGCCAAATATAAAAAGCAGTATTCGCTCCCTTGCTTTACCACTACCGAGCAGGACATTATAGACAAGCTGGAAAGCGTACCAAACAAAGCCGGTTATATTAAAAGCCTTATCCGTGCTGACATAGCCGCAAGCAAAAAGATAAAATAAAAACCGGAGGCGGCGCAAATGAGGCATTACAAAACACTTACCTGGAACGATAGATTACAAATAGAGGCTTGGCTGCGGGTTGATACACCCGTTAAGATTATAGCCGAGCAGCTGGGTGTGCATATCAGCACTGTGTACCGTGAGATCAAGCGTGGGCAGTATGAGCATCTCAATTCCGACTGGACCACGGAAACACGATACAGCCCCGAAATATCCGAGCAGAAAAAGCAGGACAATTTAAGGGCAAAGGGCGGGGATCTTAAAATCGGCAACGATGTTGAATACGCCAATTATCTGGAGTACAAGGTATGTGTTGAAAAGTATGCACCCGGCGCCATTCTCGGTGAGATAAAACGCAAAGGCTTACAATTTCAAACCTCGATTTCCAAAACAACCTTTTACCGGTATATTGAAAGCGGTGTTTTCCTTACCCTCACCAATAAAAACTTGCCGATCAAGAAAAACAAGACCGAGCACAAATATGACAGGGTGCAGCGTGCAAAACGCCCGCCAAGAGGTGAAAGCATAGAAAAACGCCCGGAGGAAATTGCAACGCGCCTAACTTTTGGGCATTGGGAAATGGACTGTGTGGAGGGCAAAAAGGGTACCCGGAAAACGCTGCTTGTGCTTACCGAACGCAAAACCCGTAATGAGATCATACGCCTTATGAATGATAAAACCGCTGCCAGCGTAATAAAAGCCCTTAACGCCCTTGAAAAGCAACTCGGCTCGGAACTGTTTGCCCAGGTGTTCCAGACCATAACCGTTGATAACGGATCGGAGTTTTCCGACTATGAGGGCATAGAGCAAAGCTCAATACATAAAGACCGTAAACGCACCAAGGTTTATTTTTGCCACCCATACAGTGCTTACGAGCGTGGATCAAATGAAAACCAAAACAGAATGGTACGCCGCCATTACCCCAAAGGCTATGACTTTACCAACACAACACCCGCCGAGATACGCAAACTTGAAAAGTGGATCAACGATTACCCAAGAGAAATGTTTAACTTTTATTCGTCTGCTGAATTATACGAGGCCTGCATCAACAGCCTTATGAGCGCATAAAACTGCACAAGTAAAAACCATTTCATTTGTGCAGTTTTAACGAAAGTTGCAGTTTTTCGTATTTTTTCGCACAAACCCCTTGACTTTATCAAATTTCTCAAAAAAATCTTTTATTTTTGTGTTGACGGCAAAATACGCGCTCCGCACGGCAAAAACGATTGTTTGGGATAATGCTTTTATATTGAACCGGCTGCCGTGCGGAACATGGTGTATTATATTCTTAAACCCTTGGGGTAGTGGTTCTTTACCGTGCCGGTAACAGCCTTTGCTCCTCCGAGAATAAAGCCGTTTACGCTTACCGCGCACCAGCCGTCGGGAATATCGTATGCAAATGTGTCGCCGTGAAGATATGAGTATACGCGCTCGTCATCATAAGAAAAATTTATAACTCTCGTAAATTGCGTTCCGAGCGCCTTGAAAAGCTGATGATGGGGAATAAGTCTGCCTTTTGAAACCTCACCAAGCTTTACGCCGCCGCTGAAAACGTGTTTTTTTGCTCTCGGCATATTCGGGTGGACATATATAATGTTGTCGGCGTATTTTTCTGCGCGCGAAATGTCAAAACCGGGGTACAGCCCTTTAAAAAAGTCCGTAAGTGCGCGCGTTTCTTCTTTTGAGAGCAAGTTTGACGGGCGTACATCTCCGTTCTTTTTCTTTTTTGACGGCACAGACACGCTTTCCGATGCAGAATCGGCAGACTTCTGCATAAGCGCAATATATTGTCCTTCGCCCTTTGAAATGTGAGGATAGAACCGCCTTGCAAGAGAAATATCCGGCGTTTTGCAGCCGTCAAAGCAGTGAGCCCGGACGGTTACGCTCTTTACGCCGTCATTTACGCCGCACAGAGAAAAATCGGGGTGCGAACATAGAAATGCGTCGGTCTGCATCTCGTTTTCTTCGAGAGAAAAAGTGCAGGTGGAGTATAGCAGAAAACCTCCCGGCTTTACGCATTTTGCGGCGTTTTCGAGTATGCTTTTCTGACGTGCCGCGCAGAGTTTTATGTTGTCGACGCTCCATTCGGATACCGCCTGTTCGGTGTATTTTCTGAACATTCCCTCTCCCGAACAAGGCGCGTCGGCGATTACAATGTCAAACGTTTCCGGAAAATCTTTCGACAGCCCGTTTTCGTCCGTCGCGTCGGTGTTTACTACGGATATGTTTGAAAGTCCCATGCGTTCGGCATTGCCCACAAGCGTTTTGCAGCGCGATACGCTGAATTCGTTTGCAACGACAGTGCCGTGCTGTCCTGTTTTTATCGCGGCAAGCAGGGTTTTCCCGCCGGGAGATGCGCACATATCGAGAATTTTTGTTCCCGGTTTTATAACTGCGGCGCAGACCGTACACATTGCCGACGGATCCTGAACGTAGAAGGCTCCGGCATGGTGCAGCGGCGTGTTGCCTATGCCTTCGTATTCAAAATAAAATCCGTTTTCAAAAAAAGGCAGGCGCGACGCGTTTATTGATCTCAGAAATTCTTCGGGAATATGCGCGTTTTCAAAAGCCGTGTTTATGAACATCGACTGAGAGGGCGAACCGTTTTCAAGCGCGTCCTTAAAATTTTCAAAATCGTTGCCGAGAAGGCTTTTCATTCTTTCGAGAAACTGTTGGGGTAAAGCGCGGCTCATTAAATCTTTCTCTCCATAACCTTGTCAAAGTTTGCTTTTCCGTCGGCAAGCGTTCCGGCATATCTTGTTCCGGGAAGAACCTCTTGCGCGGTATTTGCCATTCTTACCTCATACATGAAAGGCCCTGAATAGTTTATGCTTTCGAGAAGATCAAGCAGCTCTTTCCAGTCTATTTTGCCGTTTCCGGGGAGCTGATGCCGTTCGTCCACAAAATCGTAGTCGGATATGTGAAGCGTTGCTATCTTGTCACCGATAACTTCGATAAAGTGTCTGTGCGTCTGCTTTAACAGGTGGTTTACGTCAAAACATATGCGTATTCTTTCGTCGACGCTTATGATGTCCCCTAGTTCTTCCGCAGTGTTTCCGAGACAAGTTCTCGGAAGATCCTCGACGGCTATTGTTATTCCGTACTGCGCCGCACGTTCCGCAAGCACCTTGAGCGACTCTTTTGAACGGGATATGTATGCCGGTCTTTCTTCGTCCGAAATAGGCTCCGAACTTGGGTGTACTATTACGATTTTCGCGCCGATAAAGGCGGCGTTTTTGAAAACTTCGGTGTAGGTTTCTATTGCTTTAAGACGCATTTTTTCGTCGGGGTTTGAAATGTTGTCGTCCTTGCTTCTGAACGGCGCGTGAACCGACCATACTTTTACGCCCGTCTGTTCCGACGCGCGCTTTATTTCCTGCCAGTCCGCATTTTCGTAAACGTCGGCGTTGGAGGAAAATTCCATGTACTCAATACCTGCGTTTTTGTATGCGATAAAGTCTTTTTTTGTCAGGGAATAGTCTCTGCCTGCGCTTGACGCGCCCATCTTGAGTGTGTACATATGCGTTCTCTCCTTGTTTCGGTAAAGATTTGAATGACGCTTTTGTTAAATATAAGTATATCACGCGCATATGTGTTTGTCAAATCCGCAAAACATGCCGAAAAGCGTAAAAATTAGGAGTTTTTTGTAAAAATAATGCATATAGTAAAAACTGGTTGTTGATTATGTCATAAATCCGTGATATAATATATGTTGAATAAATACAGCGTATCGGAGAAAAGACATGAATGTTCTGCATATGAAATACGCGCTTGCCGTAGCCAAAAGCGGTTCCATAAACAAGGCTGCCGAACAGCTTTTGATGAATCAGCCGAATTTAAGCCGCGCAATACGTGAGCTTGAAGCGTCCGTGGGAACGGAAATATTTTCGAGAAGCGCAAAAGGCATGGAGGTAACTCCCGACGGCGAAAAATTTCTTCGTTACGCGGAGAATATATTAAAACAGATAGACGAACTTGAGGATATGTTTAAGAATTCCGCAAGCCGCGGGCGCTTTTTTATGTGCGGTACGGTTTCGGGATATGTGTCGGAGGCTTTTGCAAAATTCTCGGCTGACGCGGCGGTTAAAGGCGGCTGTGAAATGTGCTTTAAGCAGACCGATATGCAGAGCGTTATACGCGGCGTTTCGGATTCCGACTTCGGCATGGGAATAGTAAGGTATCAGGAGAGCTTTGATAAGTATTATAAACAGCTTTTTGACGAAAAACAGCTTGAGTGCGAGCTTGTGGCGGAATTCAGATATACCGTCGTAACGGGAAAAGACGGGGAATTGGCAAAAAAAGAAAAGCTTACTTCGGACGTGCTTTCGGAATATACGCAGGTGTGCTGCCCGGATTATTGCGGCACAGGCGCGGACTTTTCGGAAAACGGCAGCTCTTCGCACACCGAAAACAAGAGCGGAGTTATCTTTGCGTCGAATGAACTTGCAAGGTTTGAAATACTCGAGAAAAATCCGAACGCATATATGTGGTCGGAGCCTGTCGCAAAGAAAACCCTTTCAAAATTCGGGCTTGTGCAGATAAAGTGTTCGGAAAACGGTAAGATCTATAAAGATATGCTTGTGAGAAAAAGGGATTATCGGCTCTCTGAACTTGACAACGCTTTTATATCCGAACTTTGCCTTGCAAAAAGAAAATGTTTTTCCGAAAGGAATTGATTTTATGAAACTTTTTATAGCGTCGGATATTCACGGTTCGGCTCTTTACTGCTCAAAAATGCTTGAGCTTTATAAAAAAGAAAAAGCTGACAGAATTGTGCTTCTCGGAGATCTTTTGTATCACGGACCGAGAAACGATCTGCCGGACGGATATGAGCCGAAAAAGGTAATATCAATGCTGAATGAGGTAAAGAACGAGGTTCTCTGCGTAAGAGGAAACTGTGAGGCAGAGGTGGACGGCATGGTGCTTGAATTTCCGGTGCTTGCGGACTATGCGCTTATCTGCGACGGAAAAGTGTTGTCGATTTTCGCAACGCACGGACATCTGTATAATGCGCAGAATCCGCCGCCGTTAAAGACGGGAGATATTCTGCTCTGCGGACACACGCACGTGCCTGCGTTTGAAAAGCACGGAAACTTTACGTATATAAATCCCGGTTCCGTGTCGATACCCAAGGAAAATTCGTCGCGAGGCTTTATAATATACGAAAACGGCGTGTTTACGAGAAAAGACCTTGGCGGACGTACCGAGACCGTCTTTGAAATACACAAGTAAATACGGCATATGTATTATAATACATTACGGCTATGCAAAATAAACAGTTTACATCGCTCACTTTGAGTGTTAAAATATTATCAAACAATAATCGAGTATTACTGCCCATTTTTTGCAAAAATTGTGCATAAACCGGACAGCAAGAGGAGGTCGGAAACATGAACTTTGATCGTATAATAGCCGTCAGAAACACCAAAACCATTTACCGCGACGGCGATCTCTGCTTAAAGGTTTTTAACGAAGGAACGTCAAAAGCCGGTATATTCAACGAGGCGCTCAATCAGGCGAGAGCGCAGGAGGCGGGACTGAATGTGCCGAGCGTCATACAGGTTTCCGTAAACGGCGGCAAGCTCATGATAGTTTCGGACTATGTAGAGGGAAAGTCTCTTGCGGAGCTTATAAAGGAAAATCCCGAAAAGCGGGACGAATATCTTGCTTTGCTTGCGTCGCTTCAGACGCAGATGCATAAAAATTCCTGCCGATATCTTGTAAAACAGCGCGACAGAATGATACGCCGCATAAACGAGTCGGATATACCCGCGACGGTAAGATACGACTTTATTCTGCGCCTTGAAAAGACTCCCTGCGACAACAAACTCTGCCACGGAGATTTTACTCCGTCTAATATCATAATTTCCGACGGCGAAAAGCCCTATATAATCGACTGGGCGCACGCTTCTCAGGGAAATCCCGAAGCAGACGCAGCAAAAACTTATATTTCGCTTTTCCATGATTACGGAAACGACGCTGCGGAAAAATATCTTTCTCAGTTCTGCTCTCAAAGCAAAGTAACCGAAGAAAGCGTCAAAGAATGGCTCGACACGACAGCCGCGTCAGAGTCGTCAGACGCAAACAGTCAGATGAGAGAATTCTTGTACGATAATTTCATACTTAAAAAATAAAAACAAATTTCGGAGGTAAACTCAATGAAAGTAACAGTCTGTATAGGATCGTCGTGTCACATCAAAGGCTCAAGACAGGTAGTCGAAAGACTCCAGCAGCTTATTGCCGAAAACAATCTCGGAGATAAGGTGGAGCTTTCCGGAACCTTCTGCATGGGACGATGTCAGGAGGGCGTCTGCGTAACGGCGGACGATGAATTTTTCTCCGTTGCTCCCGAAACGGTAGACGAATTTTTTGCAAAAAACATTCTCGGAGCGCTAAACTGATGATAATACAGGTATGCGTCGGAAGCTCCTGCTACATAAAAGGCTCGCATGAGCTTGTCGAAATGCTGCAAAAGAGCATAGCCGAGAATAACCTCGAAGCCGAGATAACGCTTGCCGGCTGTTTCTGCACGGGAAGATGCAACCGCGACGGCGTGACCATAATTGTGGACGACGATACGTACGTCGGTATTACAAAGGAGAACTTCGGCGAATTTTTCAAAAAGAACGTGCTTGAAAAAATCTGATCTGAATAGAGGGAGAATAAATGGCAAACTGCCTGACACTGAAGAAGTCAAACTGCAAAAACTGCTATAAATGCATAAGACACTGCCCGGTAAAGTCCATAAGATTTTCCGGAAACCAGGCATATATAATCGGAAACGAATGTATACTCTGCGGACACTGCTTTGTCGTCTGTCCTCAGGACGCAAAACAGATAGTCGACGAGACCGAAAAGGTCAAGGTGCTGCTCCAAAGCGGAGATCCCGTTTATGTGAGCTTAGCGCCGTCGTTTATAGCAAACTATGAGGGCAGCGGCATAGAGTCCATGAGAAAGGCGCTGAAACAGCTCGGATTTTATGACGTTGAGGAGACCGCGGTCGGCGCTACGATAGTCAAAAGGGAATATGAGAGAATGATAGACGAGGGTACTCGCGATATTATCATTTCATCCTGCTGCCACAGCGTAAATCTTCTCATACAGAAATATTATCCCAAAGAGCTTGGTTATCTTGCCGACGTAATGTCGCCCATGCAGGCGCACTGCCTTAATATAAAGACAAGAGATCCCAAAGCAAAGACGGTGTTTGTCGGACCGTGCGTTGCCAAAAAGGACGAGGCGGAATACTATGAGGGAATAGTTGACGCGGTGCTGACCTTTGACGAGCTTACAAAGTGGCTCAAAGATGAGAATATAACTCTTGAAAAAGAGCTTGACAGCAATCCCGACAGCCGCGCGAGATTTTTCCCGACGACCGGCGGTATACTAAAGACCATGGCTCAGGATAGCCCCGAATATACCTATATGGCTGTTGACGGAGTTGAAAACTGCATTGCGGCTCTTAAAGATATCGAAAACGGAAATATACATAAATGCTTTATCGAGATGTCGGCTTGTGCCGGAAGCTGTATAGGCGGTCCCGTTATGGAAAAATTCCACCGTGCGCCGGTAAAGGATTATAAGGCGGTTGCGGAATTTGCGGGAGAAAACGACTTTGACGTTGCCCAGCCCGACAGCCTCTCCATAAGAAAGACGTTTACCATGATCGAACGCCGTTCGGCGGTTCCGTCCGACAGCGAGATAACCGAGATACTTCATCAGATGGGCAAATTCAAGCCGTCCGATGAGCTTAACTGCGGTTCGTGCGGATATGATACCTGCCGCGAAAAGGCGGTTGCCATATATCAGGGCAAGGCGGAAATATCAATGTGCCTGCCGTTTCTTAAAGATAAAGCCGAGAGCTTTTCGGATACCATAGTAAAGAACACGCCGAACGGTCTTATAGTGCTTAACGAAAACTATGAGGTTCAGCAGATAAACGCGGCGGCTCTCAAGATGATGAATATAAGAAGCGCGTCGGATATACTCGGAGATCAGGTGGTAAGAATACTCGATCCCAAGCCCTTTATGGAGGTGCTCAATTCCGGACGCAGTATAAGAGATAAAAAAGTTTACCTTGCGGAATATGACAGATATGCCGAGGTCACCATTGTGTACGACAGGGAATATAAGCTGCTTGTATGCATAATGAGAGATATAACAGACGAAGAGACCGCAAGGGAAAAGAAGGAGAACATCAGCCGTCAGACAGTCGAGGTTGCGGATAAAGTCGTAGATAAGCAGATGCGCATAGTACAGGAAATTGCGTCGCTTCTCGGTGAAACGGCTGCCGAAACCAAAATTGCACTGACAAAGCTCAAGGAGACGATAGCCGATGAATAATTTATGCGCCGATATAGGCTATAAAAGCATAAATCATTACGGAGAACAGCTTTGCGGAGACCATGTGGACGTTGTGGAACAGGACGAGAACTCAACGGTCATCGTGCTTGCGGACGGACTCGGCAGCGGCGTAAAGGCAAGTATACTTTCAACGCTTACGTCGAAGATAATATCCACAATGATGGCGCAGGGGCTGTCGCTTGAGGAATGTGTTTCGACTATTGCCGCAACGCTTCCGATATGCAGCGTAAGAGGCGTCGCATATTCGACGTTTACCATTATACATATCATAAATAACAGCGTTGCCGAACTTATACAGTATGATAATCCGCATATAATTCTGCTGCGTGACGGCAAAAATTATGATTATCCCAAGTCCGAGCTTAATATAGGCGGCAAAAAGGTGTATAAATCGCAGATACCGCTGTGCGAGAACGATATATTCGTTGCAATGAGCGACGGCTGTCCGCACGCAGGTATCGGACTTGCGTTCAACTTCGGTTGGAAAAGGGAAGATATAATAGATTTTCTCGAACCGCTTACCGTAAACGATTTCACGGCAAAAACGCTTGCCACAATACTTGTGGACGAATGTAATAAACTCTACGGAGAAAAACCGGGAGACGACGCAACGGCATGCGTTGTGAGAATCAGAAAGAGAAGTCCCGTAAATCTGCTGTTCGGTCCTCCTTCAAACCGCGACGACTGCGACAGAATGATGTCTTTGTTCTTCTCAAAAGAGGGCAAGCACATAATCTGCGGAGGAACGACCTCGTCGATAGCCGCAAAATACCTCGGAAAGCCTATAAAGCCGAGCCTTTCGTTTGAGGCGTCGGACGTTCCGCCGATTGCCGAAATAGAGGGCGTGGATCTCGTTACAGAGGGCGTTATCACGGTAAATAAAGTTGTGGAATACGCAAAGGATTACCTTACGGATAACGAAAGCTATACGCACTGGGGATATAAGCGCGACGGCGCGTCGCTGATATGCAGACTGCTGTTTGAAGAGGCGACCGATATAAATTTCTTTGTCGGACGCGCTATTAACCCTGCACACCAGAATCCCGATCTTCCGATAAATTTTAATATAAAGATGAATCTTGTCGAAGAACTGTCCGGCTGCCTAAAGCAGATGGGCAAACGCATAAAAGTAAGTTATTTCTGAGAAAAGGAGAGAAAAATGAGAAAGTTTGATACCAAAGTACAGCATTTGAAATATAAAGTGCTCCGCGAAGTTGCAAGAGAGGCGTGGAACGGCACGCTGATAGACAATCTTTTCGATATTCCGAAAAAGATAGTGCCGGGAAATACTCCCACAATGCGCTGCTGTATATATAAAGAGCGCGCAATACTTGAAGAAAGAGTAAAGCTTGCAATGGGCGGCGACAGGAATAACCCTAATGTTATTGAAGTTATAGAAATAGCCTGCGACGAATGTCCGATGTGCGGATATGAGGTTACAAATACCTGCCGCGGCTGTCTTGCCCACAGATGCGAGGACGTCTGCAAGAGAGGCGCTATAAGTTTTGACGAAAACCACGTCGCGCATATAGATAAAACAAAGTGCGTTGACTGCGGCGCATGCGCAAAGGTTTGTCCCTTTACCGCGATTATCAACAGAAAGCGTCCGTGTCAGAATGCCTGTAAGATAAAGGCAATATCCATGAACGAGAATAAGGCTGCCGCAATAGATAACAGCAAGTGTATATCATGCGGTGCGTGCGTATATCAGTGTCCGTTCGGCGCTATCATGGACAAGTCATATATACTCGACTGCATAGATATAATCCAAAAGAGCGAAAATAACACAAAGTATAAGGTTTTCGCGGTCGTTGCACCGTCGATCTCCAGCCAGTTTACATATGCAAAGCTCGGACAGGTAATTTCGGGCATGAAACAGCTCGGTTTCCATACAGTCGTCGAGGCTGCTCTCGGCGCTGATATTGTCGCATATGCCGAAAGCAAGGAACTTGCCGAAAAGGGGTTCCTTACAAGCTCCTGCTGCCCGGCGTTCGTCGATTATGTAAATAAGGCGTATCCGCAGTTAAAGGATCTCGTTTCTCACAACCTTTCGCCTATGGCTGCAATAGCAAAATATATTAAGGAAAAGAACCCCGGATGCAAGGTCGTATTCATAGGCCCGTGTACCGCAAAGAAAATGGAAGTGCAGAAAGAACAGGTGCGCGAGTATGTAGATAACTGCATGACCTTTGAGGAACTTCAGGCTCTCTTTGACAGTAAGGATATAGATATTACGACACTCGGCGAGGACGTGCTTGATAACGCGTCGTATTTCGGAAGAATATTCGCACGCAGCGGTGGACTTTCCGACGCCGTTGCACAGGGACTCAAGGAACACGGCATTACCGATTTTGAACTTAAAGCAGTGCCCTGCGACGGTATAGAGGCTTGTAAAATGGCTCTTATGAAAAAGAGCAGAAATGTTCTTGACGGAAACTTTATCGAAGGTATGGCTTGTACAGGCGGCTGTATCGGCGGCGCAGGCTGTCTTACCCACGGCGAAAAGAATAAAGCCGAGGTCGATAAATACGGCAGAGAGGCGCTCGAAAAGACCATCACCGACGCAATTTCGGTGCTGAAATAAGCTTTTTCGATACAAATATCATAAAGAAGCGGTTCCGGTGAGTTTTTTTGCCGGAATTTGCTTTTTCTATGCGCCTTGCACAGTGTAGAAAAAATAATTTGACAACGTGTTTTCGGCGTGTTATAATACTGTAAATAGTATTTTGCAATCACAACAGCTTGAAAGGCGTATAAATATATCATGATCATAAAAGAATCTGCCGAGAATTATCTCGAAACAATACTCATGCTTAAAAAGCAGAACGGCATAGTGCGCAGCATAGACGTTGCGAACCATCTCAATTTTACAAAGCCGAGCGTATCCGTTGCAATGAAAGCTTTCCGCGAGGAGGGCTACGTCAACATGGACGAAAACGGCGCGCTTACACTTACGCCAAAGGGAATGGCAATAGCCGCAAAGGTGTACGAACGCCATGAAATAATCGCAAAGGCTCTCATTCATCTCGGGGTAAGCGAAAATACCGCGTATGAGGACAGCTGCAAGGTAGAGCACGACATAAGCGACGAAACTTTTGAAAAGATAAAGGAACATCTTGCAAAAGCCGGAATGCTGGATTAAGCGCAGAGATTTAAGAGGATAATTAATAATAAGTGCGAAACCGGGCGTGATGAGCGTCCGGCTTTTTGAATTTCGGAACACGGATAAAACCGTGTTCTTTTTTTGATTTCGGAGATTTTTCCGAAGAAAGAGAACTTTTTTCCGAAGAAAGTATAATGAAAACAAATTGTGCCGCGGTTATAATTTAATTGAAACCGAGAAAGACGGAGATGATTTGTATATGAGCGAATTCATGATAGGCTGCAACTACTGGGGCTCAAAAGCAGGCACGGAAATGTGGGCTGACTGGGACGAGAGCAGCGTTGAAAACGACTTCAGACTTATGAGCGAATACGGAGTGAAATACGCCAGAGTTTTTCCAAACTGGCGCGATTTTCAGCCTATATATACAATACGCGGTTACAGAAACGAATTCCACGAGTACAGACTTCACGGAAAAGAACTTCCGCACGACGAATTTGCACTTGACGAGGACTGCATGGAGCATTTTGATAAAATGTGCTCTTTTGCGTTAAAATATGATATAAAACTGATCGTTTCGGTAATTACCGGCTGGATGAGCGGAAGAATGTTCGTGCCTCCCGCGCTTGACGGTAAAAATCATATAACAGATCCCGAATCGCTTATGTGGCAGAACAGATTTGCACGCGGATTTGTAAGAAGAATGAAAGGTCAGAAAGCGATAGTTGCATGGGATCTCGGAAACGAATGTAACTGTATGTCCGAACCCGTAAGCCGTTATCATGCGTATGTCTGGACGTCAAACGTCGCAAATGCGATACGTTCCGAAGATAATACGCGTCCCGTAATGTCGGGAATGCACTCGCTTTTGCCGGACAGCGGAGAATGGACTGTACGCGATCAGGGCGAGCTTACCGATATGCTTACTCCTCACCCGTATCCGTCGCCGACGGTTGGCGGAGATTTCATGCCGATGGACAGCCTGCCCACAACCATGATACCGACGTTCCAGTGCTGCTATTACGGCGGAGTCGGCGGAAAAGACGCAATGATACAGGAGCAGGGAACGTTTTCTAGCATGAACGGAAATTATGAAATGGCGTCGAAATATATCCGCGCAAACCTCTGGTCGGCATATTCCAACGGAATAAAGGGTCTTTTGTGGTGGTGCGCCTTTGAACAGCTTGACCTTGACTTTCCTCCGTATACATGGAGCGCCGTAGAGAGAGAACTCGGAATGTTCTACCGCGACTTTACGCCGAAACCCGTGGCAAAGATCATACGCGATGAGGGCGAAAAGATACGCTGCATGGAAAAACTCGGACTCGAACCCAAACAGACCGACGCGGTTTACGTAATTACACGCCAGCCCGATCCCAAACAGCCTGCAACAAGCGCTTTTGTGCTTGCAAAACAGGCGGGATTTGATATAACCTTCGTAAACTGGAATATGCCTTTGCCTGACGCAAAGCTTTATATAGTTCCGTCAATGTACGGCTGGGCGCCAATGGATATGGAGATATACTGCGCGCTGCTTGAAAAGGCAGAGAACGGCGCGACGGTGTATTTTTCGTCGGATACCGGACTTATTTCGGAACTTGAGAGGGTATCGGGACTTGAATCTTTCGGAATGAAAACCGACAATACAAAGTATACGTTTGAATTTGATTCGGCGGATCTTCCTCTGTCCTACGGCAAGAAATATCTGCTTAAAAGCATAGACGCGGACGTTCTGATGTCGGATACCGACGGAACCGTTATGTTCTCGCGCCATAAATTCGGCAACGGAAAGATATATTTTCTCAACGCCGCGCTTGAACAGCAGCTTTGGGACGACAGAAGCGCGTTTGAGGACGAAACAAGGCCGTATTATAAAATATATAAAGAAATTGCCTCGGAAATACTTGAAGATAAGCCCGTCAGATTTGAAAATCCGCATATCGGCGCAACCTATCACAAACAGAGCGATAAGCTTTATTATATAGTTGCGGTCAACTATTCGGGAAAAGACGAACTTACACACATGAATGTTTCGGACGGCGTAAAGATAAGTGCGGTAATGGGCAATGCCGAAAAAATAGAAGCCTGCGGCGCTGCCGTTTACAAAGCGGAGCTTGACTGAAAAAGACGGCGGAATTATTAAAGAGACGGGAGGCGCTTTTTTGTGAAAATTGAAATAAAGAGCAAATATCTGGTTTTTCCGGTGAATAAAAGACTTCCCGAAAAAAGACTTGTTTTGAGGTGCGGAGAAAAGTGCGTCTTTGATTCGCACTTAAGGCTTGACGGCAAGTCGCCGGACGGATACGCGTATGTTGACGTTTCGGACTTTTCAGGAAAGACTCTTGACGTGTTTTCCGGGCCCGATATGCTTATAAAATACAACACCTCAGATCAACCCGAAAAGGCGTATGACTTTATGCGCCCGAAGATACACTATTCTCCGAAATTCGGAAAGCTTGCACAGCCTTTGTCGCTTTTCCGGAAAGAAGGAGTTTACAGCCTTTCGTATAATTCGGACGAGTACCGTGCGCCGGATAACAATGCGGTAAGCACAGTTCAAAGCCGTGATCTTTTATCGTGGAATGAGGCAAAGCCGAAAATAAACTTTTCAGCCGATGAAATACGAGGTACTCTGTGTACATCTCTCAAAGAATATGTTTACGCGGAGCATACCGAAGGCTGCACCTATGCCGTAATAAAGCATAACGGATATTCCGAACCCGAAACGGTGTGCAAAGTAAGACTTCCCGGAGAAAACAGCGATGCGCAGCTTTTATGCATGAATGTTGACGGCGAGGAAAACAAAAGCGTCTGGATATTGTACGGCGCACACGGGAACTATGCCGTCGGAAACTTCTGCGGCGGAACTTTTCATACCTTGGGCGATGCAGGAAGGCTTGATTACGGAACGTCGTGCCTCGGCGCGGCTGTGATTTACGACAAGGAAAAGAACAGATATATCCGTGTTGCCTGCGACGATTCGGCGTCGCGTTTCAACGGCTTTTGCGGACAGCTTCTTATTCCGAACGAGTTGTCCGTGGTAAAAAACGGCGCAGAATACTTTCTTTGCGCAAAACCCATAGCCGAGCTTGATAAACTGTGCGGCGAGAAAAACGTATACGAAAACGTAAACGTGGCAGACGGACAAACCGTATGCTTTAAACTTTGCGAGAGCGCGTATAAAATTGTGATCTGCGGCAAAAAGGGAGTCGGAAAAATTGATTTTAAGCTTTTCGGAATTGACTTTAGCATAAACAGCGAAAGCGGATTTTTTGAAAAGGGCTTGAAATATGCGCCGCTGTCATCGGAAACGGATACGTTTGAAGTTACGGTCATATGCGACTCGTCAAGCCTTGAGGTATTTCTCGACGGCGGAAAAAGATGTATGGCTTTCTGCGAAGACTTCTGCGATTACAATACTCCGTCTCTCTGCATTTCGGCAGACGGTGATAACATCGTGATTTCAAGGCTTGAAATAAAGAAACTTTCGGCGGTGTACTGATAAACAGAGTGAAAATAATATAAAAATCTCCTGCGGAACGAATCAGAACCGTAGGAGATGTTTTGTTTTGGAGAAATTTATGCGTTTGACGTCAGTCTGCCGCTTCAAAATCTATTATCGCAGCACGGTAATCGCCGCGTAAATCGGCAGAAATTCCGCAGTTCATCAGCACCGAACCTGAGAAAACACCGTTTTGCGCTTTGGAGTTGAACGGAATACTGTAACCGTTTACACGGTATTTCCTGTTTTCTTCAAGCCCGCGGAGTCTGTAAGGATAGAGTATAATATCTTCCGAGCGAACCCAGCCGTGGCAGAATATGAACAAATATCCCTTTCTCCTGTCTCTTGAAAGGTATTCCCAAGCAGTAACATGGTTTTCAAAGGCGCTCGATAAAACATAAAAGTAAGAATTTTGCGTGACATTTCTCATATTCTTGTATTCGTCAAGGTAATTTTTCAGTTCATCAAGCTCTTGCTTTGTCATTTTTAAAATATTCATGCCGATACTCATGGAACCGGTCATGCCGAGCTTTGCACGGTAGTCAAGCGGCACGTTTCTTCCGTGCATTGACGGATTTTTTGCAATGTTTCCCGCACCGCCGGCAAATCTTGGAAGCAGAAATTCGCAAAATCTTTCATGCAATCTCAGCACATCGACCGGATCGGCATTGTCGCTGCGGTTTATTCTGTCTGCATACGGAAGCATTCCGTAATCGCTTCTTCCGCCGCCGGCAGCACATACTTCGATTAAAAGTTTCGGGAATGCTTTGTTCATTCTGCCAAAGAGTTCATAAAGGTTGTTTATGTAACGCACCGGAATTTCATTTTGATTTCCGTCAAACAAAGCGTTTCCGCACGCCGTTATATAAGAATTCATATCCCACTTGAGATAATCAAGCTTGTATTCGGTTATTATGCGGCACAATGTGTCCCATATGAATTCCAGCACATCCGTCCGCGCAAGATTGAGAACCATTTGATTTCTGGTTTTGACCGGTTCTCTGTTTTCAAATCCGAGGACCCATTCGGGGTGCTCGTTAAAAAGTCCTGTTTTTTCGCATACCATTTCCGGTTCTATCCAGAGCCCGAACAAAAGTCCGGCTTTGTGCACGGCATCCGCAACGGGAGCAAGTCCGTTAGGAAATTTATGTTTATCACAGAACCAGTCACCGAGTCCTTCGAGTCCGGAAACGTTCTGATCTCCGCATCTGTCAGGAAACCAACCGTCGTCAATTACAAAAAGCTCGGCGCCCACGTCTTTTGCTTTATCGACGAGATATATGCAGTTTTCTTCGTTTACGTCCATCTCATAAGGGTACCATGTGTTGTAAATAATCGGGAAGGGCTTTTTAATACGGTTTTGCGGCGCGAGAAAATCATATTGCAGATCGTAGAGCGTTTCCCTCATTTTTTCATATCCGCCGTCTGTATAACCGAACGTGAACAGGGGAGTTTCAAAAGATTCTCCGCACTTCAGAACATATTTGCAGCCCTCGTTGTTTATGCCGGCAGTGATTGTTGGACACATACACTGATTGACTTCGGCTTCAAGCTTAAAATTTCCGGACCAATGCAGAAGCCCGTACCATATTTCGCCGTGCTTCTCGTTTGCCGTGCCGCCATCTGCGGCAAAGAACGGAATGTGCTGGTGTGACGCACAGGTGCCGCGTTGATTTGAGATTGCAAACTTTCCGTTTTCGACCTGAGAATATGTTTTTTTGTACTCCGCGCCCCAGCTTCCGCCGAGGTGAAGCAAACGGATCTTGTTGCCTCTGAATGTGTATACGGCTCCGGAGCCGAAATCGCACAGCGTTACGCTTTTTTCTCCGCAGTTCCTGATTACGGCATTTTTACTGATAACGCCAAGACCCGTATATGTTCTGTAACATAGATCGGCTTCAAATTTGTAAAAAGAGTCACGCAGAGTTATTGTAAGCGTTTCTCCGTCTTTGGTTTTCCCAATCGCATGAGATTTGTATATCAGACGGACGTCCTCCGTTCCGTCGTCGAAACGTGCTCTGAGACAGTACGGGTCAAAAGTGAAAGAGTTTTTGCAGGGGTATTCCTCACGATACGGAAAAACATCTGCTGAG
This sequence comes from uncultured Eubacteriales bacterium, assembly GCA_900551295.1. Classification (GTDB taxonomy): domain Bacteria; phylum Bacillota; class Clostridia; order Oscillospirales; family CAG-382; genus UMGS1387. The sequence continues at coordinate 99,191 of URVJ01000004.1, read as the reverse complement.
CGAAAGTTTCCGGTAATGTGAGAAAGGCTGCATAAAGCATTTTCGGGATCGGTGAGATGCTTTCCCGTATAAATGTTGTGCAAAACACCTTTTTCATCTTTTTCCATAACATATGAAAAAGCATGTGACTGTATTATAAAACATTTTGTATCCGGCACATAATATATACTCATTATATTCTTCCTCCCTTTTTCAGTATATTATAGTGTAATTATACAGTGATGTATGTACTATACAATTCTTTTATATCAGATAATAGTTCTGTATTTTGGTTTTTTTGCGTAAAAATTATTGATTTCCAAAAATTATTTATATATAATAATGTCAGAAAAGGCGGTGAAGATATGAAAAGAATACCATTAAAAAACATTTCAATAGCAAACGACGACCTTGTGAACCACGCGACTTGTCCTCTGCTTTCGGTCACGGACTGTTTTTCGGTGACGCAGCACCTGTTTGACGGCGGCAAAGGTCATTATAAGACCGCCGTACACTGCCACGACTGCTATGAACTTGAAATACTGCTTTCGGGCAGCGCCGAGAATTTCATGAATAACGACGTTATCAGCCAGAGCGTCAACGATTTCTGGCTGTTAGGCCCCGATGATGTTCACAGTCTGCACTGTACGTCCGAAGAACCCGTAACGATACTCACGGTGCATTTTACCGAAAAAGCGCTTTTCGATACGGCACTGCTTGAACTGTATTCTTTGACAGATCCGATACACGGCAGCCTCGGCAACGGATATATTGAATATATTGCAAAGTCGCTGGAAACGCTGTCGGATATAAAAATAGATTTTGCCGACCTTTCAAAATACGCCGAGGTGCTAAAGACATTTATAAACGGCGTGCTGCTTTACGTCATAAGGCTCGGAACAAGGAGAAAGCGAACCGAACCGCAGAAACTGCCGCATTCGGAGAATGCCGACGCCGTTTTCAGAAACGCTGTCAAATACGTAAGGACGCACTATAAGGAAAAAATGCTTGAATGTGATATTGCCGCAATGTTCGGATATTCCACGGCATATTTCAGCGAGTGCTTCAGACAGTATACCGGCAAGACCTTTACGGTTTACAGACAGGATCTGCGGCTGAATTACGCATATAACCGTCTTGTAATGTCGTCGGAGAGTATAGAGATAATTTTTTCGGATTCGGGATTCGGCAGCAAGCCGTATTTTTATAAATGCTTCTGCGAAAGATACGGAAAAAAGCCGCTTGAAATAAGAAATGCGGCAAAGAAACGCCGCATCGACGACTTGAACGCATAAAAACAGGCGTGCCTTTTCCGGCACGCCGTAAAATTGCGATTTAATTATGAGTTTTTGGAAAGCGAATTTATAAATTCCTTTGTGTCGGGCGGGATCGCGTCTTTTCTCGAAACGACAAACGCACTGTAATCCGACGCAAATTCAAGGCATTTTTCTATACTGTCTCCACACTTGTATCTGTGGAGAAATGCCGCGCCGAAACTGTCTCCGGCACCCGTTGTGGATATGACTTTCGCCTCTTTTATCGGACAAGAATATTCCGAGGAATTTTCGCAGTCGTAAACATATGCGCCCTTGTCTCCGAGAGTTACGATAATAAGACGTATTTTTTTAAACTCCGCAGACAGCTTTCTGCAAAACTCACGTGTTTCAAATACGCCGCCGTATATTTCGCGCGAGACCGTCGGCAGCTCATCGGAACTTATCTTGACGACAGTCGAGTTTTCAAGGCAGAGCCGTATTGATTTTTCCGAATAAAACGGAGGACGTATGTTGAGATCCGTGAAAACTTCGTCAAAACTGTTTTCGGAAAGTATTTTTGTTACGGTGTTTATGTTATCGTCGCAGCGCAGTGCAAGCGTGCCGAAGTAAAAACAGCCGTATTTTTCGCCGGAAAGCTCCGGATACGGTATGTGGTCGTATGCGACGTCCTTTACTATGTCGTATTTCGGCAGTCCGCGTTCGTCCTTTAAGACAAGGCATTTCCCGGTCTCGTATCCGTCTGTTTCGGCAATAAAGCGTGTGTCAACGCCAAAGCCGCGTATTGCTTCGATTGCGTTTTTGCCGAGGTCGTCTTTTCCGACAGCCGAAATAAGGCTGCTGTTTTCGCCGAGGAGCGACATATGCGCGGCAAAGTTCAGCGGCGCTCCACCTATAAATTTGTTGTTGCGGTCGTAGAAATCGTAGATGATTTCCCCAAAGACAAGAAGTTTCATGTTGCAGCACTCCTGTTAGAATTATTATGTGTTTTTCGGCAAATTGCGGCGTCGAAGAAAAATTGAGATATATTCCGAATGTACATATCGTAAGAAAATTCCCGATAATTGTATAAAAATCCCCGTGAACAGGGGAAAAACCTTAAAAAAATACATTGACATACAGGAAATATAATGATATAATTTAAACGACAATGACAGCGGCAGCAGAACACGCGCCGTCATTACAAATTATTTTAACACGTATGGCGTGTAATTTCAAGTATAAAATAAACGGACGGAAAAAACATGATACAGATAACCGATAATTCAAAAGACAATGCGGCGTGCAGTCCCTTTTGTTCGGGCACGCTTGAAATAGCCGACTGCTTCAAGTATTTTGCCGACGCCGGAGAAAGCATCAGCCTTTCTTCACCGGGATATGCGGGGCTGTTCTGCGTAAATTCGGGAAAGGCAGATATAGACTGTACGGCACTTTCAAAAAACGACTGCTTTTATCTGCCGCCGTTTGCAAAGACTTTGATAAAGGCCGAAAAAGACGCCGAGATCATAAGAATAACCTTTGACTTTCCGCAGATAAAGGATTTCATACCCGAAACAGGTGTGATGATTTTAAAAAATATTCCCGACGCATATGATTCGATCAAGAAAATATACAGGCTTTCACATTTCAGAAACACGCTTCCCGGCGCAAGAGAGGGTATTCTCCTCTCGCTGATAAACGATATATATGCGTCGCTTAATATGACGACTTCGGAAATGAACCTTTATAACGAGGCGTATCTCTGGATAGAGTCCCATGCGAAAACTTCGGTTTCGGCAAAGGACGTCGCTGAGGCGCTCGGCTGCTCGAGAGAACATCTCGGACGCGTTGTAAAATCCGTAAGCGGAGAATGTCTCGGAGATATAATAGCCTCCTGTCGGCTTGCTGAGATAAAGAAACTGTGCCGCGATCCCGAAAAAGCGCTGTCGGATATATGTAAGGAGCTTGATTTTTATTCCGCCGAACAGCTTTGCAAGTTTTTTAAATACCATATGCGTATGTCTATAAGCGATTACAGAAAAACCGTGTAGACCAAACGTGAAAAGACGTAATAACAGACTTTCCCGGCTTTAACGGCCGGGTGTTTTGCTTTGTGCGGCGGCGTAACTCTTTATACGCTGTTTGTTCACAATAAATTTAAAGCTAATTTGTAGATTTTTGTCGTCAAAATAAGTATTATTAATCGAATTCGTGTATTTCGGCGCCGCTTACTCTGAATGTTGCACAAGACGGAATGCCGCACGGAGATTTTCGCCGTCGCGCGAAAGAAAATGTACCGCACAGCAACACGGTACGGAGGTGTGAGGATTGGACAAAAGTGTTATTGTCAGATTGGAAGATCTCGTCGTCAATTACGGTGACGAAAAGGTACTCAAGGGCATAAACCTTGATATTCACGACAAGGAGTTTATAACGCTTCTCGGCCCGTCGGGCTGCGGAAAGACGACTACCTTGCGGATAATCGGCGGTTTTATCGAACCGCACAGCGGCAAAGTCTATTTTGACGGGAAGCTCATAAACGGAGTTCCGCCGCATAAACGACAGGTGAATACCGTATTCCAGAAATACGCACTTTTCCCTCATTTGAATGTATACGAAAATATAGCCTTCGGGCTGCGGCTCAAGAAAACGCCGGACGCGGAAGTTCATAAACGTGTGCTTGAAATGCTTGAGATGGTAAACCTTACCGGATACGGAGCAAAGCGCGTTGACTTTCTTTCAGGCGGACAGCAGCAGAGAGTGGCTATTGCAAGAGCATTGATCAATCATCCGAGAATGCTGCTTCTTGACGAACCTCTCGGAGCGCTTGATCTGCAGCTGCGAAAAGAAATGCAGATAGAGCTTAAACGAATGCAGCAGCAGCTCGGAATTACTTTTATATATGTAACCCACGACCAGGAGGAAGCCTTGACCATGTCCGACCGCATAGTCGTAATGAACGGCGGCATAATAGACCAGATAGGCACTCCGCAGGATATATACAACGAACCCACAAACGCCTTTGTCGCAAAGTTTATCGGAGAGAGCAATATCGTAGGCGGCATAATGCATGACGATTTCGATGTTGAATTTGCCTCAAAGAGATTTGTCTGTGTAGATAAAGGCTTTGATAAAAAAGAACCCGTTGACGTCGTAATAAGACCGGAGGACATAAGAGTCGGAGAACCGGGAGAAAACACCATCGACGGCACGGTAGAAACAGTCACCTTCAAGGGAGTTCACTATGAAATAATAGTGGACAGCTTCGGCGTAAAGTGGAAGATACATTCCACAAAATCCGTAGAACCCGGTTCTTTCATCGGCATGAGCCTTACTCCGGAGGATATCCACATAATGCATAAGAGCTATGCCTCAAAGGACGCAAACGACGCCGTTATCGAGGAGGGTGCAAACAATGAGATCCCGTACTAAGATAGCCGCTTTTCCATACGGCGTTTGGATAATTCTGTTCACGGTAATACCTTTTTTGCTTGTAATATACTATGCGTTTACTGCAAAGGCAACGGGAAACTTTTCCTTTGAAAACCTTACGAATGCGTCGAGATATTTTCCCGTGCTCATACGTTCCGTTTATCTTGCGCTTATCGCAACGGTGATATGCCTTGTGGTGGCGTATCCGTTCGCATACTTTATGGCGCGCAAAAACGCAAGTACGCAGCGCGTGTTTCTGATGCTTGTAATGCTTCCGATGTGGATGAACTTTCTTCTCAGAACATATGCGTGGATGACGCTGCTTGACGATAACGGTATAATAAATAATTTTCTTGTAAGTCTCGGATTCGGACGGTTAAGACTTATAAATACGTCCGGAGCTGTCGTTCTCGGCATGATATATAACTATCTGCCGTTTATGATAATGCCGCTTTACTCGATAATGACAAAAATCGACAGAAGCGTAATAGAGGCTGCTCAGGATCTCGGATGCAGCGGCGCGACGGTACTGAGAAAGGTAATAATACCTTTAAGCTTTCCGGGAATTGCGTCGGGCATAACCATGACCTTTGTCCCTGCGGTAAGTACCTTTGTAATATCGGGACTTCTCGGCGGCAGCAACTGTTTCCTTATCGGCGACCTTATACAACAGCAATTTTTGGGCAATGAATATAACCTCAATTACGGAGCCGCGACGTCGCTTGTTCTTATGCTCGTGGTGCTCATAAGCATGGGTATCTTCAACCAGTTCGATAACGACGAAATGGAGGATACGCTGATATGAAAAAGTTTGTTTCAAATTTCTACGTTTTCCTCTGCTTTGCGTTTCTGTATCTCCCGATACTTATACTCATAATCTTCTCGTTCAATGCGAGCAAAGGCGTAATATGGTCGGGATTTTCTCTCAAATGGTATAAAGAGCTTATTCATAATGAGCTTATACTGAATTCTCTCATGCATACGCTGCTTGTCGCGCTTATCGCGGCGTTTTTCTCGACGATACTCGGAACGGCTGCGGCGTTCGGCATGAATTATATGAAAAAACTGCCCAAAGCGTTTATGAAGAACGCAACGTATCTTCAGATACTCAACCCCGAAATCGTAACAGGTATATCGCTTATGCTGCTGTTTACGTTTTTCAGACTTACGCCGGGGTATCTCACGCTTGTGCTGGCGCATATAACCTTCTGCGTGCCGACGGTAGTGCTGAGCGTTCTTCCGAAACTCAGACAGCTCAATATAAACCTGTATGAGGCGGCGCTCGATCTCGGCTGCAACGGCAGACAGGCGTTTTTCAAAGTCGTAATTCCTGAAATAATGCCGGGTATAGTCACAGGCGCTCTCATGGCGCTGACATATTCGATAGACGACTTTGTAATAAGCTATTTCACGTCCGGTCCTACCTCTCAGACGCTTTCCATAACCATTTATTCCATGACAAAAAAGCGTATAAGCCCCGAAATCAACGCACTTTCAACGATAATGTTCGTGGTCGTGCTGCTTATACTTGTTGTCGTGAATGTTCACGGGGCGAAAAAGGAGAGGGAAAACGCGAGAAAAGCGGGCGCTTTTTCGGGCAAAACTTCCGCATAAGCGGTTATTTAAGGAGATGTGCAGGATATGAATTCTGATACGCAGCAAAAATCGCCGCTTATTGCAGATAAGAAAAGCGTAAATGTGCTTGCCCTTATTTGTGCGCTTGTTTATTTCACAAGCTATGTTACGCGTATTAATTACGGCGCGGTGGTTTCGGAGATCGTCCGTGCCGAAGGAATAGGCAAAGAGGCGGCGTCGCTTGCAGTGACAGGACTTTTTATAACATATGGCACAGGACAGCTCATAAGCGGTTTTCTCGGTGACAGAATATCGCCGAAGTACCTGATGTGCGCCGGAATGATAACGGCGTCACTTATGAACTTTCTGCTGCCGTTAAATTCGGATCCTTATTATATGCTTGCCGTTTGGTGCGTAAACGGTTTCTGTCAGGCTCTCATGTGGCCGCCCATCGTAAAGCTCATGACGGGGTATATGTCAGATGATGACTATGAGCGCTCCTCGGTAAAGGTATCGTGGGGAAGCTCTTTCGGAACGGTCGCCGTATATCTTGCCTCTCCGGTTTTTATAGCGGTGTCGGGCTGGAAATCGCTGTTTGTGTTCTGCGCGCTGCTCGGAATACTCGGCGCGGTAATTGCTTATGCCGGGATCACGTCTTTTGAACGCAGATTCGGAAAAATACCTGCGAATAACATAAAAACTCCCAAAAAGAAGAATGATACGGACGCAGATAATAAGCCTGCCGAAGGTTTCGGAGCGTTTTTCGCAGTGCTGTGCGCAATATTTGCCGCAATAGTGCTTCAGGGAACGCTGCGCGACGGTGTTACGACATGGATGCCGTCGTATATCGGCGAAACATTTTCTCTCGGAACGTCGGTTTCGATACTTACCGGCGTAATTCTTCCGATTTTCAGTATCGTGAGTTTTTCTCTTACACGTGCGCTGTACGGAAAGTTTGTGCATAACGAACTGCTGCTTTCGGGAATATTCTTTGCGGCATCGGCGGCAGCGTCGGGAATACTTTCGCTGTTTTCGGGCGCAAGCCCCGTGCTTTCGGTGCTTTGCTCGACGCTTGTAGTAGGGTGTATGCACGGAATAAATCTTTTGCTTATATGCTTTGTTCCCGAAAAATTCAAGCCTTTAGGAAACATTTCGCTTGTTTCGGGAATTCTTAATTTTGCGACATATGTCGGCGCCGCACTTTCGTCATACGGATTTGCGGCATTGTCCGACGCAGTCGGATGGAAAGGAACAATCTTGATTTGGTGCGCGGTTTCGCTGCTCGGAACGCTCATATGCCTGTGTACGGCTCCTTTTTGGAGAAGGAAAATACATAACTGAACTTGCTGTTTCGGAAATTTGTTTGAGAACTTATAAAAAGAAATAAAGGAGTAAAAATAAATGAAAAAAATATTTGTCTTAATTGTATCGGCTCTTATGCTCTCTCTCGGAGTTCTTGCGGTGAACGTCGAGGACGAAGCATATTACGCAAAATTCAAGGATCAGAAAATTACGCTTAACGTTTATAACTGGGGCGAGTATATTTCGGACGGCAGCGAGGATTCGCTCGACATTATATCCGAATTTGAAGAGCATACCGGCATAAACGTAAACTATACGACCTACGAAACCAACGAAGACCTTTACGCAAAGCTTTCGTCGAGTAATTCAAAGTACGACATTATCATTCCGTCCGACTATATGATAGCACGCATGATAGACGAGGATATGCTCGAAAAGCTTGACTATGAGAATATACCCAATATTAAGTTTATCGACGAAAAGTACCATAAGACCGACTTTGATCCCGAAGGCGCATATTCCGTGCCATATACATGGGGAACCGTCGGCGTTATATATAATACAAAGTACGTTGACAAAGCCGATCTCGGTTCGTGGGATCTTCTCTGGAACGAGAAATATGCCGGAAAGATACTCATGTTCTCAAACTCGCGCGACGCTTTCGGCGTTGCTCTCAAAAAGCTCGGCTATTCTCTCAATACAACAGACGAAAACGAGATAAAAGAGGCTGCCGAAGAGCTTAAAAAGCAGAAAAGCGTAGTTCAGGCACACGTAATGGATATGGTTTTCGATAAAATGGAATCCGAATCCGCGCATATCGCAACATATTACGCAGGCGACTGCCAGACTATGATGAACACAAACCCCAATCTTGCTTTTTATTATCCGAAAGAGGGATACAATATTTTTATAGACTCGGTTTGTATTCCCAAGTGCACTCAAAATAAGGAGGCAGCCGAAGCTTTCATCAATTTCCTCTGCGAAACCGAGATTGCCAAGGCTAACTGCGAATATATCTGTTACTTTACTCCTCAGACAGAGGCTGCAAAGCTTATAGAGGTTGATGAAAGAATACAGCCGACAGACGAAAGCCTTGAAAACTCCGAAAGCTTTATCGCACTTCCCGATGAGACAAATTCCCTTATGGACTCTCTTTGGATAGAAGTAAGGAGCGGTCTCGGAACCGATAATTTCAGCAGCGCGATAATCCCAGTCGCAATAATCATTATTCTCGGTGTTGTGATATTTGTAATACTATCGGTGCTGAGAAATAATAAGAAAAAGAAGCTTAATTACTGATGTTCATAAAAAATTAAATATTAAATTGAAATTCTTCTTTACAAAAGCATACCGCTGTGATATAATATCTCAGTAAGCTGTTTGCGCATTGCTTTGCCAAGGGAAATATCCTCACTCTCATACATGAGAGTTAAAAAGGTGTTCACCGACCCTCGGCTATGTTTTGCGGAACGCAAAAAACAATAAATGAAAGGTGGAAAACACAATGCTTACAAAGGAAATCAAGCAGAGCATCATCGACCAGTACAAGACTCATGAGGGCGACACGGGTTCTCCCGAAGTTCAGATCGCTATTCTGACTTACAGAATCAACACTCTTAACGAGCACCTCAGAGAAAACCACAACGACCATCACTCAAGACGCGGTCTTCTCAAGATGGTAGGACACAGAAGAAGCCTTCTCAACTACCTCACCAAGGTTGACATTGAGCGTTACCGTGCAATCGTTGAAAAGCTCGGTCTCAGAAAGTAATCTTTGCATTAACGGGCGGATTTGCTTTGCGGCTTATTCGCCCTTAATTACTTTGTAGAGCCGCAAAACTTCTTTTAAAGAAAAAATAATTGTTTGCGGAGAAATTCGGTATTTTTGGCATTTACACGCACACCGGAGAATGGCAAGAAAAGAGTTCCGACGCGGGTGTAAGTGCAAAATTTACTTGAATGTTCTTCCGCAGACAAAGAAAAATAAAAATAACGGAGGAATGAAAATGTTTGAAAATTACAGAGTATTCTCAACAATGCTTGCCGGCAGAAAACTGTCGGTAGAAACAGGAAAGATCGCACAGCTTGCAAACGGCTCATGCCTTGTAAGATACGGCGATACGGCTATCCTTGCAACCGCAACCGCAAGCAAGGCTCCGAGAGACGGTATAGATTTTCTGCCGCTGTCGGTTGACTTTGAAGAAAGACTTTACGCGGTAGGAAAGATCCCCGGAAGCTTTTTAAAGAGAGAGGGCAAACCCTCCGAAAAGGCTATACTTACTTCGCGCGTTATCGACAGACCTATACGTCCGCTTTTCCCGAAGGATCTCAGAAATGACGTAACTCTCGACCTTCTCGTGCTTTCGGTTGATCCCGACTGCTCTCCCGAAGTAACCGGTCTTATCGGTGCGTCCATTGCGCTTTCAATTTCTGATATTCCGTGGAACGGTCCTGTTTCAAGCGTGTTTGTAGGACTTGTTGACGGCGAAATAGTCATCAATCCCACAGCCGAACAGAGAGAAAAGAGCGACCTTGAGCTTACCGTTGCGTCAAGCGCGAACAAGGTTGTTATGATTGAAGCCGGCGCCAAGGAAGTTCCCGAAGACGATATGTTCGACGCTATCATGAAAGCACATGAGATAAACGTTGAAATGGTTAAGTTCATCGAGCATATCAAGTCCGAAATAGGCAAGCCCAAATTTGATTATCCCTCCTGCGAAGTTGATCATGATCTTTACGATAAGATCAGCGACTTTGCAATCGAAAAGGTAAGATACGCGCTCGATACCGACGATAAGAATATCCGTGAGCAGAGACTTAACGTAGTTTACGATGAGGTCAACGCTTTTGTCGAGGAACAGTATCCCGACGAGGACAGAAAAGCAGAAGTTGCAGAGTGCCTGTATAAGCTCCAGAAGTTCGTTGTAAGAAGATGGCTGCTTGACGACGGAAAGCGCGTAGACGGAAGAAAACTCGACCAGATACGTCCTCTTGCCGCAGAAGTAGGTCTTTTCAGAAGAACCCACGGTTCCGCAATGTTTACCAGAGGACAGACTCAGGTAGTTACCGTTGCAACTCTCGGACTTGTCGGCGAACAGCAGATGCTCGACGGTATAGATAACGAAGAATATAAGAGATATATGCACCATTACAATATGCCGAGCTATTCCGTAGGCGAGACTAAGCCTTCCAGAGGCCCCGGCAGACGTGAGATAGGTCACGGCGCTCTTGCAGAACGCGCACTTGTTCCGGTAATTCCGCCGGTTGAAGATTTCCCGTATTCTATAAGACTTGTATCCGAGGTTGTTTCTTCCAACGGTTCGACTTCGCAGGGCTCTATATGCGCGTCTACACTTGCTCTTATGGACGCAGGTGTTCCGATTACAGCTCCCGTTGCAGGTATCTCCTGCGGTCTTATAACCGAGGGTGAGCGCTGGATGACAATGCTTGATATTCAGGGACTCGAAGATTTCTTCGGCGATATGGACTTCAAGGTTGCCGGCACAAAGAAGGGTATAACCGCAATTCAGATGGACCTCAAGATTGACGGTCTTACTCCCGAAATAATCAAGGCTGCATTCGCACAGACCAGAAAGGGTCGTGAATATATCCTTGACGAAGTAATGCTCAAGACAATAGATAAGCCGCGTGCAGATGTTTCCGACTTTGCACCCAAGATGATAACCATAAAGATTAACCCCGATAAGATAAGAGAAGTTATCGGTTCGGGCGGAAAGGTAATTCAGGGCATAGTTGCCGATACCGGAGCTAAGATCGATATTGAAGACGACGGTACGGTATTTATAGCGGCTGTCGATAAGAACGCAGGTCTTAAAGCTAAGTCCATAGTCGAGGCTATTGCTTTTGATCCCGAAGTAGGCGCTGAATTTGTAGGTAAGGTTACAAGAATCATGTCGTTCGGCGCGTTCGTTGAGATAGCACCCGGCAAGGAAGGTCTTGTACACATTTCAAAGCTCGACAAAAAGAGAGTTGAAAAGGTTGAGGACGTTGTTTCGATAGGTGATCAGATAAAGGTCAAGGTCGTTGAGATCGACGATAAGGGCAGAATTAACCTTTCACGCAAGGATTGCCTTTAATTAAAGACTTTCTTAACTAAATAAGCTTAAAAGGGCAGGATTTTTTCCTGCCTTGCTTAATAAAAACCAAATGTGCAAAATCAATCAGGAGAAGTCATAAAAATGGAAGAAATGCGTCTTCAGAAATATGTTTCCGACTGCGGTCTTATGTCAAGGCGTGCCGCCGAAAAAGAAATAGAAAAAGGACACTTCACCGTAAACGGTGTGAAAGCGACGATAGGGCAGAAAATAGATCCGTCTCACGATAACGTCGAGTATAACGGAAAACCCATCAAGGGCGGAGCAAAAAAGCTCTATGTAATGCTTTATAAGCCGAGAGGATATGTCACAACAATGAGCGACGAAGAGGGAAGAAAGTGTATTCCGGAATTGCTCACCGATATTCCCGAAAGAGTATACCCCTGCGGCAGACTCGATATGGAGTCCGAGGGACTGCTCATACTCACAAACGACGGCGAAACCGCAAATAAGCTTATGCACCCGAAAAATCACGTCGATAAGATCTATCATGTTAAGATAAAGGGCGAGATAGAGCCGGAAAAGCTTGAAATTCTGACGTCGCCCATGGAAATAGACGGATATAAGATAAAGCCCGTAAAGGTCACGATAATTGAGCGCAAAGAGGGAAATACCACGCTTAAATTCGTGCTGAGCGAGGGCAGAAACCGTCAGATAAGAAAAATGTGCGAAATAGCCGGACTTACCATAACGCGCCTTAAAAGGGTTGCCGTCGGAGAGCTTACTATCGGTATGCTCACACCCGGCCGATGGAAGTACATGAACTATAACGAGATAAGCTATCTCAAAAATCTCTGAGATTTGTAACGGAGTAGACAAATGCTTGAAATAAGACCTGTTTATACCTATTATGAGCGCGAGGAATATACCAAAATGTTCGGGATAGTTCCGGAAAAGGACTGCTTTGTTATCGCCGCGCATAACGGCGGAAAATTCGTCGGCACGGCTTACGGAAAGGTGACTCCTCCGAACGCGGTAATTTATCTTATGAGCCTTGTGGACGGGTATGACGATGATGTTGACAGATTTCTCTTAGGCAAGGCGGCACTGAATTATATCGATCTTAGCGGCGGAGTTGACGTTGAGTATACCGGAGACGATATGCGCCTTGCAAAGGCACTCGGATTTTCGACAAAGACAGAAGTTCCGACGCTCAATCTCACGGGATATTTCGGCGAAAAGCACGGTGGGGCAAAATAACGCCGAAAATGGCGTCGGTTGTATTCAAATTGTCGGAAAAACCATAAAAATGTAATATTCACACGTAAAGCGGCGTATAAAACACGTTGCCAAAGCAAATATTTTTGAAAAAGCTATTGACAAATGCCGCTTTGTGTGATATACTATATAGGCAGTGTTGAGGGACGGTAAAGTTTCGGTATGTAAGCTGTATGCCGGAGTGGCGGAATTGGCAGACGCCCGGGACTTAAAATCCCGTGAGACTTATATCTCGTACCGGTTCAAGCCCGGTCTCCGGCACCAAACAATCATATATCGCGGAGTAGAGCAGCCCGGTAGCTCGTTGGGCTCATAACCCGAAGGTCGTTGGTTCAAATCCAGCCTCCGCAACCAGTGAAAACCTCGTATTTAAGCCATTTTCGGCAGATGCGGGGTTTCTTTTTGCGTTCAAACGGCTTTAAAAATTCAACAATAATTCAACTCGGCGGAAAAATCACGCCTTTTTCAAAAAAATATCGGATAAAATATCGGCGTTTCTTTGGTCTGCTTCTTCCATGATATGAGCATAAATGTTTGCCGTTGTAGAAACCTGTGCGTGTCCTAATCTCTTTGATGACCTTGAAAATATTCTCGGCAAAAAGGGCTGCAACTGCTCGGAGATGGTGTTCAAAAATTCCTCATGGCAGCCGCAGGTCACGGAGGGCGTTCTTCGCGGAGAGAGCCTTGCGGTTTTGAAAGAATATTTCGGCAAACACGATAAGAATTAAAAATGACGGCTTTTCAATACAGATAAGTTCGGCAGAAATTTTGCTGTCAGAGGATTGTGTCGATTGTAGTTTTTTACTTTAAAAATTACAGTTATGTTATGGAAACAGGGTGCGGACGTAAAGTCCGCACCCAACGCGATTTATGCTAAATCTATTTCTGACTGCCGCATTGGTTTCTGCCGGTTCTTGTTTTTATTCGGCTGTAATATAAAGTCAGTTATACCCGATATGTACTTTCCGATTTAACTTTTCTAAAGAGAAAAAGTCATAATAATGTGATAAAATTAAATAAATAATTTGCGGGAATGATAAAATGTCTTTTAAAATCACGGCGAAAAACGATATGACAGCAGAGCTTGACCACGGCGCGGTTCTTCCGCTTGTATTCAGGCTTACGCTGCCTGCCGTTGCGGCGCAGCTCATAACGTTTCTGTATAATATAGTAGACAGAATGTACGTTGCAAAAATAGAGGACAGCGGAATGGACGCACTTGCGGCTCTCGGAATAGTTCTGCCGATAACGCTGATTATTCAGGCGTTTGCAAACCTTGTCGGGCTCGGCGGTTCTCCGCGCGCCGGTATTAAACTCGGCGAAGACGACAGGGACGGAGCAAACCGCATATTTAACAATGCGTTTGTAATGCTTGTAATCATAGGCGTTGTTTCGGGAGCGTTTTTCTTTGTGTTTGCAAAGCCTGTCGTCGTGCTTTTCGGCTGCCCCGAGAGTGCGGCGGACTTTGCGGTGTCGTATCTCAGAATATATTCTTTGGGTTCTGTTTTTGTAATGCTCGCGCAGGGGCTTAATCCGTTCATACTTACGCAGGGCTATTCCTTTACGGCAATGAGCTATGTTCTGACGGGAGCTGTGATAAATATAATACTCGATCCGCTGTTTATATTCACTTTCGGTATGGGAGTGCGCGGCTCAAGCCTCGCGACGGTAATTTCGCAGTTCGTTTCGTGTATTCTTATAATGCTTTTCTTTTTTTCGGAAAAAAGCCTGTTTAAGTTTGTGAAAGATCAGTTCAGACTTTGCAAAAGCATAGTTTTCAGCATAGTATCTCTCGGATTTACGCCGTTCGTCATGACGGTTACGGAATGTGCCGTGCAGATAGTGTTCAATATTTGCTTAAACGCGTCTACCGGAGGAAATAAGGACTATACCGCGGCTCTTACGGTAATGTTAAGCGCATTGCAGCTCATATCTCTTCCGCTTAACGGACTGGGCAACGGTATGCAGCCTTTTGTAAGCTATAATTACGGCAAAGGCAACGCAAAACGCCTTAAAAAGGGAATAACGGACGTGACGGTTATCGCATTTGTGTTTGCGCTCTGTATATGGTCGTTATCTCTCTGCGTGCCGGTGCTTTACGCGCGTCTGTTTTCGGCAAGCGAGGCAGTCACGGAAATAGTAAAGAAATATACTCCGTTTTTCCTTATGGGCTCTATAATGTTCTTTGTCCAGATGACGCTGCAAAACGTAAACGTGGCTCTCGGGCAGGCAAAGTCCGCGCTTGCGCTTGCCGTGACAAGAAAGGTTATAATACTTATTCCGCTTTGCTTTGCGCTCACGCATTTTCTCGGCTTTAAGGGCGTGTATATGTCGGAGGGAATTGCGGATCTTGCAGCCGGAATAATCACGTCGGTCGTTATTTTTACAAGCTTTCCGAAAATTTTCAAACGCCGCGAACAGGACGTAAAGTGCGGTGTAAGCAATCATGGCAAATAAAGCATTTCAGAATTTTCGGAAAAACGGCATAAAAAAGCCCGCCGTTTGCGGCAGGCGCGAGAAAATATTTGCTTTACGTTAAATCAGACGCGGTATCCTTTGCTTTTGAGATAAGCGTCGGCAGGCATGAGCCAGTCGGTCTGCATTATGTCAAAACCGCGTTTTGCTATCCAGCCCCAGCCGCTGTCGGGATCTCCTGACGCAGATATGTCGTCGTTGTGCTTTGCAGCAATGACGTCGCGGTAATCGTACACTATCGAGTTGCACCATACGGCAAGACCTTTTTCGTGCATTGCGTTTATGTAGTCCTCTGATGCTATTTCCTTCCCGTCGGTGTCAAACAGCGCTTCGACACCGATAAAGTTTAAGTTTGACGCAAGCAGAAGATCGCTTACCGTGTCCTTGTCGCGGACTATTGCCATATACATAAGTTCTGGAGCGGTCTGTTCGAGAGAAAAAAGCTCTTTTTCGTTAAAACTGCTTTTTACAATGACCTGTTCCTCCATGCCGAGAGAACGAATGACCTCCGTTATATCTTTCATCGCTGTCCAGAATTTGTCAACGTTTATAAAACATCTTCCTTTGAGACGTGACATAACATCGTAAAAGGTGCTTACGCCGTATTCCGTCGGTACGTTGTCAAAATTCAGATAACGCAGCTTTTCAACCTCGTCCGAATACATATCCTTTATAAAAACAGGCGAGCCGAGATGTGCGCGTTCCATTCCGGGGTGGAAACAGTACAGCTTTCCGTCCTTTGATACGCTAACGTCAAGCTCTATAATGTCTGCACCATGAATTATAGCCGCTTCATATGATTCTGCAGTGTTGCAGGGTATATTTCCGGCACAGACGCCGCGGTGTGCCGCAAGCAGGATTTTTTTCTTTTCTATCAAAGAGTAAAGTGGGTTCATAAAGTTTTTTCCTTTCGCGTGCTGTTTTTTAGCACATTTTATATTCCGATCTTTACCGGGAATTATAAAAGACTCAGGAGGCTTTGTCAAGCACTGCGGAAAAAATGAGCAAAACAGAAAAGAAGTCAGCAAAATCGTGTCAGACAGAAGCTTACGGAATGTAAAAGTTTACCCAATATTAAACGGACAGAAACACTCGGAAATCCGGGAAATCTCTGTCCGTATTTTGTTGTGTTTTTCTGTAAAAAAGCGCCGTATCGCCGGTAAAGGTTTTTATTTGTTCACGGTGTATTCTGCGCTTTCGCAGAGAGGAGCTAAGTTTTCAGACCAGAGAAAAGCGCGTACCGTAACGCATGAATCTCCGTCAAAGCCTATGCTTTCAAAGGTTGTTTCGCCGTCCGAATTTACATTTACCGTTTTTACCGAGGTAATTCTGCCGTCGCTGTCAAAGCCGGCAAGATAAAGTACGCCGTTTCGCACATTTTCGGCACCGTACAGAGTAACTCTGTCTTTTTCAAGCACAATTGCTGTGTCGGTGGCTTTTATGTACTTTGCGTAAAGCGTAAAGGGGTGATTTACTGTTTGCGAGAAGTCGTATCTTTCGCCGTTTTCGGTGTACCAGCCGAAAAATCTGTATTCGTATTTCATAGGCTCGTATTCGGGCTTTTCAAATACGGCTCCTTCGGCAACATAGTAATCCGTGGGATATTCGCCGTCGTTCATAGGATCAAGAGTAATGCATACGCTCTTTGCAAGCTTGTGAACCTTTGAATTTTGATCGTAAATTACAACGTAGTCTGTGTCGTCGGAGCGTAAGAATGGACTGTAATCCTCCGATGTAACGTCGGTCAGTGCCTGTGCTTTGTCGGAAACCGAAATGCCGATCATGGGCGGAACGTCTTTCTCGGAAAGGCTGAGAGAGAGCACTCTGCCCGAATTGGCAAGGTATACGTTGTTTAGAATTTCTTCTTCGCCTTGTTCATCTGTTCCGGAAAGCTTCATATTGGCATATATCTGCGTGTCGTTTGAAATTGAAAGTTTCTTTACGTTGTGATATATGCCGGCACCGTTGCCGAACGCCGTATTTCTGACTATTCTTCCGCCGGAAATGCCCATTTCGGTGTATGAACCTTGGGCACAGATACCTCCGCCGTTTCCGTTTGCGGTATTGTCGCCGATACGTCCGCCGTACATATTGAATGAAACGGTGCTGTTGTCAAAATATATTCCGCCGCCGTCAGATGACGCACTGTTTCCGGAAATATCCGCATTTCCCGAAATTGTAAAGGAGCTGTTTTGGCGCAAATGAACTCCTCCGCCGAGTTTTGCCGAGTTTACGGAGATTTCGCCGCCCGACATATTTACCGAGGACTTTGCGGTGGCATATATACCTGCGCCGTATTGGTCGGCAGTGTTGCCCGAAATATATCCGCCCGTCATTGTGAGAACAGAACCTTCTTCGTTGAGAAGTATACCGCCGCCGTGCGCCAAGACTGTGTTTTCGGAAATTCTGCCGTTGCCCGACAGCGTCATTTTCGCCGCGTAATGCAGATATACTCCGCCGCCACAGATTGCGCTGTTGCCGTTTATTTCGCCGTCCGTCATTACTATGCTGCAGCCCGAACCTGTTGCATATATCGCACCGCCGTTGCCGCCTGCATTGTTTTGCGAAATGCTGCCGCCGAAAATTTTAACTTCAGATGTTCCGCACATAAATACGGCGCCGCCGGATAAAGTTGCATGGTTGTTTGAAATGCTTCCGCCGTACATATATAATTTGCCGCCGTCAAGGCAGATAGCAGCACCGTCTCCCGAAACTTTATTTTCGGTAATGTTTGCACCGTACATATAAACGCTGCCGCCTTTTGCGTAAACCGCGCTTTTTGCCGACGCTTTTTCGCCGCCTCTGTTTCCAATTTCGCCCGTACCTTTGCAGTCGCAGATAACAAGGTTCTTAAAGCCGGAAACAATGGGGTTTTCAAGGTCCGACGAAGTAAGCTTAAAGCCGTTTAAGCAGATGTAAAGGTCGGCGTTCTCGTTTCCGATACTGCCTGTGAGCGTTACGTCCTGCGTTAAGAATAGGTAGGCGTTTCCGTCCTCGTCGCAGATTATATCGCCGGTGCCGTCAAAGGCTGTAAACGATATGTCTTTTTTGGAAAGAATTTCGTGCTTTGACTCGTCGTAGCAATATGTATCTCCGCAAAGGCAGTGCGTGTGACGGGAGTCTATCCACTTTGCCGAGAGGGTAATGTCACTATCGACGGTCTTTGAAAAGTCGTATTTTTCTTCGCCGCAATACCAGCCGCCGAAAATGTATCCTTCGCGTATCGGATCGTCTGCCGGTGCGCTCACTGTTTTTCCGGGCAGGCACCTTGCGACGGTAACTTCATCGCCGTTCTGCGGATCGAATGTGACGGTATAGGATCTCGGTACAAGTCTGTGCTTGCTGTTTTCGTATATAACCGTGTAGTCGCTGTTGTCGGATATGATAAGCGCCGATCTGTCGCCGCCTTTGTCGTGATACTGATCTCTGAACACACGTTCAATGTCTACCGGTTCTTCAAGAGTCGGCGTTTTGCTGACGCTTACACCTATTTTTTCGCTGCCGTTAATACCTGTACGTAACTGAAACGTTCTGCCGTTGTTGAGATACAGGTTGCTTTCGGAGCCGTTTTCGGACGATGTGTTTCCGATTATTGAGGTGCCGCCGCCTATTTCAAGGTCATATCCGATATCTTTTTTGTTTAGGCATATTCCGGCACCGACAGGCGCTTTGTTCTTGGTTACGGTGGTTTTTGTAAATATCAGAGAATAATAATTTCCCACTATATATACTCCGCCGCCCATATCAGACGCGGTGTTGCCTTCAATCTCGCATAAGCCGCCCACGAGAAATGTATCGGCGTTTGTATAAATACCGCCGCCGCGGTTTGCGGAATTGTCCTTTATGAAAGCGATTTTATCCGCCGCGCTGCTGTCGGTAACAATATTGAAAGATGAGTCGCTGTTTAAAGATACGCCGCCTCCGTTTCCGTTTGCGGTGTTGCCGCTGACGGTGTTTCCGCAGTATAAATTGATCATTGCGGTAGATGTTACAAATATACCTCCGCCGTTTCCGGTTGCCGTGTTGCCGCATATTTTGCTGTCGCGTATACTGGTATTTATATTGCTTGCGCCGTTGCCGTTAAAATAGATGCCTCCGCCGTTTCCAGTCGCTGTGTTGTCGTGTATATTGCTGTTTCGTATATGCGAATAAGGGTATTTGCCCTTCTCCTCAACGTATTTAAAGCAGATACCGCCGCCGTTTTTGGCGCTGTTTTCGCCGGTTTCGATATTGTTTATGTTTACTATACCGCTTGTTTCTATAAATATTGCTCCTGCCATGTTCGACGCGGTATTGTTATTCGCCGTGATGTTGCTGATGTCGGCAGCCGTATTGCCGTTGATGTATACCGCACCGCCGTTGACTGCGCTGTTGCCGTTCATCTCACCGCCGTAGGTGTACATTTTTCCGCTTTCCACGGATACGGCGCCTCCCGAACCGTTTGGCACTTTGTTGCCGCTCATAATGCCGCCGCGCATGGTAAATGCCGCGCCGTTTGCATAGACAGCTCCGCCGTTTTTATATGATGTATTGCCCGTAAAGCTTCCGCCGAGAATGTATAATTCCGAACCGCTCTGCGCGTATATTGCGGCGCCGCCGTCCGAGGAGATGTTTTTGGTAAAGTTTCCGCCGTAAATGTAGGCTTTGGCGGAGTTTCCGACGCTTACCGCAGACTTTGCCGGAGTCTCGTCCGTTCCTCTGTTTCCAATTTCGCCCGTACCTTTGCAGTCGCAGATAACAAGGTTCTTAAAGCCGGAAACAATGGGGTTTTCAAGGTCCGACGAAGTAAGCTTAAAGCCGTTTAAGCAGATGTAAAGGTCGACGTTCTCATTTCCGATACTGCCTGTGAGCGCTACGTCCTGCGTTAAGAATATGTAAGCGTTTCCGTCCTCGTCGCAGATTATATCGCCCGTGCCGTCATACGGGACAAAGGAAATTTCTTTGCTTTCGAGATCGTCGTGGTTTGAGTTGTCGCCGTGGACGGTACTTCCGCACAGGCAGTGTGTGTGATCTGTCGTAATGCCGCTTGCATAGACCGCCGTCATAAGAAACAGCGCGGTAAACAGACTTAAAAAGACAGCCGTAATTTTTGCGGTCTTCATTGATAATACCTCCGTAAATCAGTTAACAGTGTTTTCTCCGAGTTCAAATTCAAATCTCATTGCGAGCGCCTCAAAAAGCTTTTTCATAATGTCGTTTGCGACGTTTTTTATGTCTATCGAGAGTACAGAATCCGTGACTTCCTTTATTTCGTCTTTCGGAACGTTGTACGCCGCAAGGCTCATTCCGAGAAAACGCGCAAGCTTTCTGTCAAGCGTGAAATATTTGTCGCACGGTCTTGCCATGTAGTTTCGCATAATTCCCGACGTGCCTATCTCAAGCTCGTAGAAGTCGCTTTCCGAAAGCGTCGGATTGTACGGCGAAAATATACTGTACAGCTCCGTCGAGGTTCTCTGGAATATATATTCCGTTGTGTTTCTGTTTGAATAGGCTTCGACGTATATATCGCGCAGATTTTCGTTAAGCTCCGTCAGCGTCAGCTGTATCGCGGTCTCCGCGGCATATATGTAGACCGGCAGAAGTTCTTTTTTGCCGACGTTCCTTGCCGCCGCAAACTGGCTGTCAAACATAAACTCCGTAAGATTGAGAAGAACTCCGTTTTTTGTGTGAAAAATGTTCTGGAAGGTCGAGTTTGTGACGTCCGCCTCCTTTAAGATTTCCGCGAGCGTTGTGCTGTGATAGCCTTTTTGTATAAACAGCCTTACACAGGCTGAAAGTATACGCCGTTTTGACTCTTTGCTGTCATATTTTCTCGGCATTTTTTACCTCCCACATTTTGACTTTGGTTTATAAGCCAATTATAACATAATACCGTAAAAAGTCAATACCAAAAAATAATTTATATTGCAAAAGAGTTATATATTCGGTAAAATTTCCCGCAGAGTTTGTGTTTTGTGTCAAGTCGCCTTGCAAATGAGTATTCATTATGGTACAATATCTTTAAAATATTTGATTTCAGAAAGTGAAAACCGCAAATGGACGGTAAACCGGAAAATAATATTGCAAACGGCAAATTTGAAAACCCTCATGTAAAATACAGGGGATTTCCGTTCTGGGCATGGAACTCGGAACTGAAAAAAGACGAGCTTGAAGAACAGATAGAAATTTTTAAATCCATGGGCTTCGGCGGATTTTTCATGCACGTGCGCCAGGGACTTGAAACGCGCTATCTCGGAAATGATTTCATGGACGCCGTAGAGGTTTGTGCAAAAAAAGCGAAAGAACTCGGAATGTACGCGTTTTTGTACGACGAGGACAGATGGCCGTCGGGCGCAGCCGGAGGATTTGTAACCGCGAACAAGATGTTCAGGCAGAAATATCTTGAGATGACCTGCCTTGACCGCAGCGACTCTTATCCCGATGAAAAGAGCGCCGCCGAAAACGGAGGATGCCTGTTTGTCGCCGCATTTTCCGTTGAAAAGGACAAAGACGGCTGTATGACGTCCTACCGCAGAATAGGACGTGAGGAAAGCGCTGAAGATAAGCGGTACTTTTTTATAAGAGTAGCGCCGGGAAACGAACCGAGATATAACTATCAGTCCTATACCGATACTTTGAACAAAGACGCTATGGACGAGTTTATAAAGATCACGCACGAGGCATATTATAAGAGATTTTCCAATGAATTCGGCAAAACGATGCCTGCGATTTTCACAGACGAGCCGCAGACGATACGGACGCTTTCGCTTGACAGAGGATTTTCAAAAAAGGACGCGCATATGGCATGGACTTTTGACTTTGCCGAAAGCTTTAAGGAAAAATACGGGTACGATATAACTGAAAAACTTCCCGAACTGTTTTTTGCCATGAAAGACGGCGGAGGATTCAAGACAAGATACGACGTGCGCAGACATATAAGCGAGAGATTCTGCACCGCGTTTACGGATAATATAGGAAAATGGTGCTCCTCCCACGGCATTGCTCTTACGGGGCACGTTCTCGGAGAAGATTCTTTGGGGGAAATGTGTCTTACTCACTGCGACGCAATGCGCACATATAAATATATGCAGATTCCCGGAATAGACGTTCTGTTCGACGATAAATGCTTTACGACTGCGGTTCAGTGCAGATCGGTTGTGCGTCAGTTCGGCAAAAGCGGCATGACGTCGGAGATGTTCGGCGTTACGGGCTGGGACTTCGATTTTCGCGGACATAAATTCCAGTGCGACTGGCAGATGTGTCTCGGAGTGACGCTCAGAGTTCCGCACCTTTCATGGCAGACAATGAAAGGAGAGGGGAAACGCGACTATCCCGCAAGCATTTTTTATCAATCTCCGTGGTACAAGGAATATAAATACATGGAGGATTATTTCGCAAGAGTTTGCGAAACGCTGGATAAGGGAAAGCCTGTGTGCCGCACCGCGGTAATACACCCTGTCGAAACATACTGGCTGCTTTCGTCCGCAAAAGCCGAGAGTGAACCTTTCTGCCGTGAACTTGACGAGCATTTTCATGAACTTTGCCGCGGACTGCTTACAGGCGGAGTTGACTTTGACTATATAGCCGAATCGCTTATCGGCGATATGAATACAAGCGAACTTCCTTACGACACGGTTATTGTCTGCGATTGCATTACGCTGCGTCCCGAGACGATAGAATTTCTGGAGAATTTCCGCAAGAACGGCGGAAAGCTTATAATCATGGGGAAAGCGCCGGAGATGAGCCTCGGTGTAAGCTCGAAAGACGCACGTTCGTTGAGTGATCTTGCCGTGTGCATACCTTTTTCGCTTACCGAACTGTTCTTTAATATCCGTCCCGACGTTCTTATTCTGAACGAATCCGGCATAAAGACTGACAATCTGCTTTATACAAGAAAGCATACCAAAAAATGCGACTATCTGTTTGTGGCACAGGCAAAGGACTTTGACGTTCCGCATATAACGAGAAAGCAGAAGATAAGCATAACCGTTGACGGTATGTATGTTCCGAAACTTTGTGACGCGCTTGACGGCAGTATAAAAAAGGTGAACTGCCGCGTGTGTGACGGAAAGACCGTTATGTACTTTACGCTGTGCAATTCCGACTCGCTGCTTATAAAGCTTACGCCGTCTGATAAAGAATATGAGTATACCGCGCCGGATAATAAGCTATTATGCAAAGAAACCGAGCTTTCGTCCGAGGTTGAAATAAAGACCGAAGAACCCAATGTTCTGCTGCTTGACAGAGCGGACTTTTATCTCGACGGAGAACTTGTCTGCCGCAGAGAGGAGATACTTCGCGCAGATAATAAGATACGCGAAAAACTCGGCTTTGATAAGCGCGAAACAAAGGTTGTTCAGCCGTGGGCGGTCGC
This sequence comes from uncultured Eubacteriales bacterium, assembly GCA_900551295.1. GTDB lineage: Bacteria > Bacillota > Clostridia > Oscillospirales > CAG-382 > UMGS1387. The sequence continues at coordinate 75,489 of URVJ01000004.1, read as the reverse complement.
GCATGAGCCCGAGGATCACACGGTTCTAATGAGATTTGAATTTGAAAGCGATATTGATTATTCCGGCGCGCTTATAGCTCTCGAAAACGGCGGAAAGTCCAAGGTTATGCTTGACGGAATATCCGCCGATACAAAGCCGTGCGGCTTTTACACCGATAAAAACATTCTGACATATGCCTTGCCGCCGATAAAGAAAGGCGTCAACATTCTCGAAATATCCTTGCCGTTCGGAGTGCGCACGGATCTTGAAAACTGCTTTGTTCTCGGAGATTTCGGCGTGGAATGTGTCGGCGAATACGCGCACATAACGCAAAAACGCAAAGTATTTCGCTACGGCACGCTTACGCAACAGGGCTATCCGTTCTACGGCGGAAACGTCGGTTACAGCACCGAATTTACGCTCAAAGAAGAATCCGGCGTCATCATCGGCGCGACGTTTTGGAAAGGAACCTTTGTCAAGGTGTTTGTTGACGGAAAAGATGTCGGAAATATCGCCTTTGCACCGTATGAGCTTACTCTGAATTCGCTTACGGCAGGAAGACATACTCTGAAATTTGTGCTTTACGGCAACCGTTACAATACTTTCAGTGCGCTGCATAACCTCTGCGCCGGAAGAAAGAGAATGTATATAGGTCCGATATACTGGCGCAGCCGCGGAGACAACTGGTCATACGAATACAGAATACAGAAATTCGGAATTTTAAAGAAACCGACCGTAAAAATAATAAACGGAGATAAATAAAATGTTTGTAACTTACGCACACAGGGGAGCCAGCGAATACTGGCCCGAAAACACACTAAGCTCATTCTATGCGGGAATAGACATGGGAGCAGACGGCGTTGAAACCGACGTACAGCGCACAAAGGACGGAGTGCTTGTAATCTATCACGATCCGCGGCTCATGCGCGTATGCGGGCAAGAGGGTACGGTTCAGGACTACACCTTTGAAGAGCTTACAAAGTTCTTTGCATATAATAAAGAGTACGGCAGAAAGGATAAAATAATTACCTTTGAAGAATTTCTGAGATTTATCGGCTGCCGCGATCTTACCTTTGCAATAGAGCTTAAGGACAACGGCATTGCCGCAGACGCGCTTGATCTGCTCGATAAATACGATATGAAACAAAAGACGATAGTTACATCTTTTATATACAGTGAGCTTGAAGCAGCATATAAGACCGGAAAGGGTTACCGTCTCGGTTATCTGTACGACGATACGACAGATGAGGTTATGGAGCAGCTGAAAAAAATAGAAGCTTTCCAGGCGTGTCCCAAAGCGTCAACGATAACGCCGGAAATACTTGAAAAGCTTTGCGCAAACGGTCTTGAATGCCGCGCGTGGGGTATATTCGATACCGATATTATGAAAAAAGCATACGATATGTGCGTTGACGGCGGTATGACCGTTAATTTTCCCGATAAGCTTTTGGAATATATCAGGGAAAAGTCAAAGAATAACTGAAAACGAACCAAATATATAAGAAAACCGGAATCCGTTTTGCTGCGGACTCCGGCAATTTTTTTATTCCTGTATGTAGTGGCTTTTAATAAACTCGCTGTCCATCATAAGAACATAGAATACTCTGCCGTAATATGCGTTGTCAACAATACGCCCGTGATCAAGTACCGGTTTGTATACGCCTGACTTTGTCGCAAGGTGAAACTGAACATAGTCGTTTGAACCGTCGGATCTTTCGTTTATCTGTTTCCATATGCTCTTTTCTACGTTTTCGCGCTCATCGGGACGTATGAGATTCCCGAAACTGTGATGAGTGAATTTCAGAAAATCTTCGAGATCGTCGCAGCCGACAAATTTGATCATTTCATTGTTTGCAAACAGTATTTCGTCGGTTTTGCCGGTGCTGTCGGCTCTGTATATCAGAAACGCACCGGGAAGATGTTCGGAAACCTCGTTTAATGCAAATCCGAGCTGAGATCGTTTGTGCGACATGAGCTTTTCGCTGTATTCAAGACAGCCGTGTTTTCCGTTGAGCTTTACCTCATATAAAGCCATATCGGCTTTGCTGAAAAGCTCGGAGGTGTTTTTTGCATATTTCGGATATTCGGCATATCCTGCCGAAATACTGTATGAATACTTTATACCGTTAAACGTAAACGAGCGTTCCGTAAAAGTAAAATCATTAAGTAATTTTGATGCTTTTTCACTCGTCGTGTTTTTAAGTATGATACAGAATTCGTCTCCGCCGATTCTGCCCATTATCGAGTCCGTCGGAAGCAGAGATTTCATGCTGTCGGCAAGCTGTTGAAGGATTTTATCACCGAAAGCGTGACCGTATCTGTCGTTGATGAATTTAAAATCGTCAATATCAAAGGTTACGCCTACGCAAGGTGTGTTTGGGCATTCCAAAACGAATTTTTTTGCACTTTCGTCAAATCCGCTTCGGTTGAGCAAGCCTGTCAGCGTGTCGGTTGTCGCAAGAATGAGGAGTTGTTTTTTTTGCTCGTCAAGCATAATGAGAACAGCCAGCAATCCTGGTATAAGCAGAACTATTATCATGCCGCCGACATATATTCCGATAGTGCTCGATTTTACGCTCCAGCCGTCCCGCGGCATTACGTCAAGTTTCCACGAGCAGCTGCCGAGTTCAAATTCGTATGAGACCGGTTTTTTGATTTTTCCTTCCGAACTGCAGACTTCCTCGTATTCCGGATTCAGAGCCGAAACCGTTTTTGAAAGAGAATATTCATACCCGAAATTTCCGAGAGTCTGAATTGAATTTTCAAATATTTCCGGCACTTTTATAATTACAACCGCAAAGCCCCAGAAATTGCTGCTGCCGTCGCTGTTTTTGAGAAACACGGGATTTCTTATTGCGATTCCCATGCTTCCTTGATTCAGTTCAAACGGTCCCTGCATTGTTATAACGTTGTGCTGTTTTGCATAGTGAACAAATTCGCTGCGGCTCGGATCGCCGAGAAGATCTATCTTGCCCGATTCGTTCCCCGTTTCCGGGTATATGCTTTCAACCACGCCGCCGGGTGCTAACTGAATGCTGTGTATGTAGTATGTCATCAGATTTCGTGCGACAGTGTCGAAATTGTTTACACCGCCGTTTTCGCTTATGATGATCTGCTCAAGCGCGTCGGTTACTGCAATTCCCTGATTCAGGTCTGTGATGAGACGGTTGGCGTATGTGGTTGCGTTTAGCGCGGTTCTTGTGTATATAAGATTTTTTCCTGCAAAGTATTCGATATGAACAATTACGTTAAGAATTATAAATCCCGCTATAAACACAAATGTCGGCAGGAGAAATATAGGTTTGAGTTTTGTTTTTTTATATGGCTTCATGCTCTGTTTACGGCTCCGGATATTTTGTTTTTGTTAAAATTTTATAAGCTTAATAAATACGAAATGTTGAACTAATACTTACATAATATTATACGGCGGATAAATGACGATTTATATGTAATTTGTTAAATACATGCTAAACTCCGAATAAATTTTCACAATAAATTTTGTAAATTCGGATTTTTCGGAGATTGTACTTTAAGAATCAATTTATGGATTTCAGCTTTTGCTTAAAAACAATTTACCAAAATAAACCGCCGCCATATCTGCATAAAACTCCTATTGCTTACAAAAAATAGTGCTGTACCACAAAAGCAAAAAGGAGTTTAATATAAATGAAAGCAACAGGAATCGTAAGAAGGATAGACGATCTCGGAAGAGTAGTAATCCCTAAGGAAATCAGAAGAACAATGCGTATACGCGAGGGCGACCCTCTGGAAATATTTACAAACCGCGACGGCGAGGTCATATTCAAAAAATATTCTCCGATAGGAGAACTTCTCGGATTTGCGTCGCAGTATGCCGATACGCTTTACAAAACAAGCTCGTATCCTGTCGTGATATGCGACAGGGATTCGGTTGTCGCGTTTGCCGGACTTTCAAAGAAAGAGTGTGCGGATAAGAAAATATCTCCGGATATTGAGTCCGTCATGGAATCGCGCCAGATCTACGTTCACAAGAGCGGCGAAAAGCTTATGCAGATAATCGACGGAAACGAAAAAATCAACATTTCCTGCGCAATGCCGGTTATCTCCGAGGGCGATGTGATAGGCGCTGTTGCAAGCATATATCCCGAAGGCGCCGAACAGACCTCACCGGGCGACGTCGAAACCAAGCTTATACAGACCGCCGCCGTTTTTCTCGGCAAGCAAATGGAAGAGTAAACCGTTATTTTCAATGTTTTTTGTATCTCTTTGTGTTTCCGCTGCGAATCTGACTGCCGCAGCGGATTTTTGTATGCCTTTCGGATAATATCGCGCTTTGCTTATATTTTAAGCCGAACGGAAAGTTTTCAGTCTGTATATGAGAGTGAAATACGGCTGTGCGCATCGGCCGCATACATTTTGTGGTTTTTTGTGCAAGGCTTAAAACTATTCTCTTGACAAAAGCTTTATTTTTACTATAATAGTTGTAGGTACAACTATGTACATACAACAGTATAACGCTTCGGAGGAACATATATGGACATTACGGAACGTAAAATAACCAAAATCGCACGTGAGGCAGAAAAGCTTGTGCTTGTCATGCTGCGTGAAGATGGAGTAGGTACGGCGGAGATAGACCTGATTCACGCTCTGCGGCATAATCCCGGCTGTACTCAGGCAAAGCTTGCGGAGGTACTGCACGCGGATAAGGCAGCCATTGCGCGAAGAACAAAAAATCTTGAGACAAAAGGCTTTCTTGTGCGAAAGGACGATCCCGACGATAAGCGCAGCCGGCTTATTTATCCTACCGAAAAGGCGCAGACGCTCAAATCGACAAAGGCAGAGATCGAGGAGGATTTTTATAAATACCTGACGGACTTTTTGACGCCGGACGAGGCAAAAAACTTTGCGTCGCTGCTTGACAGAATGTATATCGCATCAAAAACCGAAAGCCGCGCAGGATTTCCGCATTTTACGGGCAGATCGGGGAAATTGAAAAAATATGAAGAAGAATAAAACCTTTTGTCCGGACAGAATTATGTCATATTTCGGCGCGGAGTGGCTGCCGCTTGCGCTTGTCACCGTTTCGGGATTGATTTATAATATAGGCTTGCTTGCGGCGCCGTGGTTTGAGGGACGACTTGCACAGTGCCTTGCGGATATTCTCGGCGGAAACGAGACTGCCGCGGCAATGGCATTTCTTGTGTTTTCATATATTGCGGTTACGCTTTTAGTACAGGCGGCAAGATTTGTAAAACGCTTTTATGTACGGCGTTTTGCAAACAATATAAACCGCAGAATGAAAGGAATTCTGTATGCAAATCTTGTGCGCAAGAGCCGTGCGTCTTTGGAAGATGAGGGCGCTGGAGAGCTTATGACAAAAGCCATATCCGATGTTGACGACTGCGTTGAGGGAATGAGAAAATTTACTACCGAGGTTTTTGACACGGGCGTTGCTTTGGCAGGATATGCGGTCATGCTTTTTGTATATGACCGGCGCCTTGCGCTGCTGAGTCTGATATTTACTCCAATATCGTACTTTTGCGCGGTGCGAATGAAAAAGCCGGTGCAGCGCGCGGGAACGGCATATAAAAAGGCTGCCGGAATACTGAGCGGCGCTACTCTTGACCGTGCTGAAAATGCTGTGACTTACCGTATATACGGCTGCGAGGACGCAAGGGCAAAGCTTTATGAAAACGCTCTGAATAATTATGAAAAGAGCGCTGTTCGTTCAAATGTGTGGCAGTCGGCACTTCCGCCGCTGTATCTTGCGGCATCGGGTGCAGGCACTTTGTTTATCCTGTGGTTCGGCGCAAAAAATGTGCTCGGAACAGGGTGGAGCGCGTGGGATATTGCGGCGTTTACGACATTTCTTTCATGCTTTACAAAGCTGACGGTCAAATCTTCTAAAGTTGCAAAGCTGTTTAACTCCGTGCAGAAAGCCGAGGTTTCATGGAAAAGAATAAAGCCGCTCATGAAAACACCGGAACAGCTCAAAGAGATTGATGTACCGCAGCCTTCTGATGTAACGCTTGAAGATCTTTCTTTTGCATACGCAGACGCACCTGTCTTTTCGGGACTTTCGCTTACTGCACAGCCCGGCGATATAATCGGAGTGACAGGCCCCGTTGCCTGCGGTAAATCAACATTCGGGCGCTTGTTCCTTTGCGAATCGCCGTACGGCGGCTCGGTTCGTTTCGGAAACAGAGAACTTTTCGGACTTTCTCAAAGGGAAATTTCGGAAACCGTCGGGTATCTTGGGCATGATCCCGAACTCAACGCCGACACAGTGAAGAATAACGTGCTTTGCGGCAGCAAAAAAGATGTCGAGCCGTATCTTAAAGCAGTTGCGCTTGACGGCGAGGTTGCTGCTATGGAGAACGGTGCCGAAACCGTGATAGGAACGTCAGGCGTGCGCCTTTCGGGCGGTCAGGCACAGAGGCTTGCGCTTGCGAGAACGCTTGCGCATCCGCGGCCGCTTATGATTCTTGACGATCCTTTTTCGGCGCTTGACCGTAAAACCGAGGACACGGTGTTTAAAAATCTTAAAGAATATGCAAAAGATAAAGTTGTGTTTCTTATTTCTCACAGGCTCTATCACTTTTCGCAAATGCGTAAGGTGATATTTATGGAGGACGGAAAAACGTCTGTCGGCACGCATGACGAGCTTTTAAAGAATGTGCTGTCATACCGCAGACTTTACGAAAGCCAGACAGGAGGCGAACAGCATGAAGAACAGCAATAAAAACGGCGTGTTTGCGGCAGTTCTTGAGGCAATGCGTACACACAGATTTCTCACTGTCGGAACGGTTCTCTGCGTTGCGGCATCTGTTGCCTCGTCGCTTATTCCTCCGCTGCTGCTTGCACGCGTGATAGACCGACTTACGGGAGGACTTCCGTTAAGCTTTGCCGCGGTGCTGCTCTATTTCGGCAGCCTTGCGCTGGAAGGTGTTTTTTCTTCGGCACAGGAAACTCTGCTTGTGCTTTTCGGGCAGAAAATGACTCACGCTTTAAGGTCTGAAATGTCGCAAAAGCTTATCCGTCTGCCTGCCGATACGCTTGTTACGCAAAATCCCGGCGAGGTCGCCGCACGCTTTTCGGGTGATGTTGACACGGTTGAGGCGCTTTTTACCTCGGGTATTATCAGCATGGCTGCTGACGCGTGCCGTATAATTTCGATTTTGGCGGTCATAGCGGTGAAAAACACGGGACTTGCGCTGATCTTGCTGTTTGTACTTCCGCTATTTGCGCTTTTTACGCGCCGTGTGCAGAAGAAAATGCTTTCGGCTCAGCTCGATAACCGCCGTGCAGTTGCCGCAGTGTCGGGAAAGGTTCCCGAAACATTGCATAATATACGCACAATACGCGCGCTCGGACTTGAGAGCTATATGGAGCATAGGTATGACGCGCTTATCGGCGAAAGCTACGCCGCCGTTGAAAAAACAAACTTCTATGACGCAGTTTATTCTCCCGTGGTTCTTTTGCTCAACGCTGCCGTTGTCGGCATTGTCATGCTGCTGTCGGCTTCGGGAAACGCAGAGATCCTTACGCTTTTCGGAATGTCCGTCGGAACATCTGTCGCAGTTATAAATTACATATCCCGTATTTTCTCTCCGATTGAAAGCCTCGGTATGGAAATACAGACAATTCAGTCGGCAATGGCGGGAGTTAAGCGTATAGACGCGTTTCTTGCACAGTCCGAACGCACCGTCATGCCGGAACATAGAGACTCCGTACACGGAGATGTTGTATTTTCAGGCGTTACTTTCGGATACGATTATAAACCTGTGCTTAAAGACTTTTCCATGTCGGTAAAGGAGGGAGAGCAGGTGACGCTTACGGGCAGAACCGGTGCAGGTAAAAGCACATTATTCAAACTTCTGCTCGGACTTTATACGCCCGAAAAGGGAGATATTACAATAGGCGAAGTAAAGGTTTCTGATATTGCGGACAGCGAAAGACGCGCGTGTGTAGGCTGTGTGGAACAGCATTTTTCGCGTGTGCCGGGGACGGTGCTGGATCAGATAACGCTTTGCGACCCGAATATTACGGAGCAGATGGCGCGCACTGCCGCAAAGCTTGCAGGAATTGACGACGCGGTGCTTTCTCTTCCCGACGGTTACAATACCGTGTGTACCGAAGGAATGTTCTCTCAGGGCGAGTGGCAGCTGCTGTCGGTTGCCCGTGCCGCAGCGGCAGATCCAAAGGTGCTGCTTTTGGACGAAATAACCGCAAATCTTGACGCCGAAACCGAGAGCCGCGTGCTTGAGGCTCTGCACCGCGCATCAAAAGGTCGTACAGTGCTTTCAATATCGCATCGCCTTTATGAAAATCTCGGCGGCAGAAGAGTTGAGATAAAAGGCTGTCGAAATTCCTGTGACGGATAAAATTATAGCGGAAATTATATTTATAAAAAGGTACCTGTGTGTGATAGGTACCTTTCCGTTTATTATCCGTTATGCGGCTGCGGTCTGTGATTGTCCGTAATCATTATGTATGCATGAATTTTTAAGCGTTAATACGTTTGAATGCATTGACATAAATCTGAATGCCGTGTATAATTAAACTGTAAATTACAGAATATCGTTTTGGTGTATGAAAACGCATGAAAATAAATTATCAAAGTTATATAAACGGGGTGCTTTGATTGAAAACTAAAAATTCAGGAGTTGCTTTAATCGCAGCGGCTGTTATTGCCGTACTGCTGTTTATTTCTTCCGGCTGTACGCAAAATACTGCCGTGAACGCAGAAAACGAAAAATTTGACGGCAATATATCAAACAGAAACCTTGCAATTTTTCATGACGGCGAATACTTTTTCAATCTGACGGACGGGATCTGGAAATGCAGCGAAACCTTTGAAAATATAGAGAGGCTTACATACGGCTATTGCGAATATCCGTTTATTAAAAACAAAACTCTGTATTGGATCTCGCCGGACGAGGGTGTTTGCAGCCTTGATCTTTGCACCAAAGAGAAGAGTGTGGTCATTCCCGATGATAATGTCATATACCTTGCACCGATTGCCGACGGCTTTGCGGCGGTTTGTGAGGATAAGCTCTTTATTTGTGCCGATAATTCAGTAAATGAATATGAATTTGAGTGCGGACGCGTTTTGTTTGCTGATGATAATGGTATTCTGTACTGCACAAAAGAATCTCAGAATGAGATGTGTATATTTGATTTCTATACATTGGAAAGCAGCAGCCTGTTTTCTCTGAAAGACGGAAAGTTTTCGGATAAAGCGGTATCGGACGGCAGAAATATATACTTTATGAAAGATAGAGAATATCCGGAATCGGATCTGTGCGTATACGATACGAAAAACAGAAAAGTCAGGGTTCTCGCTGAAAATATCGTATCCGGAGATTTCAATGTCAGCGGCAAATACTGCTATTATTCCGATTGGGGAAACCCGGAGGTGTGTTCGCTGTTTTTGCTTGATACCGGAACAATGCAGAAAAACAAGCTGCTTACGACCGTACATCAGATAAAAGATATAAACATTGCAGGCGATAAGCTGTTTTACCGCTGTTCGGATTACGGAAAGCTTATCGAAATGTATGATATATCGGAAAATTCAACTTTGTATGTAAATGAAAAGCTGGAGAAGATTGTAAAGTCAGAAACGTCGCCTGACGGCAGATATGACGCGTATATCTATGAGCGCTTTTCCGAAACATCGCCGAAAATCTTGTATAAGCTGACTGTTTTGCGCCGCGGTGAAGAACTTCAGCTTGAAAACGACGATATATGCGAGTCGTATGACCTGTACGGATTTGAGTGGATCGACGGCAATACGCTGTCTGTTGACGGTGGGGAAAATACGGATATTACGTTATTAAATACTGAAATTTCAGACATTAATGTGCTGATGCCGGAAAAAGTCGGAAAGGTATCGTAAAAATGACATTTTTTGCAGAACGAAAACTGAAATCCTGCGGATACATATACCGCACGGACGGAGAGGAATTTTATGCAAGGGCAAATTATACTTTCGGCATACTGCCGCGAAAAGCCGAACTGTGCGATAAGGACGGCAAAGCAGTTTGCACCCTTAAACAAAGAAGTACCGCGCTTAAGCTTGTATCGCTGCCGTTTCGGGTTATTGTTCACGACTATTCAATGAATAAGTATTATTTTTATAAAAACGGTGAACTTTGCGGCAGTACGGCAGGTAAACCTTTTTCGTCCGTGCTTGTGCTTGACACGCGGGACGGAGTATATAGGTTCCGCACCCATTCGGATAATTATATATCGGTGATGAAAGACGAAAGTCAGGCTGCGCTGATTAAAAAAGAGAGTGTTTCGGTAAACGAAGCAAACCGTTATAAAGTAATTTTCGATGATAAAGCTGTACATAAGGAATTTGCGCTGTTTTTAACGGCGTTTGCCGATGTGTGCTATGATCCGGTAAAGGTTTCGGATCTTGCATCGGTTCGTTACGAAAAGACTGTCGGAAAAGAGAAATATCCCGAAATGATAGAATGGAAACCGGAGGAGAATAATGCCGATCAACAAGAAAAGAGCATATAAAAGCGTATTTACAATGGCTGCCGTGCTGCGGCGGCTTTTCGGTTTTGTATTTTGCAACCGGTTCTTTGATCTCCAGATAGTTTCTTGAATATACGTAACCGTAAACGGCTTTGCCGGATATGTCGTAGTGCTTTATATAACGTCCTTCATATCGCCCGTCTTTTCGTTTGTAAATGTTTTCTCCTCTTCGTGCCATATAAGATCATCTCCTGTTTTGACTGTGTTTTTTGACGGAAAATCAATTAGAATTATTGTGTATTTTGCAGAAAATGTTGTGAAATACTTGATTTTTAAATGTTTTTGTGATATATTAATTATATCATGAAGTGTTGTCTGAAACAAAACAGCCGCTGAATTAAGTGATATTGCCGATTTTGGAACGCCCTTAAATATTATGTTTAAGGACCCGGAATTCCAAAGTCGTTTTTTTATTGCCTGCCAAATTCCTTGACAATCCCCAAAAACTCGTGTATAATATACAAGGCGACCGGGGCAAACGATCGCGCCGACTTACCGCAAGGTTTTTCGGTGAGGAAAGTCCGGGCTTCAAAGAGCAGGATAACGGATAACGTCCGCCGGAGGTGACTCCCGGGAAAGTGCAACAGAGATATACCGCCGCAAGAAATTGCGGTAAGGGTGGAAAGGCGAGGTAAGAGCTCACCGGCGCAGCGGAGACGCTGTTGCCCTGTAAACCCTATCCGAAGCAACGCCTTGACGCATTTTCTGCGTTATGCGCAGAACCGTCTGCTCGGCGGAATATGCAAAGGCGGCACAGAGCTTTGCGGTAACGCAAAGACAAGATAGATGATCGTTCGCGACAGAACCCGGCTTACAGTCCCGGTCGTTGTTTAAAAGAAATTTTACGGATTTTTGATTTTGATACTTGTGCGCCGTCTGATATTGAAACTCAGTGCGGCGTTTTGTTGATTTATCATGCGGCGGAGGTAGTGATTTTGCGTATAATGGGAATAGATTTCGGCGACGCAAGAGTGGGTCTTGCAATAAGCGATCCTACGCAGACGCTTGCCGGAGGAATAGGCTTTGTAAGTGTTTCCGGGGTTAATTCCGCAGTCAAGGCGGTCTGCGAAAAGATAACCGAAACGGGAGCTGAAACTGCGGTGTGCGGACTTCCGCTGAACATGAACGGAACAGAGGGCGAGAGGGCGCAGAAGGTGCGCGCGTTTGCAAAACTTCTCGAAGAAAAATCGGGAATACCCGTAATAATGGTAGATGAGAGAAGAACCACGATCATGGCGCACGGATTTATGAACGAAACCGGCACTCACGGCAAAAAACGCAAGCTTGCCGTAGATACGCTGTCGGCGCAGATAATACTTCAGACCTATCTCGATATGCAAAAAGATAAGTGTGACTGACGGACGGGAGAAAAGAATAATGGAATTTTGCACATCGGCGGAAATTTTGGATTTTTGCCTAAAAAACAATATAGAGTGCTCCGAAGAAAAAGCAAAGCTGTTTGACAGAATGTCTGATATGCTTGAAGAATTCAATTCGCATACCAACGTGACGGCGCTCAAGACAAAGAAAGATATTTGCTTTAAGCATTTTATCGACTCGCTCGGAGTTTTAAAGTACGATATAATAAAAAAGGGCGCAAAGACCGTTGATATAGGCTGCGGCGCGGGATTTCCAGGACTTCCGGTAAAAATACTCAGAGACGATATAACAATGTCGTTTGTGGACAGCACGGCAAAGAAACTTAAATTTACAAAGCTTGTGTCGGACGAATTCGGACTTGACGCACGGCTCTATCCCGAACGTGCCGAGGAACTCTGCGCTAAAGACGGACAGCGTGAGGCATATGACTGCGCGGTGTCGAGAGCCGTGGCGTCGCTGCCGGTGCTTGCGGAGCTTGCGCTTCCTTTCGTAAAGCCGGGAGGAGTTTTCGTCGCATATAAGAGCAAGAAAGAAAGCGATATGAATGATCCCGAAAGCGAGCTTTATAAGGCGCAGAACGCGATAAAAATTCTCGGCGGAAACGTAAAGGAAATACTTGACGCGGGATTTTCCATGAATGACAGCGGCGAACAGGCTCATGTGCTTGTCGTTATCGAGAAAAAACGCAAAACTCCGCCGCAGTACCCACGACGTTATGCCGCAATACTGAAAAAAACTCTCTGAAACGAAAAAATATTAAATATGCGACACGCTTTTACCTCTTTTGCGCACGAAATGTGCTATTCTGTGTATGTTTAAGGAGGTTGAAAGGCGTGTCTTTTGATATAAGGGAAAAGAGAACCGAAAAACTAAAGCCCATTGCCGGAATAGGCTTGGGCGAGGAGAAGAAAGAACTTGAAATTGCAGACGTGTGCAAAAAAAAGACGGCTGCAAAGAATAATTCATGTACCGATAAACTGCCGTCTGCGGTAAACGGAGTACTTGAACGGCTGCTGAAGGGCGATACGGACATGTTTGAGTCGGCGGAGACGCTGCGGATTTTGATGCTTAACGAAAACTATACATTGCAGCAGACGTCGGAGCTTGTAGGAATACCGTTGAAGCAGCTTTGCGATAAACTCAGTCTGCTTGACTTTACGCCGCGCGAGAGAAGATATGTAAAAACGCTCGGATTTTCTGAGTGTACCGCGGTTGCGTTTGCGGCGCTTGAACCTAAAACGCGGCTTTGTGCATTCAGGCGTTGCAGGGAAAATAAATACGATTCGCGGCTTGCTCTGCACTATGCAAAGGAGCTTTTGAAGCCGGATAAACGCGAAGATGCCGAAACAAAGAGTAAGAACGCCCCCGAATCCAAAATGAGCATAAAGGGAATAGTGCGCGACGCCGGACTTCTGCTCAACAGCCTTGACAGGGCTTTGGGAGAGGCAAAAAAATTCGGCATGAACGTCACAAAGACGCAGATTCCGACGCCCGACGGAGTAAAAGTTGTAATAGACGTTGCGGATCCGCGCAAAAAATAAGCGGCAAAGCCGCACATTGCAGCCCTGCCGAATATGTATTATTTTGTTTTAAAATTGTCAGTCTATTTTTGTGATTATGCTTTTGCCTATCTTACACGCAAATTCAAGAGCTTTGCCGAGAGTATCTTTGGGAAGCTTTGAGAGAAATCCGAAAATTTCAAACGTAAGCTCGCCCGTATAGCCGAGGTTTTTGAGAGCAGAGCATATTTTGTCCCAGTCGAAATCCGCAGTGTGCGGGAGCATATGGCGGTCGGCACGGTAATCGTTGTCGTGAATGTGCGGCGATTTAAGCAGCGTTTTGTCCATGCCTGCTATTGCGTCCTCAGGCTTGTATCCGAGAAGCGCCGAATGACCTATGTCAAGGCAGATGTTGAAATAATCCGAGCCGAGGCTCTTTACAAATTCTATATGCTCTTTCGGGTCGGAAAGAACGGGCTGCGGCACGGTTCTGTTAAAGCAGAAAAGATTTTCGACGGATACGCATATGCCGAACTTTTCGCAGTGCGGCAAAAGACTCTTGTAAAACTTGGTATTGTACTCGAAAAAGTCTGCGTTTTCGGGAAGGGCGCCGCCTTTTACGGCGTGAACGACGCTTGTTTTTGCTCCGAGAACCGCGGAAACTTCAAGAGAACGCACAAGGCGCAGAAAGTTTACGTTTGATTCTTCAAAAGTATCTTTTCCCGTAAAGTCGAACGGCGCGTGAGTCCGGTTGCAGCAGATACCGAGACTGTCGGCGTATTTGCGGAGATCCTTTGCTTTTTCGATGTAGTTGTCGCCGAGCATATCGCGCGCGTGGTTTCTCACCCAGTACATCGAGTAGTCAAAGCAGTCGAATCCCCCGCATCCTTTATCATTTTGACGGCGGTCTTGTCGTCAAATCTTTCGCGCAGCACATAGGTTTCGGTGGATAGTTTCATTTTTGTTTTCCCCTTTTTTTCATTTTTCTATGCAGCTTGTTTTTTTGTTATTCGGTTTCAATGTCTGTAATTTCGCAGATATACATTTCATGGAAATCATTGTTGGGGTAGCAGGTGTCAATAATTGACTTGTCGGTAAAGCAGCGGGGAAGAATTGGACCGGCGTACAGCTTTTTTCCGGTCACGGTTATTGATGCCTGCTTGAATTTTACGGCGTTGTTTTCCGTTATTACGTCAAGTCCCGCCTCTGTAAGCTTGTCGCCGTCGCGGCCGCTCTTTTTTCCGCAGAGGTTCAGCGCACTGCGGTATTTTTCGTCAAAGAACGAGAGTGTGACGGTGTCCGACGCGTCGATAAATTCCTTTGTGTATCTCTGCGGTCTTATAAAGCAGAAGAATACGTTTTTGTTCCAGAGTACGCCCATACCGCCCCAGCTTGCCGTGAGAGCATTGTAGGGCAGAGGAGTATGGTTTTTGTCATAGGACGCGACAAGCGCCCATTTTTTGCCTATGAGCTTAAATACGTTTTCGCCGAGTTCTTCGGGTTTGATGTGTTTCATTTGTCAGCACTCCTTGTTTGGGATTATGGTTCTTTAATTATATGATTTTTAAACGGGCTGTATGACGCAAGTTCGGCTGAAAAAGATTCTATAAGCAGACCTTCGCGGACGGGCGTGCCGCAGCCGAAGGTGTATTTTGATACCGAGCTTACAAAGTTTCCGGCAAGTTCAAGCGACTCCAACAGCGGATTTCCGTAAAGAAGACGTGACATCAGAACCGACGAGAACACGTCGCCCGTGCCGGGATAATTTGCGTCGATGTACTCGGCGCTCACCTTGCCGAAAGCTGTAAAACCGTCGCGGAAAACCGTGTATATGCGTCCCGAATCCTTACCCGTGCCGCGGATGCCCGTAATTACGATGCTGCCGTCGGTAAGCTTTGACAGTCTGTCTAAAAGAGATGTAAGTTCGCCGTCGTCAAAGTGATTTTTGTATGGCGTGTCGGTAAGAATACACGCTTCGGTGAGGTTCGGCGTTATTACGTCTGCGTCTTTAAGAAGTTCACGGGTAAGCAGGCACATATTTGCCGTGTACGTCTTGTATTTTTCACCGTCGTCGCCCATAACGGGGTCTGCAAGAAAGAGAGAAGACGGATTGTCGTACTTTGTTTTTTCCGCAATGCTTTTTACGGTTCCTATCTGCTCCTCGCTCCCGAGAAATCCCGTATAAATGCCGTCAAAGGCAATGCCGAGCTTCTTCCAGTGACCTTGGATTTTTGTCATCTGATCCGTAAGGTCGAGAAACGTAAAACCGTCAAAACCTCCCGTGTGCGTTGACAAAAGCGCCGTAGGCAGCGGAACGGTCTGTACGCCGAGAGCCGACATGACGGGTATGATAACGGTGTGCGCACATCTTCCGAAACACGAAACGTCGTGAACCGTCATAACTTTTTTGGGTACGGGTGTGAATTTCATAAAATTCCTCTTTAATAAAAAATCAGAGTGCAGAATCCGGAAAAATGTCCGGTCTTTCCGACACTCTGAAAATAATCAAATATTACTTATCTTTGTTCTGATCGTTATTATTGCCGCCGTTTTCGGTGTTTTCGCCGTTGTTTTGCTTTTTGGTAAAGCGGTATACGGCGCCGTCGGCGTCTTTTTTTGTTTCGGGCGCGGAATTTGCTGCGCCGCCGTCGGCGTTCTCCGTATCAGAAGAACCGTGATCTTCCGAAGAAGTTCCGTCCGTCTTTGAATTGCCGGCGTCTCTGTTTTCGGCATTGCTCTTTTCGGACTTTTTCTTTTCGATTTCTTCAAGCGCCTCGACCGTCGGTTCGTCTGTTGACATAACAAGCGCAAACTGTTCGCCGTCCATGGTTTCGTGCTCAATGAGGTAGTTCGCGGTAAAGTCGAGCTTGTTTCTGTTTGCTCCGAGAATTTCCTCAGCCTTTTTGTATGCTGTTCCGATTATACGTCTAATTTCGCCGTCGATGTCCGACGCAATTCTTTCGGAGTAGTCGCGCGTTGAGCCGAATTCCTTTCCTAAGAATACTTCGTCGTGTCCCGTACCGTAAACAACGGGACCGAGATTTTCGCTCATGCCGTATTTTGTAACCATGCTGCGCGCCATTTTTGTCGCGCGTTCAATGTCGTTTGATGCGCCTGTCGTTATGTCGCCGATTACAAGCTGTTCGGCAACGCGTCCGCCTAAGAGCGAGATGATCTCTTCTTCCATCTCAAGCTTTGACATATACATTTTGTCCTCCTGCGGCAGCGAAAGTGTGTAACCGCCCGCACGTCCCGAAGGAATTATCGAAATCTGATGTACGTCGTCCTGAGTTTTGAGAAGCTGGGTTATAACTGCATGACCTGCCTCGTGGAACGCGGTAATTTTCTTTTCGCGCTCTGATATTACGCGCGAGGTCTTTTTCGGACCTACGATTACCTTTATGGTAGCGTCCTCAAGTTCTGACATGCCTATAAGGTTTTTGCCGCGGCGTGCCGCAAGGAGAGCAGCCTCGTTGAGAAGATTTGCAAGATCCGCACCGGTAAATCCGGCAGTCGATTTCGCAAGGGTCTTGAGATTTACGTCTTTTTCAAAGGGCTTGTTCTTTGCGTGAACCTTTAAAATTTCTTCTCTGCCCTTTAAGTCGGGGTAGTTTACGGTGATCTGTCTGTCAAAACGTCCGGGACGCAGCAGTGCCGGATCGAGAATGTCGGGACGGTTGGTCGCCGCCATTACTATAATGCCGTCGGTATTTCCGAAACCGTCCATTTCAACAAGCAGCTGGTTCAGCGTTTGCTCGCGTTCGTCGTGCCCGCCTCCGAGACCTGCGCCTCTGTGACGTCCGACAGCGTCTATTTCGTCGATGAATATAATTGCGTTTGTGCTTTTCTTTGCCGTGTCGAAAAGATCTCTTACGCGCGACGCACCTACGCCGACGTACATTTCAACGAAATCCGAACCCGAAATCGAGAAGAACGGGACGTTGGCCTCACCCGCAACTGCCTTTGCAAGCAGGGTCTTACCGGTACCGGGAGGGCCTACAAGGAGTACGCCTTTAGGTACTTTTGCACCGAGCTTTGCATATTTCTGCGGATTTTTGAGAAACTCGACAACCTCTTCAAGCTCCTGCTTTTCTTCGTCCGCGCCTGCAACATCCGCAAACGTAACGCGGTTTTTCTCGTTTGTGCCGAGCTTTGCGTGAGCTTTGCCGAACGAGCCTATTTTTCCGCCTTTGCCGCCGGCAGCCTGGTTCATGACGTACATCCACAGCACTATGAACAGCACTATGATGACGACGTATGGAAGCAGGCTTACCCACCACGGTATCTGCGTGGGTTCTTCGTAAGTGTATTCGGTTATAATGCCTTCCTGCTGCTGTTTGAGAATTAAGTCTTTGAGATCTCTTTCAAACAGATCAAGGCTTCTGAGGGTGAATTCAAGTGTTTTCCCGTCTTTTGTCTGGAGTATGAGGTCGTTGTTCTGCTTTACCACAAAGCTGTCAACCTGTTCGTTTTCAAACAGATCAACTATGTCGCTGTACATAAGTTTATCCGATGCCGGTTCGGAGAACAGAGCCGACGCCGCTATAAGTATTGCAGCAATAAGCACGAGATAGAATACGATTATTTTTGCATTGCTTTTCATTGAGATTACATCACTCCTTGGAAATCTGAACCGTCATGCTTAAAATAAACGGTAATAGTCGCATATAAAGGCTTTGTTTTGTCCGAAAATGCGTCGTTTACGCAGACGCCCGGCACGCAGATAAGTTCGTTCTCATAATAAATAAAAGGAATAAGAGAACGCAGTCTTTCCGGCACTTTCTTTTCGGCAAACAGCCGTTTTACGCTTTTGTGCATGGAATTTGCGGCAATTTTTTCACCGCACGTTCGGTTTTTCGCACAAAGCTTACTGATTATTGTATCAGAATAGATATACTCAGTTTTGTATTTTTTGTAAACATTTTCATTATATATAACAGCGTCTTTTACAGGCTCTTTCTTGTCTTTTGAAACAAATACCGCGGCATATCCGCCGGGAATTACGTTAAGACCTTCGCAAAGCTGAATTTCAAACACCGTGCTTTCACGTTTTTGCACGTTTTCGCGTATAAATTCAAGCCTGCCGCCGTAAATTACCGCGCTGATTTTGCCAGGCAGACAGACAGTTATGTTTTTGCCGCAAAAATTGTTTTGCGCATAGCTTTCGAGAGCCGAGTTTATGGCGTCAATGTGCTTTTTTTCGAGAATAAATTTTTTTTTGCACACGCGCGAATACATTTCGGAAATAATCCTGCCTCGTATGCATAAGTCAAGAGCGTAAAGCGCGTCCGCTTTGTCTGTAAAAGCCGATTTTGCTTTGGCTTCTATAAATGTTTCATCGTCTCTCAGAGCCGCTGCACAGGAATTCAGCGAATTTACAAGCGACGGATTCAAGCTTTCGAGCATCGGTATTATTTCGTGCCTTACGCGGTTTCGCGTGCAGTCGTCGCAAAGGTTTGTCGAGTCGGTGACGAAGTCTTGTCCGAGAGTGCCGAGATATTCTTCTATCTCGCGCCTTTCGCAGTATATGAGCGGACGTATGACCTCGTAACTGCTCCCGTCAGACAGCTTTCTTTTTGGCGGAACTCCGCATAAACCCTTTATTCCGCTGCCGCGCACTAAATTTATTATCATGGTTTCAGCGTTGTCTGACGCGGTGTGTGCCGTAGCGACAGCGTCAAAGCCGTGTTCGCGGCATATTTTTTCAAAAAGGCGGTATCTTTCGTCTCTTGCACACAGCTCAAGCGATTTCCCCGAACTTTCGCAAAGAGAGGGAATATTTACCCTTTCGCTGAAAAATTCAATGCCGAGCTTTTCGCAGAGCTTTCGTGAAAATTCTTCATCGCGGTCGGCTTCGCTGCCGCGTATCATGTGGTTTACGTGAAGCGCACCGACTGTATATCCGTACTTTTGCGAAAGCGCCGCAAGGCTTAAAGTAAGGCAGACGGAATCCGCGCCGCCGGAAAGTCCGATCAGTATTTTTGATTTTCCGCAAAACAGAGCGTATTTTTCGTTCGCACTTTCTATTTTAGCCAAAAGACGGCTTGTTATGTCGTTTTTATGCATGATTGGTGTCAAGAGTCGTAAATTTTGTATATTCGCCGAACCAGCCGAGTTCCACTGTCGCAGTCTCGCCGTGACGGTTCTTTGCAATTATACATTTTGCGATATTTTTCTTTTCGGGATCTTTTTCGTAGTAGTCCTCTCTGAAAAGGAACATAACCGAGTCGGCGTCCTGCTCGATAGCGCCCGAATCACGAAGGTCGGACAGCATGGGCGTTTTGTCGGTTCGGCTTTCGGGGCCTCTTGAAAGCTGCGCACAGGTGACGATGGGTACTTGCAGATCCTTTGCCATAAGCTTTAAGGCGCGCGAGATGTCGGCAACCTCCTGTACGCGGTTGTCGTTTCTGCGGTCGGACTGCATGAGCTGCAGGTAGTCTATTACGACAAGTCCGAGATTTTTAACGCGTCTTAGCTTTGCTTTCATACCCGTTACGGTAATGCCTGCCGTGTCGTCTATGAGTATATCTGTTTCGGCAAGAACGCCCGCGGCGCGCGCGAGTTTGTCCCAGTCCTTTTCGTCAAGAGTGCCCTTTCGCATTTTTGAGCTTTCTATCCATGCCTCGGACGAAAGCAGTCTTGATACAAGCTGTTCGCACGACATTTCAAGCGAGAATATCGCAACCGTCTTTTTTGTTTTGAGCGCAACCTGAGATGCAATGTTCAGAACAAAGCTGGTTTTACCCATACCGGGACGTGCGCCGACAAGTACAAGGTCGCTTTTTCCCATACCTATAAGATATTTGTCGAGAGCCGAAAAATACGTCGGCGTTCCGAGTGCGTCGGTGCCGTTTTTGATAAGATCGTCAAGGTGCTTGTAGTTTGCGACTATTACGTCCTTGATGTGCGAAAAGCCCTTGGTTTCATTCTTTTCGGCGATGTCGAATATAAGCTGTTCGGCACGGTCGAGAATATCCGCAGAATTTCCTTCGCCGGCATATGCCATGCCGCGTATTTCTTCGGAAACCGAGATAAGACGGCGCAACATTGCCTTTTCGCGGATAATTCTGAGATAGTCGTGAAGATTTGCAACCGACGGAACCGACTGCGCAAGCGCGGTAATGTAGCTTTTTCCGCCCGACGCGTCGTATACGCCGTTTTTTACAAGCTCGTCCGTAAGCGTTACCGGATCTATTGTGCTGTTTGCAAGAAACATATCGCGCATAGCTTCGTATATGTGCTGGTGCTGTTCAAGATAAAAGTCCTCCGCGCGTACCTCATTCGCAGCCTCCCTTATCTTGTCGGGATCGAGTATTATAGTACCCAAAACAGACTGCTCGGCTTCAAGAGAGTAGGGCATTTTGTTTATGCTCTCGTCGGACAGATACATCTGAGCCATGCGTCAATACTTCCTTTCCGTTAAATCCTTAAAAATCGTCAGTCTTTCTGCGCCACGAGAACGCTTAATTTTCCGGTAATTTCGGGATAGAGCTTTACGTCAACCGAATATGTACCGAATGCCTTTATCGGGTCTGCAAGAACTATTTTTCTCTTGTCAAGCGCAATGCCGTGCTGAGTTTCGAGAGTTTCGGCAATTTCCTTTGACGTTACCGAACCGAAGAACTTTCCGTCCGCGCCTGCCGTGGCATAAATCTTTACGATTATGCCTTCAAATTTCGATTTTGTTTCGAGAGCCGCCTGTCTTTCCATTTCCTCGTGGTGTTTCTTTGCGGCTTCCTTGTTCTTTACTTCGTTCATTATTTTTGCGTCGGCAGGAACCGCAAGCTGTTTCGGAAACAGAAAATTTCTTGCGTATCCGTCGGATACGTTGACTATCTGATCTTTTTTGCCCTGTCCTTTGACGTCTGCGAGAAGCATTACTTTCATTTTTTATTACCTCCGTTTTACGGTATTTTACAACTATTATATTATAATAACACGTATTTGTTACGATACTGTTACAAACGCCGTGTTTAAGTCAAATTTTTAAAGCGCAAAAAAGAGCAAGGGCGGTGAAACGATCGTCCTTGCGTAAGGGATTTTTTGTTTACTGTTTTGCGTCGGGTTCAAGCGCGAATCTGCCTATTTCCGCACCGTCCGCAAAGCAAACGGTATCGGCGATTCTGCCCGAAAAATCAATTTTGTAGCAAAGAGACGGATTTTCGTCCTTTGAAACGGTGAGATAAATTCCGTCGCGGTTTCTGTACGCTTTGCCTCTAAAATAGATTGTAAAAGCGTCTTTCGGCGCGATTTCCGAACAGCCGAAGTTTTCAAACGCGAAGTCCAAAAGTGCCGCATGATCTCTCCAGTCGTCGCCGTCGCCGAGAGTTACCGCGACATACCTTCTTCCGCCGCGTTCTGCAGCCGAAACAAGACATCGCCCTGCCGTTTTCGTAAATCCCGTTTTTACGCCTATACAGCCCTCATAGCTGCGAAGAAGCCTGTTGTGGTTTGAAAAAAATCTCGACGCGCTTTTGCCATCGACCTTGCACGCATATGTCACAGTGGACGTGATTGTACGGAAATCCTCGTTTTCAAGCGCTTTTGCCGCAATCAGAGCAAGTTCGTAGGCTGTGGTGTAGTGGTTTTCGTCAGGCAGACCGTGCGGATTTGTAAAATGCGTGTCTATAAGACCGAGGTTGTGCGCTTTGCGGTTCATAAGCTCTGCAAACTTTTCCTCCGAACCGCAGCACGCATATGCAAGTGCGCTCGCCGCGTCGTTTCCCGATTCCAGCATAAGACCGTACAGCAGATTTTTAACGGTTATCTTTTCTTGCGGGTACAGATATATAGACGAACCTTCAACTCCGCAAGCCTCTTTCGGCACGGTTATTTCTTTGTCCGGATCCAGCGTTTCGAGAACCGTAAGCGCCGTCATTATCTTTGTCGTGCTTGCCATTGGAAGGCGTTTGTCGCTGTTGTATGAGTACAGCACGGCACCGCTTTTTGCGTCGATAAGACAGGCGGCGCGCGCGCTTGTTCCGGAAAATTGCGGCAGAGAGTCAGCGTCCGTGTATATCGGCTGAGTAAGGCTTACAGGAAAGGCAAAACTTTCGGAAAGCTGCTTATCCGTGTGAATTCTGCCGAAAGAGTATGCAAAAATTGCGCAAACTGCGAAAAGCGTAAAGCATATGTATTTTTTCATGCGTTTTTCCCCGTCACTTTTAGTTTTGTGTTGCAAAAGCTTTTTCTTTATGATAAAATATCTATGCTTTTTTATATATTTTTATGATAGGACAGTCTTTATATTATGGAGTATCAATTCAACGTAAGAAGAATATTAAGTTTTGTCCGCCGTGCCTGCGACGATTACGGTATGATAGAGGACGGCGACAGGATAGCCGTCGGACTTTCGGGAGGAAAGGACAGTATTGCGCTGCTTTGCGCACTTGCGGATCTGCGCAGGTTTTACCCAAAGAATTTTGAGCTTGCCGCCGTAACAATGGACGCGGGATTTTACAAGGTCGGTCTTTGCACGAAAGAGCAGAGCGATAAGTCGCTTGATGCTCTCGGAGAACTTTGCGCACAGCTCAAAGTGCCTTTTCATGTTTTTGAAACCGATATTGCAAAAATAGTTTTCGACGTGAGAAAAGAAGAAAACCCCTGCTCGTTATGTTCGCGCATGAGACGCGGCGCGCTGCACGGATATGCAAAACAGCTCGGCTGCGGAAAAATAGCGCTCGGACATCATTTTGACGACGCGGTTGAAACTTTCATGATGAATCTTTTCAACGAGGGAAGAATAGGCTGTTTTTCTCCGGTGACATATCTCGATAAAAGCGGAATAACGCTTTTGAGACCGCTTATCTACGCTCCCGAAAAGGATATAAAATATTTTATAAACCACTCGGATCTTCCCGTGATGAAAAGTCCGTGTCCTGCGGACAAAAATTCCGAACGGCAGAGAGTAAAGGATTTGCTGCGAGGTCTTGAAAAGCAAAATAAGGGTCTGAAACACAGAATTTTCGGCGCGATGCAGCGTTCTGAGGTCGACGGTTTTGTAAATCCCGAAAAAAAACGCGGTACGGATAACCAAAACTGAAAAAACTGCCGTAAAAACGCATATTCCGAAAATGCTTTGCATATACTTATTAATACATTAATTTTACAGTATTGTTTAAGGAGTAGTGTCATATGCAAAACTATAAGAAAGGTTTTTCGGAAACATTGCAGCGTTACTGCCATGTCATAAACTCAAATACGACCGTGACGCGCACAGTCGGAGACGGAAAGGTAAGTTACCGGTGCGCAGGCTGTGACAAGTATAAGAACGGGTGCAGCTCTGACGGCTGCTTTGATCCGTCCTGCCGCGGAATACTGAGCGAACAGCATTTTGAAAATTAGTGTTTTTTCTCTTTTTTGGTGAAAAATGTTGACATATTGCCGCCGTATGTTTATAATGCACACAACAAAGCCTTGCGTTGCAAGTCTTTACGGCGTTCGCCGTCCGTGCGGGCACGGCTTGTGTTATTGACGGCTTTGCAAAATGCCATTGCAAGCAAGCATTTTGCTTCATGGTTATAATGCGTATGGCGGTCATTTTATTTTATTCGCAGCAAAAACAAAAGGAGAGGGTAATATGGCAGAATATAAGGTAAAAAACAAGGTAGATCCGGCGCAGTTTTCGGATTTCAGGCTTTTGGGTTCGGTAGGAAATCAGATCGACGCATATATAAACACAAGGGTTGTTTCGGATTTCGGAAAAAACGAGGTCTTTGCCGAGGCAGAACATCAGTTTGAACTTCAGGACGATGACGCAACCGCTGTCGGCTGGTGGAGAGGAGAATTCTGGGGAAAGCTTGCCATAAGCGCAGCGCGTGTATACAGGTACACCAAAAACAAAGAACTCGGAGAATTTATAGCCGAAAGCGCAAGACGAATTATGTCATACCAAAGAGATGACGGCTATATCGGTACATATAAGGACGCGGACAACATTCTTGCGGCAGATCCCGAAAAGACAAGACCTATCATGGGCTGGGCGTGCAACTGGAACTGGAACGTCTGGTGCAGAAAATATACGCTTTGGGGACTCGTTGAAATATACATGGCGACGGGCGAGAAGGATATACTTGAAAGCGCTGTAAAGCTTGCGGATCATCTTATAAAGCAGCTTGAAAGACTCGGACTTCACCTTTGCGACGTCGGCACGTTCAACGGACTTCCGGCAGGCTCGATAATAAAGCCGATGCTTTTGCTGTACGGTATAACCGACGATAAAAAGTATCTTGATTTCTGCGTTGCAGAGGCTGAATACTGGGACAGAGACGACGGAAAGATCCCGAATATAATTTCAAATGCGCTTGAATACAAACCCGTGCATGAGTGGTATATGAATCCTCAGAATTGGGCGAAGGCATACGAATTCATGTCCTGCCTTGACGGACTCTGCGAGCTGTACAGATATACCGGCGACACAAGATATTTTACCGCCGTAAAGAACTGTCATGAGCTGCTCAGACAGTATGATTACAATGTGCTTTTATCGGTCGGTTTCAACGATCAGTTTACGGGCGCAGCGCGCTTTGAAAACAGCCTCAGCGAGCCTTGCGACGTAATACACTGGATAAGACTCTGCTATGAGCTTTATACGCTTACCGGAGAGTCAAAATATATGGACGATATAGAACGCGCTTTTCTCAATCCTCTGCTTGCCGCAGCCTTTGATGACTGCAAGAGAAGTGCGCGTGCCGTAAGAACAAGCGGCAGACATATGTATAAGCCACAGTGCGGCTTAGAGTACAATCACTGCTGCACAAACAATATGCCGCGCGGTCTGCTTAACGGTGCGCAGAGCTATGTCATGTTCTCGGACGACAGCATATATGTGAATATGTACACTGAGTATACAGGTATACTTAATACGCCGTCCGGTAAAGTTAAAACGGATATTTCCGGGACATATCTCAAAAACGGAGATGTCAGAATAAAGCTTGACTGCGAAAACAAGACAAGAGTGATGTTGAGAATACCGCCGTGGAGCAGAAAAACCACAGTCAAATATGCCGGCAGGGAAGTGATCCCGTCATCGGGCGGCTACTGCGGTATTAAACTTAATTCCGGCGAGAACATAATAAACATAAAGTTTGATTTTGTGCCAGAAATACATGACTTTGAGGGCGATGTAATTAACTTTGACGACAGCGATTTCCGCGTTGTAAGATTCGGCGAGTCAAACGTTGTAGACAGAGAGCATATGGTCTGGAACAGACGAAGCACGCTTCATTACGGACCGCTGCTCATGACGCGCTCCAAGAAGTGCGGAAATACGGCAGCCGAGATGTTCGGCAGCGACAAGACCGTGTGCGCCAAGAATTACAGAGTGACCTTTACCGAGGAAAATATGCTTTACGGCACACGCGTAAAATTTATCGCGCACTTTGAAAACGATACCGATTCGTTTGATACGTATGTCTGCGATTATGCGACGGGCACAAACAGAGCCTCCGAGGACGACATGGAGCTGTTTTCGGTCTGGTTCTGAAAAAAGCGTGTTGTTTACAATTTTGTCGTAAAAGACAATTCTTTTGTCAATATCGTATGACGGTAACAATTTGAGCTTGACCGAACCTATTTCAAATGATATGCTTTTCCATGAAAGAGAGGCATGCTTATATGAACAGAGAAATAAAAGTAAGGACAATATCTCCGGATGACGGTTATCATTATTTTTTCGGTTACTATGATCTTAACGCGTATCATAAAAACGGAAAATATCATCTTGCAAACCGGGTAAAGTTTATGGACAGACTTCCCGAAAAGGACGACGTATGCGAACTCGGGTATATTGACCTTGAAAACGGCGGTTTTACTAAGTTTGCCGAAACAACCGCCTGGAATTTTCAGCAGGGAGCGCTTCTTACATACAATGCCGCAGATTACGACGAGGTATTTTACAATGTAAGGAACGAAAACGGATATGCGACCTGTATACATAACCTCAAAACCGGGCAGAAGCGGTATACCGACAGAGCCTGTGCCTGCATAGCACCGAACGGAAAATGCGGTCTTGCAGTAAGCTTTGAAAGAATATACGATTTCCGTCCGGGATACGGATATGCCGGCATCAAAGATCCGCTGTACGATATACCTCAGCCGGAAAATGACGGCGTGTGGCTTGTCGATCTGAAAAGCGGAAAATCAAAGCTTATAATACCGGTTTCACAGGTTCTGAAGCAATTTCCGATCGAGAGATTCAAAGACGCGAAGTTCGTTGTCAATCACATAACTTTCAATACTTTGTCCGACAGATTTTTGTTTTTGCTGCGCAATTTCAGAAACGAACAGAATACTATGTGGTCGACATCGCTGATAACAAGCGATCTTGACGGAAATATGTATTGCCGCCTTAAAGATACTCTTGTTTCGCACTATAACTGGAAAAATGAAAAACAGATATTGATGTATGCCGAAATTGACGGCAAACGAGGAGTTTATCTCGCGGACGATATGAGTGATAAATATATCCGTTACGACGTACCTGCGTTTGACTATGATATTCACTGCGTATATTCGCCGGACAGACGTTATTTTATAGGCGACGACTATCCGAGAAACGGCGTGTATGAGCGCAGAATACATCTGTACGATACAAAGAGCGGCGAATACAGACTTCTGCTGTCCGAGGAAACCTTAAAACCCGATATAATAGACATACGCTGCGATCTTCACAACCGTTTCAACTGTGACGGAACGCGTATTTCATATGATTCGACGCAAAGCGGAAAACGCGAAATACGTGAGATAGTCAGATTCTGATTGCTCGTTAAAACAAAAAATGACCCGGTGCCGGCGTATATGCCGTGACATCGGGTTTTCTCTTTATATTAAGATTTATCGGCACTAAGCTTTTTCGGCTTTGTGCGCATTTCTGTTGTTGTAGAAGTACATCGCAACTCCGGCGCCGCATATAAGGATATATCCGAGCACGCTCAGTGAGTCCGGAATGTCGCCGAAGATAAAGAAACCGAGTATTGCTGCAAATACGACCTGAGTATAGTCGTAGACGGATATTTCTTTTGCCGGTGCGCAGAGATACGCTTTTGTAATTCCGAGCTGTCCGACGCAGGCAAAGGTTCCGGCAAGTATCAGATATATAAGCTGTAAGAGCGACATATGTTCATATGTAAAAAGCATAAACGGCAGACACATAAAGCATGAAAAAGCAGAGAACCAGAAGATTATGCGCTTGCTGTTTTCGTTTTTCTTCCCGAGTCTGCGCACAAACGTGTATGCGGCACCTGCGCCCATGCCGCCTATCGCGCCTGCTATCGCGGAGAATACTTCGGGATTGTCAAAGCCGGGTTTTATTATGCACAGACTTCCCGCAAATGCGCACATAAGACCGAGTACCTGTACGAAGTTCGGAGTTTCCTTTAAGAGAAATAACGAAAAGAGTATTGCAAAGAACGGCGAGAGCTTGTTTAACATATTTGCGTCTGAAAGATTGAGATGACCTATTGCATAGAAGTTGCATAACAGTCCGACAGAGCCGAAAAAGCTGCGGCAGAAAAGGTCGGGAATGTTTTTCTTTTCGGGGATAAATCCTGTCTTTTCGCGTATCATCATAACCGTGATGAAGATAAGGGCAATGAAGTTTCTGAAAAACGCTTTTTGAAAAGCAGACAGCTCTCCGGCAAGCTTTACAAAGGTAGTCATGAGCGAAAATCCGAACGCCGCGACTACTATATAAATTATTCCCTGTGTTCTGGCATTGATTTTTTGCATTTTTCTTTCTCCGTAATGTTACGCCGCTTTTGAATTGCCGCTGTTTTCATCGTTTGCGTCATTTTCAATATAGTACAGCTTTTCTCCGTCACACTCAAAAACAATGTCGCCGAGTTCATCTGTACGGAATATGCGCGCGCCTATATCATTAAGCCTTGAAATAGTTTCGGTGTGCGGATGACCGTAGCTGTTGTCAAGTCCGCAGCTTATGACGGCGGCAGACGGGTATACGGCTTTTATGAATTCCTCGCAGTTTGAAGTGGACGAACCGTGATGACCGCATTTCAAAAGAACGCAGCTTATGTCTTTACCCGATGAAATAATGTTCTTTTCTATCTTCTTTTCGGCGTCGCCTGTGAACATGAATGAACAGCCGCCGTATGTAAGCCGCAGCACGATGCTTGAATTGTTGCTGTCGCCGTTCTCTCCGTCGGCGCTTAATATTTCAAATTCCGCACCGTCAAATTCGTAAATGTCTGATACTGCCGGCACGGTTATTTTTGTGCCGTTATGTTCTTTGCTGAGAAGCAGCGCGTCGATAAGACGTTCGTAGGTTGCGGAGTTTGCGGACTTTTTCGTCATCAACACGTTTTTAACGCTGAAATTTTCGACAGCCGATACACCTCCGCCAATGTGATCCTCGTGCGGGTGGGTAAAAATGAGATATTCGATTTCCGATACTCCGCGGCTTTCGAGATAATCGCACATTTTCCGCGAGCTTTGATTGGTACCGGTGTCGATCAGCATGAATTTTCCGCCGGGACTTTCGATAAGCGTGCTGTCGCCCTGACCTACATCGATGAAATCAAGGCGCAGACAGTTTTCGGCAGTATAAGTTTCATGGTATCCGTTTTCAAAGCTGTCCGTGGACTGAACAGGAAACGCGCCAAGCTTTTTAAAGTTGCTTTGATAGAGAATAGTGAGAGACACTGCGACAAACAGCAATGTTGTAAGTTTTATGCGCGGTTTTTTGTTTGGCAAATTTTTCATATTTATTCGTCGCCGTCCGACTCGTAGTTCATGCGCATTGCAAGGTATTCGTCGTAGGAAATAAGCACTTTTCGCGGCTTTGAACCCTCAAACGGACCTACAACGCCGAGCTTTTCGAGCTTGTCCACGATCCTTGCGGCTCTTGAATAGCCGAGCGAGAGTTTTCTCTGCAATAGCGAAGTCGATACCGAACCCGATTCAACCGCAATTTCCATTGCCGGGAATATGGCCTCGTCGCTTGAGAGAATGGTAGCTCTGTCATCTTCGTCAAAGTCATCAGAAGAGGAGGCGCCGCCTCTGCCTTTTTTCTTTTCACCGCACTTTGCGGCTTCTCTTTCTATGCTTTCTATTATGTCGGCGTCATATTCCACCGCATGACCGTTCTTTAAGAACGAAACAATGTTTTCAATCTCTTTTTCGCTGACAAACGAACCCTGTATTCTTATAGGCTTCATGCAGCCGACGGGAGCATACAGCATATCGCCGCGTCCGAGCAGCTTTTCTGCGCCCGATACGTCGATTATTGTGCGTGAGTCTATCTGCGACGCAACGGTAAATGCTATTCTTGACGGAACGTTTGCCTTGATAAGACCCGTGATTACGTCAACCGACGGACGCTGAGTACCTATTACAAGGTGCATTCCGGCAGCTCTTGCTTTCTGCGCGATACGGCAGATAGAGGTTTCTACTTCAACCTTTGCCGTCATCATAAGATCAGCAAGCTCGTCTATAATGATAACGATTTTTGGCAGATATTCCTTTTCGGGATCGTTCTTTGTCACCTCGTTGTAGGTGTCAAGATCGCGCACGCCGACTTCCTCTATAAGTAAAAATCTGCGCTCCATTTCGTTTACAGCCCATGCGAGTGTGCCGGCTGCCTTTTTGGGATCGCTCACAACCGGAACAAGTAAGTGCGGAAGACCGTTGTAAATGCTGAGTTCTACCTTTTTCGGGTCTACAAGTATGAGCTTGACCTCGTCGGGTCTTGCCTTGTACAAAAGACTTACGATAAAGCTGTTTATACATACCGATTTACCCATACCGGTAGCTCCGGCAATAAGTAAGTGCGGCATTTTTGCAATGTTCATGTATATCGGCGTTCCGGCAACGTCCATGCCGAGACAGACGGTAAGTCTGCTCTTCTGATTTTCAAAGCCGGGATTTTCGATAAGGTTGCGCAGATATACGGTAGAAACGGATTTGTTCGGTATCTCTATGCCCACGGTGTCCTTGCCGGGAATGGGAGCTTCAATACGCACGCCTGCCGCCGCAAGGTGCAGCGCAATATCGTCAGAAAGGTTGGCGATCGAACGCACTCTTACGCCGATTTCGGGCTGAAGTTCGTATCTCGTTACGGTAGGACCGCAGCAGATGTTCATGATCTTTGTTCTAACGCCGAAATTGCCGAGAGTTTCGACAAGTTTTACCGATGTCTGCTTGAGTTCGTCGGTTACGGCAAAGGTTGTGGGATTGGGGTCTTTCTGCAAGAAGTTAATGGGAGGAAAGTTGTATATTTCTTCTTTCGCGGGTTCCGGAGAAACTTCAATGCTTTCCTTTGTACCGTCGGGATTGTCGTCGGTTATTTCCGCTGTTCTTTCGGAAAGCACGGCGTTTTCGCCGCTTGAAATGTCTTTCGCACCTGCCTCGACACCGGCAATGGCGATTGACGCGCCGTCGGTGAAGATGTCGGAAAATTCCGTGACGTTCTGCCCCGATGTTTTCTGCGCGCCGTTCTGACGCACAGCGTTCTCGGCAGCATTTACGACAGCACCCGTTACCGCGCTCTGATCGTTTTGTGACGTGCTTTCGGAGGTATTCCACGGAACGTCGTTTTCGTCGGGAATGTCGTCAAGACTTACGGGCTTTGCAGACTGTTCCGGACTTTGTTCCGCAGAACCGATATAGCTCTGACGTTTTGCGTTGTTGTTTTCTATTATCTCGTCGTATGCGTTTACGTTTACGGGAGTGTCGGGGTCGGGAGAATGAGGTGCGCGTTCCGGCAGGTTTTTGTCGTCGGAAATGACGGGAGAAATTTCGTTTTCGGGAAGTCCGTCGGCGCTTGACGCGGTTGTTTCTTCAACGCCGGGATCGTCGTCCTCGTCGATAAAGGCTCTTTTTTTGCGTATTTCCTTGGCGTCCTTCGCCTCTTCTTCGGCACTTTTAAGGTTTGCCTCGGAAACTCTTGCCTTATCCTCTTCGCGTTGCCTTGAAACGCTTTCCTCGAGACGTTTCTGGCGTTCGGTGTTTACGTTGTAGCTTACTTCACGCGCTTTGTTTGCGATAAAAGCTGCAATGTCGAGAGGCGTTATTCCGAAAGAGGCAAAACCCAAGAGAATAAAGGCGAAAACGCAGATTATCCATGCGCCGATACCGGTAAAATTTTCCATGAATCCGCCGATAAATCCGCCGATAACTCCTCCGCCGTGACCGTCCAAAGCTGCCTTGTAAAGCACGGAAGGGTTGAACGTAGCTTCGGTTTTGTTTACCGACGCGTCCCAAAGTCTGCACAGTGCGGAAAACGACAGTATAAAGCCGAAGAAAAGAGAGCTTCTTTGCCATACGAAGAATCCCGCGTAGTCTTTTTTCCAGTAGAAAGCTTCTGCGATAAGGCATATCGGTATAAGATAAGCTCCTGCGGAAAATAGACCTTTGAAGAGCTGCGGAAGCAATTTCAGCCAGCCCATTTTGTCGGGTATTGCAAAGCAGATTATCAGAAATACGCCCAAAAACAGCAGTATGTAGGGCATAAGCTGATAGCTTAACGTGTTTTCCCTGTGCTGCTCTTTTTTGAGAGTGCGGATTTCCTCTTTGAGCCTTAAATTTTCTTCTTTTTTATTTTGCGGCGAATTTTTTTTTGCCGCGCTTTTTTTAGCCGTACTTTTTTTAGTCGAAGCCAAAACAGCTTATACCTCCGTTATTTTTATATCCGTAAGCGCCGAAAGACGCGTTTTATGCGAAAATGCCGTAAACAATTGCCGCGGCTCCGATTGCAAAGCAGTAATATGCAAAGCATTTGAAAGAATGTTTCTTTGTTATGTAGTTTAAGAGCTTGATTGCGGCAAGTCCGGAAACAAATGCCGCAGCCATGCCCGCGATTATCGTGCCCGTGTTTCCCGATGCGGACAGCGCGTCATGATCTTTGAGAAGCGTTACCGCAACCGAGCCGAGAATTGCCGGAATAGAGAGTATAAACGAGAACTTTATCGCAAACTCGCGCTTAAAGCCGTTCATAAGACCGCCGGTTATGGTCATTCCCGAACGCGAAATGCCGGGGAATATTGCGATAAGCTGATAAAGTCCGACGACAAATGCGTTTTTGGGTTTGATTTCGGAAAAGCTTTTGCGCTTTACATTGACTTTTTCGCTGAAAATCAGGATAAGACCGTTTATGATCCAGAGAATTCCGACGGCGAGTGTGTAGTTGGATATAAATTCCACCGTTCCTTCAAGCAATGCGCCGAGAACAAGCGGAATGAGCGCCACAAATAAAAGACAAAAGAATTTTTCGTCGTTATTGAATTGCGAATACTTGAATTTGCCGGTAAAAAGCTTGCCTATAAGCGAGAAAAAACTTTTTATAAGTCCCCATACGTCCTTGTAATATACAAGAAGAACGGCTGCGAGAGTTCCGACGTGCAGAAGCAGCGTAAAGGTTATGTTTGACATTTCCGCGGAGCTGCTTCCGAATATGTTCTGATATACCGCAAGATGTCCCGAACTTGATACCGGGAGAAACTCTGTGAGTCCCTGTATTATGCCTGCTATTATCGAATTTAAGATGTTCATTGATGCTATTCCTTTCAATAAAGTGATACAGCTGCTTTTAAACCAATCTTAATTATAGCAGATTTTAAAAGCATTTACAAGAGCAAAAGAGCAATAAGTTTCGCGCAAAAAGGGGAATTTTGAAAAAATATGTTGCAATGCGGCATAAAAAATGATAGAATATATCTTGTATAACTATATTATTTGTAAGAGGTATTCAGGTATGTTAAACGGTGCGAAACCGCCGAAAATGATTTTATCCTTAAATACTCTGCCGTATTATTCGGCGCACCATATGAGAGCGGGTCTGAGTCCCGTTGTGTCGCTTTCTGCCGCAGGACTTGAAACTGGCGTTGTTTCGCCGATGAAAATTACCGTCGTCGGAAGGTGCGGTGAAACCGAATTTATAAAACGCAGCGAATTTCCGCTTTCCGGATTTTCTCCGTCGCTTTACAATTTCAAGCCGTCGGGCGCGTGCGATGTTGTTCTGCCGTTCTCGCTTTTTGATTTTGACAGTGCGTTTTTCGACGGACTTTGCGAAAATTCGGAGGGGAAAATAAGCGTTGCTGTGTCATACGGCAAGCAGATCTGCAGCGGCAGCGCCAAGATAACTCTTCTCGCACGCGACGAATGGGAGGGGCTTTATCCCGGTACCGGGCTTGTAAGTTTTTTCGCAGACGCCGACGACCGCTGTATTGCGGAGCTTTGCGGAGGTGTTACTCCCGAAACGTCAGCCGACTATACAAAGCCCGAAACGTTTAATAAAGCTTTAAAGACGCTCTATACCACGCTTAAATCGCGCAATATTATCTATACGCGTCCCGTGGGGTACAGCGCGGACGCACCGCAGCACATAAAATCTCCGAAGGAACTGTTCGGAGCGGTAAGCGCGCTTGCGACGCCTCTTGAGCTTGCGCTTGTGTTCTGCTCTGCGGCGCAGAGGTTCGGGCTTGACCCTGTTCTTATCTTTGTGACAAATAAAACGGGAGAAACGGGCGTGCTGTGCGGATTTTATACCAAGGACGGCTTTTCGCACGAGGCTGTAAGCGAGGATATACGAAAAATATGCACCGAGATCCGATACGGCGATCTTATCGTTACAGATCCCGGAGTTTTCGCTGCGGCGCAGAATACGTCGTTTTCTCTTGCCTGCGATACGGCGTGCGGAATGCTGCTCGGAGATCCCGGGTGCATTAAGTGCATGGTTGATATAAAGGCGGCGAAAAGAAAACTCGGACAAGGCGCGCCGTCAGAGCAAAGCACGGTGTCGTCGGGATTGGGTTCGCTTTATACAAGACTTTCGCAAAGTCCTGCGGTACGGTATTTTTCCGGCGACTGTTCCGGCAGATTTCCCGAAATACCGCTGCTTATAAACGATTTTGACGCTTTTCTTGACGACACTTCAAAGATATACAGACTTTACGCGCTTGAACCGGGTATTGAACTTTCTGATTTTGCAGGCATTGACGAAGGATTTTCGAGTGTGGTTACAAGCATGGGGTCAGACGGCGGAAATTCCGAAAACCGTTTTGTCGGAAACGAACTTCAAAGCGCAAAGGCGCGTCTTGACCTGCTTAAAAAACGCGTATCAAGGGACGACGGAACGGTGTGCGCGCTCAGAGAAGAAAAAATGTGTTCTGCCGCGTCGTCGATGGTGTACGGCGAAAACAGCGATAAAGTATATGCTTTTCTCGGATATATAAGAATATGCGACAAGCTTACGGGAAACATTAAATTTGTGCCGGTAAGCTATGCAAAATGCGCACTTTCCGTAAAGGACGGCGTTTATTGCTTCAGGCGTTCGGGAGCTTTCTCGGTAAATAAAATATTTGTCAGAAACGCACTGAAAAGCGCGGGACTTTCCGCAGACGATTTTTTTGAAAACGATATGCCCGAAAATAAGGACGGCATTTTCGAGATGTTCTCGGAGATAATCGGAAAGCTTTCGCAGACCGACGACAGATATTCGTTCGGACTTGTAAAAGAGGCGCATATTGTCTGCCTTGATATGTCGGACTATACGCTGATGAACGGTCTTTGCACATACAAAAAGAAAATTCTTTCGGGAAACGCCGCAAAAGCCGTGTTTGAAAAGAGCGGCGGAAAAACGCATGATAAAAACGACGCTAAATTTCCCGTTTCTTCTTTGGTTTCGGACTTTGAGAGCATGAGCGCTGCGTGTTCAAAGGAAAATATGCTTGTTTCCGGCGCGTTTGCACACGAAAAGGCCGAGGTTCTCTGCGCCTATGCAAAAAAGCATATTGCCGACGGCAAAAATCTTATCGTTACGGCAAAGGACTCTTTTGACACGCACGGAATATACGAGATACTTAAAAATTCGGGTCTTGCCGACGCCGCGTTTGAGGTGACAGACGGGCTTGATACGCAAAAACTGTGCGATGAGATCTGCGCAAGACTTGAAAAGTACAAGAACGAAAACGAAAACGGCGCGTCGTTTGAGCATAAGGAGCTTGACGCGGCATATAAAACGCTGTATGAATACGAAGAAAAGAACAGCAGAAAAACGCGGCTCGGATTTACGCTGAACGAGCTTCTGCGCGCATATCTTGACGCAAGCCTCCCGTCCGACGGCGAGGAAATACATATAGACGACAGCGTTTTTGAAAAACTCGATTCCGAAGGCTTTGAAAAGCTGTTTGCGGACGCTGGAAAACTCATATCTTTTGCAAGAGGGCTGTGCGCCGCGTCGGGAATGCCGGAATACGCGCCGATAAATACGCACAGACTGTACGGAACCCGTCCGCAGAGCAAGTATTCAAAAGAGGACAAAGAACGTATACGCACGCTTGTTTCAAATATAATCCCGGTTCTTTCGGAGTACCGCGACGTATTTCTCGACGTTTCGGGAATATGCTCGCTTGAACTGTCATGCATAAAGACGCCCGACGCACTCTGCGCACTCAATGATTTGTATAAGCTTGCGCTTTCGGCAAGGGACGTAGATATTCCCGAAATTTTCAGACAGAGCGACATAGAAAAGTTTTCCAACAATGCAAAGCGCGTCGCCGCGATAAAGGAAAGATGCGCGGCAATTCGTTTCAGACTTCCGTTTTTCTCGCCCAAAATTTTCGAGGACGTCCGTTCGCTGCTTGTCGCGGACAGATATGAGGACGCCGAAAAGGGATTTCTTAAAAAGTTCATTCACAGAAAGAACGACGAGGATATACTTCTCCAGTACGTAAGCCCCGAAAACACCGCGCAGTTCAGAGAAAAGCCGCTTGAAGAAATATACTCGCTGTTATACGAATACAAAGCGGATATAAAACAGCTTGACGGACTGTCGGAGGATAATTTCGGTTTCGGCGCGCGTCTTGCAGAGCTTGCGTCGGACGCCGGAGAGCTGCTTGACAGAATAACGTGCGATTCGAGAAATAAGGCGCTTTCGGGATTTTTCAGACTTGTTTCGGTAATCCCGGCAGATCCCGTTCTTGCAAGAAAGATAACCGTCTGCCGCGCACAGCTTGCCGAGCTTTTTGCAAAGGGCGAATTTTCGCTTACCGAACTTTGCACGCTTCTCGGAGCAAAGCTTGATGACTTGAGATTTGAAAACGGAATACTCGCATTTGACGGACTTTCCGACTTTATTTCGGGCGCTGCGCAAAGCCTTGACGTTGCCGATAAGTGGACGGAATATCTCGGACTCTGCGACGGCGTAAAGGATAAACTCTGCGGCTTTGTGGAATATATCGAAAAGCACGGCGCAGACGGAAACGCAGACAGACTTTTTGCGCGTTCGCTGTTATTGCCGGCGTGCAGGATCGCGTCGGGCGAGCTGTTTTCGGAAACCGAGCTTTCAAACGTGAGCATGGCTAAGGAAAAGTTTGCGTCCGAACTTGAAAGGGCAGCTCTCAGGTGTGAAAAGAACTTTGAGGTTTCATATGCGCAGAGCCTGCGCCACCTTTCCGAAACATATGACCCTAAAGCGCTTTTAAAGGATACGGGACTTTCGCTGCGCAGCTTTGTTTCAAAGCATAGATCGCTTGTATCGAAAGTTCTGCCGTGTATCGTAATCCCGAATGAGCTTACGGAAAGTTTTGTAAAGAACGACGTTACGTTTGATTTCTCTGCGGCGCTCGACAGCGGATTTAATTCACTTCCGGCTCTCAGCCTAGGAAAGACATTCGCGCTGTTCAATATGTCTGCGTCACAGGAAAGCGAGATGTTTTCAGCGATAAAAAACAACGGCGAAATAAAGGTTTATAGGACCGATACAATATGTTCGGACAAAAACTCAGGACTTTTCGCATATATTAATTCGGTGCTGCTTTCGGGACGCAGCGCGCTGATTTCGCCGTGTTCCGATTCTGCGTGTTACGAACTGATACGCGTAAACGGCGCTGCTGACGCGGGACTTAAAAATATAAACCGCGCACAGGCGTCTCAGGCTCTCTCAAAGGCGTGCGAATACGTAAATTCGGGATTTTCAAGGGTTGCGGTAAGCGCATTTACACCCGAAATGTACGAATATTTAAAAAGACTTGCAGATCATCTGAGAAAAAAGAGCCCGTATCTCGACAAAGTGCTGTCGGACGGCGCGCTGATTATATGCAAGCCTGAAAAAATGTACTTTGCAGACTGTAACGCCGCGGTAGTCTGCACGGTGTTTGAGAACACGGACGGAGTATACGACTGCTCGCTTGCCAAAAACTCGTCTGCGGACGTGATTTCAGACGTTTATGCCCATATCTGCTCGCTTGGACTTGAGAAGCTCTGCGTTGTTTCGGGTATAAACTGCGGTACGCCCAAATCCATGACCGAGGCATCTCTCAGACTTTTTGAGGAAAGCATATCTTCGTGCAGGGTTCCCGTAAACGTAAATACCTGGAGGGACGCGTCGTCAACGGTTATACCGGGAATTCTCAGAGCGTCGGGAAGAACATCGGCGTTTGCGGTATGCACGGGAAAAGAAACGGGCGGCGCGGAGCTTGTAAGCATCGGGCGAAACAGCAAGCTTTGCATATTTGCCGATATGGCGTCGCACGCGAATATGAGTGATGAACTTGTGCTTAAATATTACGCGCCCAAAGATGTGCAGACAATGACGCTTATGCCGCCGGAGCTTGCAAAAAACGGCATAAAGACAATTTCGGACGCACTTAACGGCGGAGAGGACTGATATATATTAGCTTTATCGGAATAGACCTTGGCACGGCGAATACGCTTGTATGCACAAGGGAAAAAGGTATAATAATAAGAGAAATGAGCGCGGTCGCGTTTGACAATAAAAGCGAACGTATAATCGCCGTAGGAAACGAGGCAAAAAAGCTTATCGGAAAGACGGCTCAGAACATCACCGTCGTAAGACCGCTTAAAGACGGAGTAATTGCGGATTTTGAACTCACCTTGCAGATGTTGAGGCTTTTTATAAGAAAAGCCACGGGCAACGCGCTGTTTTCAAAGCCTAAAGTAATAATCTGCATACCTTACGGAGTGACGGAGGTAGAGCACAGAGCCGTTGAAAACGCTGCTCTTGAGGCAGGCGCGTCGTCGGTTTATCTTATAGAAGAACCGGTGGCTGCGGCAATAGGCGCTGGACTTTCATTCAAGCAGCCGGTCGGAAATATCGTCGTGGATATAGGCGGCGGAACGACGGAGGTTGCGGTGGTCACGGCAGGCGGAGTTGCGGTGTCTAATTCGCTGCGCATTGCGGGAGACGAGCTTAACGAGGCTATTGCGGAATATGTCAGAAAAAAGTTCAACGTTGCAATAGGCGAGAACACAGCCGAAGATATAAAGATAGAAATAGGCTCTGCGCATCCGTCGGCAGACGTGGGAATGATAGAGGTCAGAGGCAGAAATCTTGTCACGGGACTTCCGTCGGTGTTCAATATATATTCCTCCGAAATAAGAGAAGCACTTGACGAGCCGCTTACGCAGATGACGGACATAATAAGGGCGACGCTTGAAACAACGCCTCCCGAACTCTGCGGAGATCTGCTCTCGACAGGACTTACGCTTACCGGCGGAGGAGCCTTGCTCGGCGGAATAGGACTGCTTGTCGGAGAAAGAACGCATCTCCCGGTTTACGTTGCAAACAGACCTCTCGACTGCGTTGCGGACGGAATTATCAAGGTCATGTCCTCTCCGGGAACATACGAAAATGTGTTAAAAACCGTAAAGTCATAAATAGTTTAACAAAATACGCTTGATATTGGTTTTTTGCAGGGGTAAAATATATGCGTCAGCAGAAGCAATGAATTGCCGTTCCGGCATGAAATGAAACCAAGGTTTCATGAAAAGCACTGCGTGCATGAAATGCGTTTCGCGCATTAAAATATGGTAAGTATGATAATCATGATATACGAAAGGAAATGAAAACCAAATGAAAGAAACATTGAAACCGCTGCATTTTAAGAATAACGACAAGGCAGCAAAGGAAAGACCGGTGTTCTGCATAGTCATGGACGGTGTCGGAATCGGTGCGGACAATATTTCAAATGCCGTAAAGAACGCGAGAACTCCCACTCTCGATATGTTAAAGGCAAATTACCCGATGTTAAAGCTCAAGGCTCACGGAACAGCCGTAGGACTTCCGTCCGACGACGACATGGGCAACTCCGAGGTCGGACATAACGCTATCGGCGCAGGTCAGGTTTTTGCACAGGGCGCAAAGCTTGTATCAAACTCCATAGAATCCGGACTTATGTTTAAATCGCAGGCATGGAAAGACATTGTAAGCGTTAAGGACACGGGAAAGACTCTTCATTTCATCGGGCTTTTCTCCGACGGCAACGTTCATTCCCATATAGACCACTTAAAGGCTATGATAAAGCAGGCGAAGGCAGTGGGCGTTAAGAAGGTTCGCGTTCATATACTTCTTGACGGCAGAGATGTCGGAGAGACAAGTGCGCTCGATTATGTTTTTCCGTTTGAAGAATTCTTAAAGGAACTTAATACCGACGGATTTGACGCAAAGATTGCTTCCGGCGGCGGAAGAATGAATATAACAATGGACCGTTACGAGGCAGACTGGTCAATGGTTGAACGCGGCTGGCACACTCATGTTCTCGGAGAGGGCAGACAGTTTGCAAGCGCCGAAGACGCAATCAAGACTTACAGAGCCGAAACCGGCTGCATCGACCAGGATCTTCCTGCGTTCGTAATTGCCGAAAACGGTCAGCCCGTAGGAAAGATTACCGACGGCGACAGCGTTGTATTCTACAACTTCAGAGGCGACCGCGCAATAGAAATTTCACGTGCGTTCGACGAGGCTGACTTTGCCGCGTTCGACAGAGTAGTATATCCCAAGGTGACATTTGCCGGCATGCTTGAGTATGACGGAGATAAGCATATCCCGTCGAGATATCTTGTAAGTCCTCCCGAAATCAAGGGAACAATGGGCGAGTACCTTGCAAATACCGGAGTTACTCAGTACGCGCTTTCCGAAACACAGAAATTCGGTCACGTTACCTATTTCTGGAACGGCAACAAGAGCGGAAAATTCGACGAAAAGACCGAAACCTATGAGGAGATCAAGTCCGACGTAGTTCCGTTTGAGCAGAGACCGTGGATGAAGTGCGCCGAAATAACCGACAGACTTATTGAAGTTACCGAAGAGGGCAAATTCAAATTCCTTCGCGTAAACTTCCCGAACGGCGATATGGTAGGTCACACCGGAAACTACCTCGCAACGATTATCGCAATGGAATCGCTTGACCTATGCCTTGCGAGAATACTCGAAGAAATCGACAAGGTACACGGTGTTGCGATCATTACCGCAGACCACGGAAACGCCGACGAAATGTATGAACTTGACAAGAAAACCCACGAGCCCAAGGTTGATAAAGAGGGACACTATAAGGCAAAGACCAGCCATACTCTCAATCCCGTTCCTTGCTTTATCTATGATAACAGCTTTGCGGATAACTATAAGGTGATTGAAAAGGACACTTACGGACTTTCCAATATTGCCGCAACTCTTGTAAATCTCATGGGCTATGAAGCTCCGTCTATCTGGAACGAAAGCATGATAGAAGTGCTTAAATAAGCTTTTAATTAAATAAATGCTTTTATACTCTGTGCCGGGCGGTAAAAATTGCTTTGCACAGAGTTTTTTTGACGCAATGTGCCGAAAATTGACGTTTTTTGAAAAAAGTATTGCAAACGTTAAATATTTGTGCTATAATTTTTCACGTGTTATTCACTGATATTCTCTGGAGAGTTCCTGTAAGGACGCCGAAGGTGTAAGGAAAGAAAAAAGCAGTTCTTTCCGATCTCTCAGGCAAAAGGACGGAGTGTAATCTGTTTTTTCCGGAGACTGGCTGAAAAATGCTCTTGTCTGCGGTTATTTTTTTGTGCTTTGACACATAGAATTTCCGTGACAGCAAATTTCTTTGTCTCTCAAAAACCGGACTTTCCCGAAAAAACTATATTTTATAAGGAAAGGATGATGATCTCAGTGAAAAGAACAAAACTTTATTCAAAAGCAGCGTCGCTTTTGCTTTGCGCGCTGCTTGTACTCGGCACATTCGGACTTGTTTCGTCGGCAGCGCCTGCACAGAATGCTGATAATGCCGTTACCGACAGTGCCGAAAATACGCAGACCGTACCCGAACTTCCCGAAACCAAGGAAGAAAAGAACGTTGCCGAAAAGATCGGCGACATCAACAACAAGATAAACGGTGTTGTGTGGGGCTGGCCCGCGATGATACTCATTCTCGGCGCCGGTATTCTTCTCACCTGCCGCAATAAAGCGGTTCAGTTATCGCATTTCGGTCATGCGATGAAAAACACGATAGGAAAAATTACCGAAAAGAACGAAGTCAAGGATAAAGGCGCGATTTCTCCGATCCAGGCAGTCTGTACTGCTCTTGCGGCGACCGTCGGAACGGGAAATATAGCCGGTGTTGCGGGAGCTATTGCAATAGGCGGTCCCGGAGCCGTGTTCTGGATGTGGCTTTCGGCGCTTCTCGGAATGGCGACAAAGTATTCCGAGGTAGTGCTATCAATAAAGTTCCGTGAAAGAAATAAGAACGGCGACTGGGTAGGCGGACCTATGTACTACATAGAAAAGGGCTTGGGCAAGAACTGGAAGTGGCTCAGCGTTCTTTTCTGCATACTCGGCGCGCTTGCGTCTTTCGGTATAGGCAATATGACACAGGTTAATACCATTGCAGGCACAATTAATGCTGCGGCTATGAGATTTACCGAAACCAACGAGCTTGCTCTCAGAATCGGCGTCGGCGTTGCGGTTGCGGTTCTTGTGGCGCTCGTATCACTTGGCGGCATTAAGCGTATAGGCAAGGTTACCGAGCTTATAGTTCCCGTAATGAGCGTGCTTTATATAGTAGCGTCGCTTGTTGTAATATTTGCAAATATAGGAAATATCGGAACGGTCTTCGGAATGATATTCAAGGGCGCGTTTAATTTCAGAGCGGCAGGCGGCGGATTTTTGGGAATTACAATAGCTACCGCAATGAAAAAGGGTATTTCGAGAGGTATCTTCTCTAATGAAGCAGGTCTCGGTTCCGCGCCTATCGCACACGCGGCGGCAGATACGGATAACGCCGTAAAACAGGGACTTTTCGGAATATTTGAAGTTTTTGCTGATACAATAGTTATCTGCACAATGACGGCTCTTACAATACTCATGAGCGGAGTCGGAATAGTATGGGGAGAAAACGCCGACGCGGCGCTGTCGATCTCGGCTTTCTCGACTATTTTCAACGCAAAGGCGGCAAGCGTTATAGTTGCGTTCGCACTTGCACTGTTCGCATTTACAACAATTCTCAGCTGGAATCTCTACGGTTCGCGCTGCATGGAATTTCTGTTCGGCGAAAAGGCTTCGATAGTTTATAAGATTCTCTTCCTCCCGATGCTCGTAATCGGCGCCGCAATGGAGCTTTCGCTCGCATGGGAAATAGCCGATACCCTCAACGGTATGATGGCAATACCCAACCTTGTGGCTCTCATACTTCTCAGCGGAGTTGTGGCAAAGGAAACAAAGGCGTATTTTTCACAGCTTAAAGAAAAGAAAAAGTAAAACTTGAATTTTGCTTAAAACGGTATAAATTTATCCGGGATATGTCTTTATCGGCAGTCCCGGATTTTTCTGCATATAAAAAATTCCCGAATAAATTTCGGGAAAATTGATTTTTGATAAACTTAATATTTGCGGTTGGTCTTTGATTTGGGATTTACGAGATCTCTCCAGTCGAGAGTGCCCTGATCCAGCGCGAGTATAAGCGCTTCGGCGGTCGCAATGTTGGTTGCAAAGGGAACGTTGTATATGTCGCACAGCCTTAAAATATCGTACTCGGACTCTTTGAAACGCGGAGCCGCTATTGTGTTTCTGAAATAAAGGAGAAGGTCGATTTCGTTGAAAGCAATTCTGGAAGAAAGCTGTTCCACACCGCCCTGAGTGCCGGACATAACACATTCTATGTCAAGCCCCGTAGCGTCGGAAATGTACTTGCCGGTAGCATCGGTTGCGTAAAGATTGTGTTTGCAAAGAATTCCCTGATATGCAATGCAGAATTCAGTCATAAGTTCTTTTTTGCTGTCAGATGCAATTATTGCTATTTCCATATGGGTTTGTTCTCCTTTTCGTATGTTGTTGAATGAATGTAAAGATTAATATGTGTATTTGTTTTTTACGCCGGTCTCGACGCCTTCAAAAAGAGGCACCCTGTAACCCTCGCAGCGGCGCGCAATATTTTCCACCGCACGGCAGAAAGGATTTTTGCCGGAACGTATCTCGTATGCGAGCTTTCCCGTTTCCTGCGAGCGCGACATTTCCGAATCAAACGGTATTACGCCGTCAAGCTGTAATTTTGTCCGCGAAATTATGTCGTAAAGACCGACGTTGCTCTTCTGCTTTGCGTCTTTCGGACGGAAACCGTTTACAATGAGCTTTATGTCAAGTCCGCCGGAGGTCAGATTGTCCTTGCCGTAGTCGGTAAGTTCGTTTAATGCGATGGCTGTTTTTTCGGCTGCCCTTATCGAGGCCGCAGTGTGCAGCGATACCACAAAAGCGCAGTCAGCATAAAGCGTAAGATTTTTATAAAGGTTGTCGGGACGTGCCGGCAAGTCGAAAATTACATATTCAAATCTGTCCGTAAGGCTTTTTACAAAGCGTTCTATCGATTCTTTGTCAAACTTGTCCGACGCCGCACCTATATCGTGCCGTTCGGGATAAAATGCCGGAGCCGATAAAAAGTGCAGATTTTCGCACCTGTCATCCGTCACAAGCGCGTTTTCGAGAGAGCATGAACCCTTGATTACGTCGCAGACATTGAACAGAGTGCGGTTTTCAAGTCCCAGCACAATGTCAAGACATCTTGATTCGAGATCGCAGTCTACCGCAACGACGCTGTGTCCCATTCTCGCAAGACTCATAGAGAGATTTGCAGATAAAGTTGTCTTTCCGACGCCGCCTTTGAAGGAGGTGACGATATAAACCTTGCTCAAACAATTCCCTCCAGATTAAATATTACTGTGTCAATTATACCAAAAAACTATATATTTGTCAATCTTGTAAGACATTTTTTTGCGACTTCGGTAAATTACTCAATAAGGACCGCGTTTTTTGTCGTTTTTTACCATACCGCGGTTAAATATAGTGAAAACAGACGGCTCTTTTTGCAAAGTTAACAAAATAATCTTGTTAAAAATTATATTTTCTATTGAAAAATTCACCCGGGTGTGTTATCATTATAAAAAATACTTATAACAGAGGTGCAAAAAATGTTCGGATTCAAACATTCAAAACTCACGGCTGTGCTTCTTTCGCTTATGATGGCTTCAAGCGCTTTCGTAATGCCTGCGTCTGCCGTGGATATAGAAGTTGATCTCGGTCCGCTGTTCGGGGACGAAGATACAACAAAGCCCGATGACGGAAATAAAGACGACGGCAAAAAGGACGACGATAAGAAAGACGAGAGTAATCCGGGAGATGCGGGGGACGGCGAAAACGGCGGCAGCACAACTCCGTCAAAGCCGAGCAGACCCGG
The DNA here is from genome assembly GCA_900551295.1 of uncultured Eubacteriales bacterium. GTDB lineage: Bacteria > Bacillota > Clostridia > Oscillospirales > CAG-382 > UMGS1387. The sequence goes on along the minus strand of URVJ01000004.1, from coordinate 30,646 downwards.
CAGCGGCAATTCCGGCAACAGCGGTAACAAAGGCAATTCCGGAAATTCGGGCAATTCGGGTACATCCGACGACGGCAAAAAGGACGAGCCTGTATATAACAGCACTTTCTCCGACGTTGCAAAGGATAGCTGGTATTATGAATACGTAACGCCTCTTGCGGCAAAGGGAATAATCGCCGGATACCCCGACGGAACGTTCCTTCCGCAGAATAATATCACAAGAGCCGAGTTTTTAAAGCTGCTTGTAGAGTGCATGGGCTATCAGACGGTCAATGCGGACGTGTTCGATGACGTAAAGAATACCGATGAGAACTGGTTCTATTCGGTTGTGTCAACCGCAAACGCAAACGGACTTATCTCCGTCGATGAATACGGCAAAGAGCTTAAACCCAACGAAAAGATAGGCAGAACAGAGGTTGCGGCGCTTCTCGTAAAGGCTCTCGGAATAGAGACGGGAAAATATCAGACTCCTTATAAGGATACCGACGATAAGAACATAATCGCCGTATATTCCGCCTGCATAATGCAGGGAACAAGGGACGACAAAACCGGCGACAGATATTTCTATCCCGACACGAATATCACCCGTGCCGAAACAAGCGCGGTTTTCACAAGACTGCTTGAATATAAGGCAGATCCCGCAAAGTTCGTACAGGAAAAAATAGCCGAGTACGGCATAGTTTTAAGACCTGTCGAAGAAATACCCCAACCCTTAGGTAAGGAATAAAAAACTTGTTTTTCGCCGCCGGCTTGTCCGGCGGTTGTTTTTTGCACATTAGCAGCCCCCGTATTTTGCCCGAAAGATTGACAAAAGACGCGTTTTGTGCTATTATAAACTGTATTTTTGCAGATGAAACGGTGTGAAATTGAATGGATATGACAAATAACCGCGAAATATATTTTGATAATGCCGCAACGACGCGTACCGACAGCGGCGCGGCAAAGGCTGCGCTTGAAACAATGACCGAATATTACGGAAATCCGTCCTCGGTTCATGCAAAAGGTCTTGAAAGCGCGCATATACTTAAAACGGCACGAAAAAACATAACCGACGCACTCGGATATGATAAAAACGACGGAAAGCTTATTTTCACATCATGCGGAACCGAGGCGAGCAACACCGCAATTTTCGGCGCATATAAGCTTTACTCCAAAAATCTCGATAATATGGTGATTTCGGATTCGGAGCACCCGTCCGTCGAAAACTGCGCCAAAGAGCTTGAAAAGCTTGGCGTAAAGGTACACAGAATACCCACAAAGGGCGGAAAACTCGACCTTGATTTTGCAAACGGCGTAATAGACGATAAAACTTTTCTTGTTTCGTGTATGCTTGTAAATAACGAAACCGGCGCTGTGTACGACATAAAGGCTCTCAAAAAGATCCGCGACAATAACGCGCCGCAGGCTCTCTTGCATACCGACGCTGTGCAGGGATTTATGAAAACGGGCAGAAGAATTGCCGATCTCGGCGCGGATATGGTGAGTATCAGCGGACATAAGATACACGCGCCCAAAGGCGTCGGCGCACTGTACGTCAGAAAAGGCATACGCGTCTGCCCGCGCATGATAGGCGGAGGACAGGAGGACGGACTGAGGTCGGGAACCGAAAATCTGCCCGGTATTTCGGCGTTCGGCACTGCGGCAAAGACCGCAGACGATAATAAAGATAAGTATTTAAAGACAGTTTCGCAAGTCAATGAGTGCGTAAGAAAGAGCATAACCGAAATGTGCCCCGAGGTGCTGTTCAATTCAGGTGACGACGGCTTTGCAAAGCATATTTTAAGTATAAGCATACCCGGAGTGCGCAGCGAGATAATGCTCAGATACCTGTCGGAGCGCGGCATATATGTGTCGGCAGGCTCGGCGTGTTCGTCAAAGCACGCTGATAACAGAGTCCTTACAAATTTCGGACTTGACGACGCGCGTGCGGACAGTACGCTCAGATTAAGCTTTTCAAGGTTTAATACCGCCGATGAGGCAAAAGAGTTTGCCGCAGTGCTTGCACAAGGCATAAAAAGACTTAAATTACAGTAAAAAACATAATATACGAAAGGCGTGAAACGTTTTGAAAATATCACAGCTCGGAGAAATTCTTTCCGATGAATTTGCAATCAAAGTTGCCGGAGGAAGCGCAAATCCGGAAGAACTTGCCATAGAAAAAATAAAGGATTCGGATATTGCCGGCGTTGCTTTTGATTCGAGAGAAGTGCGCGGAGGATATGTTTTCGTCGCTATAAAGGGCGTAAAGACCGACGGACATCTGTTTATCGAGTCGGCGGTTGAAAAGGGAGCTTCCGCTGTGATATGCGAAACGCCTGAGGTCTATGTAAAGTACAGACAGGTGTATACAGATGTGCTTTTTCTCTGCGTGAGAGACGCAAGACGCGCGCTTGCCGTTGTTTCGGCATACTTCTACGGCAGAGCCTGCGATAAGCTTAAAATAGTCGGCATAACCGGCACAAAGGGCAAAACCAGCACGTCGTTCATGCTTGCCTCAATTCTCAAAGCCGCAGGAATAAAAACCGGTATAATCGGTACAAACGGAGCGTATTTTGAAGATTTTTACGAGGAACTCGGTCATTCCACACCCGAAAGCCGCGATCTGCACAGACTGTTTGCGAAAATGCTCTCAATGGGCGCGACTCATATAGTAATGGAAGTATCCTCTCAGGCACTTCTTATGTACAGAGTGTACGGAATAACCTTCGATACCGCAATTTTCACAAACATAACGCCCGATCATATCGGCGAGGGCGAGCACCCGAACTTTGAAAACTATCTTTACTGCAAGGGATTACTTTTCTCTATGTGCAGAAAAGCCGTTCTCAATCTCGACTGCGACAAAACGCCGTATATGATAGACGTATGTAATTGCCATAAAGTGCCGTACACCACATTTGCCTGCGACAATAAGAGCGCTGACTTTACGGCGGATAACGTAAAATTCTTTATAGATAAAAGAATGTCAACTTCGTTCGAGGTTACCGACAGCGACGGAGTAAAGACGGAGATAGACGTCGGCGTTCCGGGAAAATTCTCGGTGTTCAATTCTCTTTGCGCGCTGACTGCGGCAAGGCTTTACGGCATTGATTACGAAACAATAAAGAGCGCGCTTAAAACAGTAAAAGTCGTCGGAAGAATAGAGCCTGTGCATAACGATTACTGCAAGGCGCCGGTAATAATAGACTACGCGCATAACGAGGTCAGCATGGAAAGCCTTTTCGAGGCGATAAAGGCGTATAACCCGAATAAGATTATCTGTGTGTTCGGCTGCGGCGGAAACCGTTCAAAGCTGCGCAGATACGAAATGGGCGAGGTTTCGGGAAAGAACGCGGATCTGTCGGTAATCACGACGGATAATTCGCGCTTTGAAGAGCTTGACGATATAATCGCAGATATACTTATAGGCATGAATAAGACCGACGGAAAGTACGTCATCAAGAAAGACAGGACCGAGGCAATACACTACGCAATGTCGCAGGCTCATGAGGGCGACGTCGTTCTGCTCGTCGGCAAAGGACAGGAAACATATCTTGATATTAAGGGCGTAAAGACGCACTATGACGAAAGGGAAGCGGTAGCAGCGTATAAAGGCTGAACAGACCGGGGACGTTTAAACTCTGATGAACTATGTTGTACTTGATATGGAGTGGAACCAGCCGGGTTCTTCCGATACAGCCGTTCTTTGCTCAAACGGCGTGTGCTTAAAAAACGAGATAATACAAATAGGCGCGGTAAAGCTTGACGAAAATAAAGATATCTGCGGAAAGTTTGAACGCATAGTAAAGCCGTCCGTCATAAAGAGCATGAACAGAATGGTGTCAAAGCTCACGGGAATTACCGACGAGACTTTAAAGGACGGCAAAGCCTTCGGCGAGGTCATGGACGAATTCAAGGAGTTTTGCGGAAACGACTTTGTATTTCTCATATGGGGCTATGACGATATAAGAATACTCGTAAACAATATAAAATACCACGGGTTGGATTTGTCGTGGCTGCCGGCGCACTATAATATTCAGATGATTTTCTGCGCACAGAATAACCTTGAAAAAAGGCAGTATTCTCTGTCGTTTGCAATGGAATACTGCAAGATACAGCTTTCAAACGAGCTTCACGACGCGCTTAACGACGCAGAGTATACGGCGCTTGTCTGCAAAACTCTCGATCTTGAAAACGGCATTAAGCTGCTGGGCAAGGCTCCCGACGCAGCGTCGCTGGATAAAGGTTCGTATCTTCTCACAAAGCGCAAATTCGGCAATATCAGAAATAAGGACGATATATGGGGCAATTCGTTCATTACGCGTCCGGCGTGTCCGATATGCGGCGGAAAAATGAGTTTTGAAAAATCTGTCGTATGCGGAAAATATCGCTATAATATAAGGGCGAAATGCGCAGAACACGGAGAATTTGTGCTTGTTCTGAGACTTGCGCAGACAAAAGAAGAACTTTGGAATATTTGCCAGCAGATATATGTGTTAAATGATAAGACTGCGGAAATGCTTGAAGTCAAAAAGGCAAAAAAACGCAGACGCCGCAGACGTCCGCAGAAAAACGGCGCGTCAAGACAGAAAAACGCCGCAAAACAGCAATCGGAATAATAAAAACAGGGCGAACCTTTTACGGTTCGCCTTTTGCTGTGCATATTTTTATGTTAAAAACTACCTTGCAGCCGAAATGCCGTTGTACAGCTTTTCGTAAATTCCGTGCTTTGCGATAAGCTCGTCATGCGTTCCTTCTTCGGCAACGTAACCGTCGGATATAACGGCAATTCTTTCGGCGTTTCGTATAGTCGAGAGTCTGTGGGCGACGACTATGGTGGTTCTGCCTTTTGCAAGCTCGTCAAGTGATTTCTGAATGAGTATCTCGGTTGCGTTGTCAAGCGCGCTTGTCGCCTCGTCGAGTATAAGTATCGGCGGATTTTTGAGAAATACGCGCGCAATGGAAAGGCGCTGTTTCTGACCTCCCGACAGTTTTATGCCGCGTTCGCCTATCTGTGTTTCGTAACCGTCCGGCAGCGACATTATGTAGTCGTGAATGTTTGCGCGCTTTGCGGCGTCGATAACTTCTTCGGGGCTTGCGTCAAGGCGGCCGTAGAGAATGTTTTCGCGAATGCTTGAATTGAAAAGATATATGTCCTGCTGAACTATGCCGATGTTTCTTCTTAACGATTCAAGCGTAAATGAGTTTATGTTTTTGCCGTCGATAAGTATTTTGCCGTCCGTTGCCTGATAAAAATTCGGAATAAGGTGGCAGATCGTCGTTTTTCCTCCTCCGGACGGACCTACGAGAGCAAAGGTCTGTCCTTTCTTTATGTCGAGGTCTATTCCGTGAAGAACCTCGGACGAGCCGTTATACGAATATGAAACGTTGTCAAAGAGTATGCTTCCCGAAAGCACTCCGGCGTCGGCAGCGCCCTCTGCGTCCTTTTCGACGGGCGCATTCATTATCTCAAGAAATCTTTCAAATCCCGTAACGCCGTTCTGATATTGCTCGGTGAAGTTTATAAGAGTCATGACGGGAGATATAAACAGGTTTACCGATACGACAAACGCGCTGTAATCGCCGAAGTTTATGTCGCCTCTGTAAAGGAAAAATCCGCCTGCGATAAGAACTATTACGTTAAAAATATCGGTTATGAAGGACGTAGCCGAGTGAAAGCGGCCCATGGCGTCGTAAGCGCTGCGACGTGCCTCTACGAATTCTCCGTTTCCGACTTCAAACTTTTCTTTTTCCTTTTCGGCGTTTGTATATGCCTTTGTCACGCGAATACCCGATATGCTGCTCTCTATTGCGGCGTTGATTACGGCGACGGCTGCGCGGCACTGTTTGAAAGCCGCGTGCATTTTGGTCTTTAGCTTTGACGCTGCAAGCAGCAGAAACGGAATACATACAAAAATTATAAGCGTAAGCGGAAGATTTATGGTCGTAAGATACGTAAACGAAATGATTATCGTTATTGTGCAGATGATAAGATTTTCGGGACCGTGGTGCGCAAGCTCGCTTATGTCCATGAGGTCGTTTGTCATGCGCGACATGATCTTTCCCGTTTCATGCTCGTCGTAATACGAAAACGGGAGCTTTTCGAGGTGCGAAAACATATCGCTTCTCATCTGAGCCTGCATTTTTACGCCCATCATGTGTCCCTGATACTGTATAAAGTAGTTTAAAAACATTCTAAGTGCATACAGCGCAAGCAAAAGCACGCCGAATATTATTATAAGCCTGTATTTTCTTTCGGGAATAAGGTCGTTTAACATGGTTCTTGTCACGATAGGGTATACAATTCCGATAAGCGACACGAAAAACGACGCGAGCATATCGAGAAAGAATATTTTTTTGTGCGGCTTGTAGTAGCTTATAAATTTTCTTAACATGAATACTCCTTGTGCTTTTTGAATGTGGAATGATTTTACAATAATCAATAATATTATAAACTTATTTCGATATTTTTCAATAGCTGCGGCAAATAAATTTTTTTAAACGTTTACTGTTGGTTCAAAATTGCTATTTCCGACGGCATTCGGGCATCATTTTCCATTGAAATGTTTTGGGCGGTGCTTTATAATGAATGTACAAACTTAATTGTTGAAGGGAGAAAAAATATGAAAAAACTACTCAGTGCAGTTCTTTCCGTTATGATGATTTCGTCGTCATTGTTTGTCGGCGCATTGAATGCCGAGATAACCGAGACGGCGGACGAAACGTCGGATAATGCATACGCCGTTTCCGAAGCAGTTCTTGAGCAAGAAATCAAGCCCGGTATAAATCTTCTTACCGGCACAAAAGAAAAGTATAGCTTTGACAAAGGCGAAACACCGCTTTTAGCCGCATCTGTCGGCAGTGATTCCTCACTGTATCAGACAACCGTATCCAACGGAATGTATATTCTTTACAACAGCAGCGTGAGCGCAAAGCATTACGCAAATCTGAATTTTAATCTTTCCGATACGATACCTGCCGGAAAAAAGTATGCGATAGTAACCGACTCATACGGCGAGAGCGCAGACGGCACCGTGTTCAGCAACCTCAGTTTCGGATATCAGTGCGATGTTTTGAACAGAGGTGTAAACAAAGCTGATAAATCCGGCAACTGGAAGACCTTTTGGTTCGTTTCCGTGAATGAAACGGATACTGCCATTAACAAAGGCGGAAACAAGACCAAGTTCCAGTATTCCGGGCATGAAGAAACGGGCGAAAGCTATTACTTTAACAATGTGGGACTTTATCTTTACTATAACGTAAACTATTACGGTGCCGATAACGAAACCGTAATTGCAACCGAACAGGTGCTTTTAGATGATAATGGCGAACTGCTTACATCTTTTTCGCCGCTGCTCCCGTCGGGAGTTGCCGAACCTGAAAAAGACGGACGTGCCCTTGCCGGCTGGTCACAGATTCCCGGCGCTGATTCGGCACAAAACTCTGTTGCGCTTGAAAACTCCGATATAGAACTCTATCCGGTATTCGGAACCAGACAGGTGCGTGCCGGAGATCCCGGAATCAACCTGCTTACAGGAAGCACAGATGTGCTTGATTTTGACATAAATGAATTGTCAAGCGACAAAGTTGATATAGTTAAACAGGGAAAATTTGAAGTTGTAAGCATAGGCGAAAATAAAGCACTCAGAGCATACGGAAACGGTTATCCGATACTGTTTGCAAACACAACGGTTACAAAAGAAAGACCGGTATATTATAAGTTAAAGGCTCTGAAGTATATTCCGTCAGATATAACAAATGAAACCGATAACAGACTCTTCTTTGCCCTTGTTCCTTCAAAAGGATCTGGAACCCGTGTAACGTCAGGCTTTTCGCAAATTAAAACAACGTCTGAAACACCCGTTTCTGTTTCGGAACTCGGCAACATTACCGCAGTTACGGCGCGTTCAAACGGATATGACAGCGTTGAAGCAGACGCCATGCTTTATCCTGAAATTCAGGTACAAAAAATTGTGAATACCGCTTCCGTAAGCATATATCTCGATGACATAGGCATGTATCCTTATTACAAGGCAACATATCATCTCGGCGCGGATAATACGGCAGCCGCTTACTTCTTGCTTGATGACGACGGCGGTTTTCTCACCGAATACACTCCGGTTCTTCCCGAGGACAGTGCCGTAACAGTACCGGCAGGCAAAAAGCTTATCGGCTGGAGCACCGAAGAAAACTCCGATACAGCCATGGATACCGTTGCGCTTGAAAACACCGATATTGAGCTGTACCCGGTATTTGCAGACGCCGATTACGCGCCCAAGTGGTTTGATGACAAGACCGACGTAAAGGACGTTACCGAGATCCGCGTACAGAAAGACGGCGCAGACAAAGTAATCGACACCAAGAGCGGACTTCGTTTCAAGAGCTATATTACAGACGAGAACAAGCTTGACGGCGCGCTTACCGAATACGGCTTTATCGTGGCTCTTACCGATAAGCTCGGAGGAAAAGAGCTTACACACGAGTTTAAATATGACGGACTTGCAGACGGTCAAAAGGCATATATCGCACAGCCGAGCTTTGTCAAGGGCTCCGGTACAGACCTTAAGTTGTGGTATGATACGGACAATTCTCTTACCGTGTTCAGCTGCGTGCTTGTAAACATTCCTGTTTCGCACTATAATGATTCGTTTACCGTGCGCGCGTACTCGTATGTAAACGGCGAATACGTTTACGGCAGCCCCATGAATACCTCAATTTTGGACATTTTGAATTATCTCAGCCAGAACGGAAACGATGTACAGAAAGAGAACGCCGATATACTTCTCGCAAAGTATAACGCAAGCCTTGGCGTGTGACGGAAGGCAAAGGTGAAAAATATGAAAAAGATATATACATCTCCCGAACTTGAGAAATTTTGCGTGTCGTATGAGGACATTCTCGAAGGAAGCGGAGAAACTGCGGAAAACGAGAATCTCTTTGATGCATCGGAGCTGTTCTGATTTGACACCGTTGTAATATGCGTAAGTTTTCAGCGCATTTTACATATTCTCTGCACGTTTTTACTCTCTCCTATATAATTTTCGGGTAATCATATATGTATGCATATCTCCCCGTTTTTCCGTGCAGAGATACCTTTGATATGCTTAAAGACTGCGGTTTTTCGCCGCGGTCTTTTTTGTGTAAAACTATTTTTTGGAATTTTTGTAAACAATTATTTTTGCCGTTGACTTTTGAAAGTTAATGTGTATAATAATTAATGCATAAATAATTAACTCATTAACAGTTAATTGATTAACGGATAAGCGGAGGTGAAAAAATGAACGTGAACGGTTCGGATAAGGTAAGAACGGTAATATATAAGCTTATGCAGACAAACAGGCTTCACCGCATGGCGATAGAAGAGGTTGCAAGCAGCGTCGGAATACACAGAAGCCAGCATATGATGCTTTCGTACCTTGTCGACTTTCCGGAAACCGATTTTTCGCAGGCAGAGATAGCCAAGGAATTCGATATAAGCCCGGCTGCGGTCGCGGTTACGCTGAAAAAGCTCGAAAACGGCGGATATATCGTCCGCAGCGTAAATCAGGGCGATAACCGGTATAATACTATAAGCGTAACGAAAAAGGGAAAAGACGTAATAAAGGAACTGCGTGAAAAATTCGATACTGTGGACAAAGCAACTTTTGAAGAATTCACAGACAGTGACTTTGACGCACTTGAGGCTTGCTTTGACAAGATGCAGAGAGGACTCAAAAAGGTAAAGTGCCGGAACGAAGACAAAAATGATTTCAGAAAGGAAAAATTGCAGTGAAAAGATGGTTTAAATACGTAAAGCCGTACCTGCCGTACTTCATCATAGGGCCGCTGTGTATGATAGTAGAGGTAATAGGCGAAATAGTAATGCCGAAGCTTATGTCGGTGATAATCGACACGGCTGTGGTTGACAACATAGCGACGGGCAACTGGCAGAAGGTGCTGCTTATATCGGCAGGCATGGTGGCAATGGCGCTGCTGATGATGGCAGGAGGAGTCGGAGGAGCATATTTCGGCGCAAAGGCGTCGGTAAACTTTGCGGCGGATCTAAGACAGGATATTTACAATAAGATTCAGAACTTTTCGTTTGAGAATATAGATAAGTTCAATACTGGCTCTCTTGTAACGCGCCTTACAAACGACGTAACGCAGCTCCAGAACTTTGTAAATATGCTGCTTCGTATGTTCTTACGCTCTCCCGGTATGCTTATAGGCGCGCTTGTAATGGCAATAAGCATGAATCCGTCTCTTGCGACGGTGCTTGCCGTAACCATTCCGCTTATGGTAATAGTTGTCGCGGGAATAATCGCAACGGGCTATCCGCGTTTCCGCATTATGCAGAAAAAGATAGACGCGCTCAACTCAAACGTACAGGAAAACCTTACAAATGTGCGCGTTGTTAAATCCTTTGTGCGTGAAGGGTACGAAAAGAATAAATTTGCCGCATCCAACGCAGACCTAAAAGCGGCGGGCATTTCCGCAATGAACGTAATGATATTCATGCAGCCGGTCGTAATGCTGTTTATGTATATCACGACTATCGCAGTGCTCTGGTTCGGCGGAAAGCAGGTTGTAAGCGGCAGCATGACTGCGGGCGACCTCTCGGCATTTATCACATATATTACTCAGATACTTATGTCGCTTATAATGTTTACCATGATATTTATGACAAGCTCGCGTGCGATAGCGTCTTCAAAGCGTATCTGCGAGGTGCTTGACGAGAATGTAACGCTTAACGACAGAAACGCCGCACATAAGGATCTCGAAGTCAAAAACGGCGACGTTGAATTCAAGCACGTTACTTTCAGATATTATAAAAACAGCGAGGGCAAGGTGCTCGACGACGCAAGCTTTAAGATACGCCGCGGAATGACGGTCGGAATAATCGGCTCGACAGGCAGCGGAAAGACGACGCTTGTTTCAATGATACCCAGACTCTATGACGCTGACGAGGGCGAGGTTCTCGTTGACGGAGTGAACGTAAAGGATTATTCGCTTGAAAAACTCAGAGAGGGCGTCAGCATGGTTCTCCAGAAAAATGTGCTGTTCTCAGGCTCGATAGCAAGCAACCTGAGATGGGGTAACGAATATGCGACCGACGAAGAAATTGCAGCCGCTGCAAAGAGCGCGCAGGCGGACGGTTTTGTAGGCTCTATGAAGGACGGTTACGATACAATACTCGATCAGGGCGGAACAAACGTGTCCGGCGGTCAGAAACAAAGACTTTGTATCGCAAGAGCACTGCTCAAAAAGCCGAAAATACTTATACTCGACGACTCGACAAGCGCCGTCGATACCGCAACCGAGGCGCGCATAAGAGAGGCTTTCAAAAATGAGCTTGCACACTCGACCAAGATAATAATAGCTCAGCGCATTTCGTCGGTTCGCGACGCAGACGAGATCCTCGTAATAAACGACGGTAAGATAACAGGCGTCGGCACTCATGACGAGCTGCTTAAAAACAATACCGAATATCAGGAAATATACTACTCTCAAATGGATAAACAGAATGACGCAAAAAAGGAGGCTGACGCGTAAAATGGCAGGAAGAAATTTAGCTGAACTCAAAGAACGTTATAACAGCGCATCGGCTCCCGGAAAGGCACGCGGACCTATGGGAGGGCCGGGAGGAGGTCCCGGCGGCGGTGCAATGCGCGGAAAGTCAAAGCCAAAGAATGCAAAGGCTACCGTAAAACGTCTTTTTTCGTATATCTCGGCGTATAAAGCGCATATGGTCGTCGTGCTTTTGTGTATGCTTATAAGCACCGGATCATCGCTTGTCGGCTCGTATATTTTAAGACCTATTTTCAATAACATAATGAATCCCGAGACCTCCGCGCAAAGCCGTATACAGTACCTTATGATGACGCTTGCAACGCTTGCTGCGGTCTATGTTGTAGGACTTGTTTCAACATATGCGCAGAGCCGCATAATGCTGAACATCTCACAGAGTGCGATAGAGAAGATAAGAAACGAGCTGTTTGCCAAGGTTCAGTCGCTGCCGCTTAAATTCCACGACAACGAAAACACCGGTGAAATAATGAGCCGTTTCACAAACGACGTCGATAATATCGGCACAATGCTTGACAGCACCATAGTAAGCCTTATTTCGGGCAGTGTAACGCTTGTTGGTACGCTTGTTATGATGATATACACAAATATTTGGCTTACGCTTGTTACGGTGCTTTTCCTGCCTGTATTCATCAAAGGCGGCGGATATATAGCGTCAAAGAGCCGAAAGTATTATTCGGCGCAGCAGGCGTCTCTCGGCGCTGTAAACGGTTATATTGAGGAATCCGTGTCGGGTCAGAAAGTCGTAAAGGTGTTCAATCATGAAAACGCCTGCAAGGACGAGTTTTCACTTCTTAATAACGACCTTCGCGAAACCCAGATAAAGGCAAACTTCTTCGGCGGCATAATGGGGCCTATCATGGGTAACTCAAGCCAGGTAAGCTACGGCGTGACTGCCGGTGTCGGCGGTATACTCTGCGCACTCGGAAAGTTCGACATAGGCGGACTTACGGTGTTCGTAAACTATGCAAGACAGTTCTCACGTCCCGTAAATGAGATCTCAATGCAGATGACGACGGTTTTCTCTGCACTTGCAGGTGCCGAAAGAGTTTTTGCCGTAATGGATAAAGAACCCGAGGCGCCGAACGCACCCGACTGCGTAAAACCCGAAAAGATAGACGGAAACGTTGTGCTTGACGACGTATGTTTCGGATATAATCCTGACAGAATGATATTGAAGCACATATCTCTCTATGCAAAACCCGGTCAGAAGATAGCATTTGTCGGCTCGACAGGTGCAGGCAAGACCACAATAACAAATCTGCTTAACCGCTTTTACGACATTGACAGCGGAAAGATAACCATCGACGGTATTGACATAAAGAAATATCCTCGCGAATATCTGCGCGAGAATATCGCAATGGTACTTCAGGATACGCACCTATTTACCGGTACTGTTATGGAAAATATACGTTACGGACGCCTTGACGCAACCGACGAAGAGGTTATAGAGGCTGCCAAGACCGCAAGTGCGCACAGCTTTATAATGCGGCTTTCCGACGGCTACAATACCGTGCTTGAGGGCGACGGCGCAAACCTCTCTCAGGGACAGAGACAGCTTTTGAATATAGCGCGCGCCGCAATAAGCAAAGCTCCGATACTTGTTCTTGACGAGGCTACAAGCTCCGTCGATACCAGAACCGAACGCCATATCGAACACGGCATGGACAGACTTATGAAGAACCGCACTACGTTCGTAATCGCACACCGCCTTTCGACGGTACGCAACGCCGACGCGATAATGGTGCTTGAAAACGGCGAGATAATCGAGCGCGGAAATCATGACGAACTGCTTGCAATGCACGGAAGATACTACGAACTGTATACCGGAAAGAAAGAACTTGATTAATATACCTGTATACATTACACGGAGGTAAATTATGAGAACCATAAATTTTGCGGTGGTAGGCAAAGGGTCTATGGGGCGCGCACATTCAGCGTCTTTGGATATGCTAAAATACTGCTATAAGAATCTGCCGTTTGAGGTAAAGCTGCATACGCTTGTAACGAGAAATCCCGAAACGGCGCAAGCCGACGCACACGCACTCGGCTTTGAGAATTACAGCCTTTCGGTCGATGATTGCCTTAAAAACGAGGATATAGACGTAATAGATATATGCACGCCGAATAATACTCATTTTGATATTATAAGCAAAGCCGTAAAGGCAAATAAGCATATACTTTGCGAAAAGCCGCTTGCGGTAAGCGATACGGAAGCACGGAAAATTCTCGAACTTACAAAGAATTACGACAAGTGCTGCGGAATGGTGTTCAATAACCGGCATCTTCCGGCAGTGCTGCGCGCAAAAGAGCTTATGAAAGAGGGCAGGCTCGGACGGATACTGACGTTCAGAGCCGTGTACCTACACGCGTCGGGCACAGACCCAAAGAAAAACGCAGGCTGGAAACAGAACCGCGATATATGCGGCGGCGGAGTGCTGTTTGATCTCGGCTCACACGCGATAGATCTGCTTTGCTGTATTCTCGGAGATAACGAAAAGTACGGCTTTGAGAGCCTTTACGGAATGTCGCAGATAGGCTTTAAAACCAGAGCCGGAATGGACGGAAAAGAGTGGCAGACTAATGCCGACGAAGCCTTTTATATAACCGCAAAGCTGAAAAACGGCGCGTGCGGAACAATAGAGGCAAGCAAAATATCAGTCGGCGCAAACGACGATCTGTCCGTCGAGATACGCGGAACCGACGGTGCGCTGAGATTTTCTCTCATGGAGCCGAATTTCCTTGAGTTTTATGATGTAAAGTATACAGGTACACCCAATGGCGGAGACCGCGGATTTACAAAGATCGAGTGCGTAAACAGATATGATATGCCGGAATCGGTTTTTCCGGGCATGAGAGCGCCGATAGGCTGGTTCAGAGGGCATATACACAGTATGTATAATTTCTGTAATGCGGTATATGCCGGAACAAACCCGTCGCCGTCATTTGAGGACGGCGCATATGTCAATAAGATAATGCAGGCGGCATATGACTCGGACGTTTCCGGAAAAAGCGTGACGGTGGAATAAAAAATACCGCAAAGAACGTAAAAAACGTTTGCGGCAAGACAAAAAAAGAGCGGCGGAGCCTGAAAGAGAGTTGTTTTTTCGGTTTTGCCGCCTTTGTCTTTTTTTTGCTAAATTGCGCCGTAACTATTGCATTTCTCATTCAAAAGTGGTAAAATTATATCGTAAAATATATTTGCAGACATAGTTTAGCGGTAAAACTTCGGCTTCCCAAGCCGACGTTGCGGGTTCGACTCCCGTTGTCTGCTCCAGAAAGTGTATATCCTCTTGCGGTGTGGATAAATTGCCGTGAGAGGTTTTTTATTTGCCTGAAATTACCGCAAATAGTTTTTTTGCAACCGGCGATTCGCCCGAACGCGCCATAAAGGAAATATCAGAGCGTTTCAGAGTATCAAAGTATAACGCCGGGCGGCTTGTTATGACGGAAAGCGCGTATTTTTCAAGCGCTGCGCAAAAAGAGTGTTTCAACGAACTTGGGGTTGAGAGATACGAGATATTCGGAACGTTTGACAAGCATATGTGCCCGATATGCGGACGGTTTAACGGCAAGGTGCTTGACATGAAAGAGTTCAAGGAGGGCATTACCGCACCGCCGTTTCACCCGAATTGCAGGTGCTGCACAGCTCCGTACTTTGAGGAACTTGATGATGTTTTACAGGCGCTTCAAATGCCGGAGGAAATACGACCGATAAAAGTTTGCGATAACGGACGTAGCCAAAAATTCAAAGGGAAAAAGTGTTATGTTACTGTAAATCCGGATACTGGAATTCTTATTCAGACAAATCCGCGTTCAGGAGGTAGTGACAAGTGAATATTACGGAAGAACAAAAAAGTATACTATTGTTGCATATTCCCGATATAAACCAAAGTATAAATAATGGCGATTTGGATGATGTGCTTGATCAGCTTGATGATAAAATTACAGAAATCGGATTTAATCGTGATTATACACTAAACGAAATCGGATTAAAACTGCAAAAGCTATACGATGAGCTTTATGTTCAAAATTGCTAAAACATATTTAAGCACCGTACATTAGTACAGTGCTTTTCTTATACTCAAATTACTGATTTAAGCATCGCGCAGAAAAGTGCCGGTGCTTTTTTCATACACAAAATTACCGCTTGCACGGCGGACAACAAGCAGTGCGCCGCAGTACGAGGACTGGCTCGAAAAAAAGTTGACTGTAAAAAAGCGCAAAAAAATCCGGGGAAAGATACAGTTTTTTGCTGTAAAAATCCCCCGAATATTTTAAAATGCTGTACTATCTTATTTTACTTCTTTTTCGTCGAGATACGGTTTCATGCTGCCTGCACAAAGCGCCATAGTCGATATGTTGTGAAAAAGCGCCGAAGTGACGGGCGAAATGAGTCCCGCTATACCGAGAAGTATAAGTCCGCTGTTGAATACGGATATAAAGCGGTAGTTTGAGTGTATTCTTGCAAACAGTTTCTCGCTGAGATCTCGCAGTACGCAAAGCCTTTCAAGATCTGATGTAAGCAGAGTGATGTCCGCAACCTCTCTCGCAATGTCCGACGCGTCTTTCATTGCAACCGAAACGTCAGCCGCAGCAAGCGCCGGAGAGTCATTTATGCCGTCGCCGACCATAACGACCGTGTGTCCTTTTGCTTTCATGTCGTTTATGATGTTGAGCTTGTCCTCGGGAAGAACACGCGCATGATAAGTGTCTATCGACAGCGCGTTGCATACGCTTTTTGCGGTAGATTCGCCGTCCCCGGTTATCATGACTATGTTTTTAAGTCCCTTTTGTTTAAGCTCACTTATGACATTCGCTGCGTTTTCGCGTATTGGATCCTGTATGCAGAGTATGCCGCATAATTTCTGACCGATAGCAAGGTAGACCATGGAATACTCTTCGCCGAGTTTCTTTATAATGCTGTGCTGCTCTTCTGTGTAGGGTATCTTCTCGTCGTCAAAGATAAAGTGCGCACTTCCGATGAGAGCCTTTTGTCCGTGCAGCTTTGTCGCAATTCCGTGCGCAACTATGTATTCGACCTCGGCGTGTTCTTCGGAATGTTTGAGATTCTTTACTTCCGCCGCATGAACGATAGCCTTTGCAACGCTGTGCGGAAAATGCTCTTCAAGGCACGCAGCCGTTCTCAGAATTTCGTCCTCGGTGTAACCCTCAAATGCAATGACCTTTGCAAGATCGGGGCAGGAAACGGTCAGTGTTCCCGTCTTGTCGAACATTACCGTGTCCGCATGGGCATAGTTTTCGAGGTATCTGCCGCCTTTTATCATTATGTTGTACTCGGCAGCCTCTCTCATTGCCGAAATAACGCATATCGGCGTCGATAGCTTGATGGCACACGAATAGTCCACCATGAGCACCGACAGAGCCTTTGTGAGGTTTCCCGTAAACAGATAAGTCGCAGCGCACGTAAACAGGCTGAACGGAACAAGATTGTCCGCAAAGCTCTCGGCTTTTGTCTGAACGCCGGATTTGAGATCTTCCGAGGTTTCTATAAGCTCCACGACCTTGTTTATTCTGCTGTCGTCGGGAAGAGAAGTTACGTTTATGTCTGCCGAACCCTCTTCAATTACGGTGCCGGCATATACGCTCGAACCCTCTTTTTTGTGACAGAGCATAGCCTCTCCCGTCATTGCGGATTCGTTTACTCCCGCCTGTCCGGAAATTACATATCCGTCTATCGGAATCATGCTGCCCTGCTGAACTCTGACAACATCTCCCGTTACAATGCTCTTTAACGGAACCTGCACAGGCTCGCCGTTTTCAAGCTTCCATACCTTGTCTATGTTTAAAGACAGACTGTCGGAAAGCGTATTCTTGGCTTTCTTTCTCGTGTAGCTTTCGAGAAGAGAAGAAATGTTCAGCAGCGTCATTACGGACGACGCCGTGCCGTATGAACCGCTCATGACCGACGCTGAGATAGATACTGCGTCAAGCACCGCAACATTCAGTTTTCCGCTCGCAAGTCCCGAAAGACCGAGTTTTATAAACGGAATTGCGCGGTATATCGTAAGAGGAGCTGTCAGGAACGACGGCAAAAACAGCTTTGTAAGAATTCTTTTTGCAATTATCTTAAAAAAGTCGCGCTTGAATTCTTCGTCCGTGAGCTGAATCGGCGTAAGCGGTGCGCTGCTTAAAGTACGGGCGTTTATGCTTTTTATTTCTTCAAGCAGTTGTTCGCGTATATTGCCGCCGTAGTTTATCAGCAGACCGCCGTTTGCGTATGAGGCTTTTGCCGAGATAACACCGGGAAACGCGCATATCTGCGCCTCAAGACTTGTGCTTTGCAGCTTTGAAAACACGTCTTTGCCGCATCTTACGCGAAGTCTGCCCGGAGTATCGTAAACAATTTTAAATCGCATGGAAAATCACGTCCCGAAAAGCCTTATTCTTTGTTCTCTGCCTGCTGCTTTGCGTCGTAGCAGATGTCCTCAGCCTCGTCCTTCATATTCTGGAAGGTTTCCTTTGCTTCGCTCTGGAGCTGCATACACTTTGCAAGGCCGTTTACGCAAGCCTTTCTGGTTTTGTCGCTCTTTAATGCCTTTACGCCGTATGTTGCGGCAAGAACTCCGCCCACAAAGCACAGAAGTTTTTCGTTTTTGAGATAGTCCAAAATTTTCATGATAAATTCCTCCTTGTTTTTGCGGATTATCATCCGTTTATTATTATTTTACTTTTACCGGCGCTTTTTGTCAACAGATGACTTTAGTCAAAAACGTTTAATTTCGATAACATTTTTGTAAAAAAACATTTAATCGAGTTAAGTATACCAAACCGCTCGTTTTCGGTACTGCAAGACGTGACATAAAGCATTGCGGATTTTTTAAGGAGACGTTGAAAAAATATAAATTATAATGAAATATTTTTTTAAATCTATTGTTTTATAAAACCTGAGATGTATAATAAAAACAATACATATGGTAAAAGAGGGATGTATGCTTTTATGGAAAGCGGCAATGTTGACAGAGCGCTCTTAAAGCACTATTGCCACACGGTATGGGAATATGACGCGGCGCTGCAAAAAGTATATATACATTACGACGCTATGTTTCCGGATATGGAAAACGCATGGCATGATATGGGCAGCCTTTTTGAGTTTTACAGTGACGGCTGTCTTTTCGGCGCGGACATTGAAACATGGCGGAAAAATCTCGGAAAAGACGCATTGAATGAATTTCTGCGCTCCGATGAAGAATGCAGAAGATTTGAGCTGAGATTTACCTTTAAAAACAGAGTTCCGGAATGGTATGAAATTTATATCGAAAAGTCAGGCGCACAAAAAGTTATTATTTCCGTCAGAAATATATACGGAAACGTAATCGGAGAGTCGATAAGAAAGACTGCGCGCAATCTTTTGGGAAATATTTTCTATATAGACGTTTTGAGCGGCTGTTTTATCTCTCATTATTCCTGCACGGAAATAAAAGGAATATCTGACGGCGCTGCGAGATATGACGAAACGGTGCGGAAATACTTTTCCGAACATGTTATTGACGATAACAAAAACGAAATACTTGAGAGCATGAGGCTGTCAAACGTAAAGAGAGCGCTGTCGGAAAATGAAAGTTTCACGGTTTATGCGACAATGATCGGCGAAAACGGAGCGCTTTCAAAGAAGTTTGTTTACTTCTATCTTGACCCGGCAAAAACGATAATAGTTTTTGCGGAAATTGACGTAAGCGATATAGTAGACGAATATGAGTCGCGCATAAGACGTTTCAGAAAGGAATCCTACCGCGATTTTCTGACAGGTGCGTATAACAGAAACTATTTTGAAGAAAATCTGAAAAGCGCCGTTATAAGCTCAGGTGTTGCAATACTCGACCTCGACGACTTTAAGCTTTGCAACGATGTTTTCGGACATTCCGCAGGCGACGAGGCGCTTATAACCGCCGTACAGATCGTAAGGCGCTGCATGAATCCGACCGACTGCCTTATAAGATACGGCGGAGACGAATTTCTGCTCATTCTTCAGAACCTCGAAGATGAACAGATGCTTGAAAAAAGGCTTACGGATATACAGAATAAGGTTCACAGCGCGGTAGTTGCGGGAAATCCCAACGTAAAGCTTTCCGTAAGCATAGGCGGCGTTCTCTGCAAGAAAGACGAAACGATTGAAGAGGCGGTTTCGCGCGCCGACAAGCTTATGTATCAGGCAAAAGGGCTTAAAAACATGGTTGTCACCGAAAGCAAAGCTATCCGCGACGGCAAGAGAGAACATATCGTTATGAAAAACGACTATGTAAAACAGCAGATACTCATTGTAGACGACCTTGAGCTTAACCGCGAGATACTTTCGGACATGCTGCGCGATAATTTCAAAATACTTACCGCGTCGAACGGCGCAGAGTGCATTGAAATGTTAAGACAGTACGGAACGGGTATTTCTCTTGTGCTGCTTGATATAATAATGCCCGTGATGGACGGTTTTGAAGTTCTCTCATACATGAATAAAACAAACATGATAGAGGATATACCCGTAATAATGATTTCGGGCGAAAAGTCGGATGACGCCATTCGCCGCGCATTCAGTCTCGGCGTTTCGGATTATGTAAGCAGTCCGTTTGACTCAAAGGTTGTTTTCAGACGTGTGCTGAACATAATAAATCTCCATGTAAAGCAGAGACGTCTTATTTCGCTTGTTGCAAAGCAGGCCGCCGAAAAAGAAAAGAACAGCCGTATAATGGTAGATATACTCGGACAGGTCGTAGAGTTCAGAAACGGCGAAAGCGGAATGCACGTAAAGGATATAAACAAGTTTACGGGTCTTTTGCTTGAAGAACTTGTAAAGAAAACTGACAAGTACGAGTTTTCGCGCGAAGACTGTTCTCTTATAGCCACAGCCTCGGCTCTGCACGATATAGGCAAAATCTGCATTGACGAAAAGATACTCAATAAACCCGGCAAACTTACAAAAGAAGAATTTGAAATAATAAAAACGCATACTACTCTCGGCGCGGAGATGATAAGCTCGCTTGACGAATTCAAGAACGAAAAGCTTGTAAAGGTCGCGTTTGAGATCTGCCGCTGGCACCATGAAAGATATGACGGCAAGGGATATCCCGACGGTCTTAAGGGCGAGGAGATACCGATAAGCGCACAGGTGGTCTCAATCACCGATGTCTATGACGCACTTACAAGCGAACGTGTATATAAACCTGCATTTTCGCATGAAAAGTCAATGAAGATGATAACCGACGGCGAGTGCGGAGTGTTTAATCCGCTGCTTGTAGAATGTCTGTGCGATATACAGGATAAGATCCGAAAGGATAAAAACCGAGACTTGCATTAATTACAAGCGTCTCAGGAGGAAAAGTCATGAGTGTTAAGAGGAAGTTTAAGTTTTTGGCGATAGCAGCCGTGCTGTCGGTCTGTCTGCTGTTTTACGGCTGCGAGAATAATGAAAATACGGCAGACGAGCCGCAAACCGATGAAAATCTGCCGACGCTTGTCATAGGCTGCGATCTGTATGAACCGTATTCGTATGTTGACAGCGACGGAAATTTTGTCGGTATAGATATTGAGCTTGCGGAGGAAGCCTGCGCAAGAATGGGATATAAGCCCGAATTCAAGTTTATAAAATGGGACGAAAAAAAGCAGATTCTTGCCGATAATGAAGTTGACTGTGTCTGGTCGTGCTTTTCAATGAACGGCAGAGAAAACGATTATCTGTGGGCAGGGCCTTACTTTTACAGTTTGCAGTCGGTTGCGGTGATGAAATCGAGCGATATAAACACAATATCCGAGCTTAAAGGCAGAACCGTTGCGGTGCAGTCCAGCACAAAGCCGGAAAGTTTGTTCCTTGACGGAGCAGACGGCGTTCCGGACGTAAAGAGCGTTTATTGTTTTACCGATATGGAGAAAATGTTCGGAGCTGTCAAAAAAGGATATGTTGACGCGTGCGCGGGACATGAAAGTGCGCTGAGATCGTTTATATCAAGAGACAGTGCGGATTTCAGAATACTGTACGAGCCGCTGCAGAAAGTGGGACTCGGCATTGCATTCGATAAGCAAAGCGGAGACAGGGAACTTGTACGAAAACTTTCCGAGACGCTTAATGAGATGCACAAAGACAGAACTACCGCAAAAGTGTTTATAAATTACAATATTTCCGCAGAGATTTTTCCGGAGGTGAGCGTCATTGACTGAAAAAAACATCGACGGACGTGACGGAAAAAAGCGAAGATTCAAAACCGCACTTGCAGCCGTCGCGGGAGGAATAGCAGTGTGCGCCGCCGTATATGCCGTTGCTTTTGCCAAGAGTATTGATTCTCTGGAAAAAAGTTTTGAAAAGACCGCGGCACAGTTAAAGAGCCAATGTCAGAGCTATGATGAGATTATAGCCGCAGATGAGGCAAAGAGCCTTATACGCCTTACGGAACAGACCATTGGACTGCGGACAAATCTCGGAGTTACGGCTGATTTCGGCGAAACGGAGCTGTTAAAGGACTATGCGGACAATCAGCGTCTTTCCGGAATAATAATACTTGACGAAAATCTTTGTCTTGTGAGCGAGTACAGCGACGGTCGGATAGATTTTAACGACTGGAAAGAAAATCTTTCGGTACCATATGTTGCAAACACCGCAAATTACGAAAAAAAGATATATTGCGAACGCGTGTATAAGTACGGAAACTGTTACGATATGGCGGTTGTGGCGCGTATTGACAAACCCGGACTTATCTGCTGCTACCGATACCAGAATTCGGGGCTTCTCGCGCTGAATAAAGCGGCTCTTGAAAGCATAATGTCGGATTATACTGCCGAAAACGGCGGCATTGTGTATGTTATGAAGAAAGGCGAAATTCTCAGCACCGACGACAGTGCGGTAAGAAAGGGAAAAGGTCATGACAGCGCTGCGCTGCCGTGTTCTGAGGTAAAGTCAGAAAAACCTGAAAGAATAAGTACGGAGCGCGGAACCTTTTACGGCGCAAAATCTTATTATAATAAATACGATATATGTGTTTTCTATTCCGAAAGCACGGTAGTAAAGTCGTGCCTGTATGCGGTAATTCTTGCGCTGTCGGTTTATACGGCGCTTTGTATGCTTATACGCGTTGTCGGAATGAGCCTTGAGATAAAGCACCGCACGGAGCTTAACGACAGTATCGAAACCATAAAGGCTATAAGCGAAATATATGACGTAAGCATAACCGTAAATGTACGCGAGAACAGGTTTGAGGCAATAAAGCTCCCGGAATATATGATGCCTATGCCCATAAAGATACATACGGCAAAACAGCTTTTTGATTTTGTCGGAGACACTTTTATAGGCGACGAATGTAAAGAGCAGTTTGAAAAGTTTGTAGATCTTTCGGACGTTACGCAAAGGCTTTACGGCAAGGAATTCATAGAGTTTATCTGCTGTACCAAAAAGGGAAAGTGGATCAGCAACCTTTTGATACGCAAAGAAACGGCGCATGACGGCAGTGTGCGTTCAGTTGTTCTGATATCGAGAAATATAGACGAACAGAAAAAGTCCGAGCTTGAATATCAGGAAAAACTTAAAAGGACAACAGAGGAAGCTGTGCGCGCGAACAACGCAAAGACGGATTTTCTGCGCAGAATGAGCCATGATATAAGAACGCCGATAAACGTAATTATGGGCATGGTTGCGATAGGAAACAAATATCCGAGCGACGCGGAAAAACAGCGTTACTGCCGCGAAAAGATTCAGTCGGCGTCGTCTATGCTGTTGGATCTTGTAAACGACGTGCTGTTTATAAATAAGGTGGATTCGGGAGGAATCGAGCTTGAAAGTAAGCCGTTCGATCTGCGCGATATAGTTGCCGAGGTCAATACGCTTACCGAGGTACA
Source organism: uncultured Eubacteriales bacterium (assembly GCA_900551295.1). Lineage (GTDB taxonomy): Bacteria > Bacillota > Clostridia > Oscillospirales > CAG-382 > UMGS1387. The sequence continues at coordinate 7,267 of URVJ01000004.1, read as the reverse complement.
GGCTAATCAAAAGGGCGTTAAATATGAAATAGAGTGCTTTTCGGCAGAACAGTGCAGGTTTTTGGGCAGTCCGCTGCATTTGAGACAGATACTTATGAATATCTCGACAAATGCCGTAAAGTATACTCCGTCCGGCGGCTGTGTTTCGGTGCTGTGCCGTGAAATTGGCAAAAAAGACGGCAAATGCGTCTTTGAATTTGTGTGCAGCGATAACGGAATAGGCATGAGCGAAGAATTTCAGAAACGTATGTTTGAGCCGTTTGCTCAGGAGAACAGCAGCACGGATAACAACGGTTTTTCCGGTATAGGACTGGGACTTGCGATAGTAAAGAAACTTACCGATAAAATGGGCGGCAGCATTTCGGTGCGCAGCAAAAAGGGAAAAGGCAGCGAGTTTATCGTAACAATACCTCTTTTGCCTGATTCAGGAGTCAGCGGAGAAAAAGTTGTAAAGGACGTTTCTCTTGACGGTATAAAAATTCTTATTGCCGAGGATAACGAGATTAATATGGAAATCGCAAAATTTGCCCTTGGTGAAAAGGGCGCACGGGTAATATCGGCGTCCGACGGAAAACAGGCTCTTGAATTGTGGGAAAATTCAGAGCCGCATGATATAGACGTCATACTTTTAGACATTATGATGCCTGTTATGGACGGATATGAGACTGCAAGGCGTATACGCAACAGTACACGTCCCGACGCTGCGAGCGTGCCGATAATCGCAATGTCTGCAAACGCGTTTGAAGAGGACGTAAAACGCAGCAATGACGCAGGCATGGACGCACACGTTGCAAAACCTTTTGACGCAAATAAGCTTGCTCAAACAATACTTGACTGCATAAATAAGAGAAACGGGGTCGTACAAAAATGAAACTTGAAGAATTTTACGAACTTTCCGGCGGAAATTTTGACGATGTGAAAAGCAGACTCGGAAACGTGGAAATGATAGAGAAATTTGTAAAGAAGTTCGCCCTTGACGACAGCTTTGAAAGGCTGAGAAACGGACTTTGCGACAACGACGCGAAAGAGGCGTTCAGAGCCGCGCATACGTTAAAGGGAGTATGTCTGAATCTGGGCTTCGGAAATTTTTACAAACCGGTTAACGAAATTACCGAGCTTTTGAGAGCGGAAAACACCGAATCGGCAAAAATAATGTTTCCGGAGGTTGAAAAAAGCTACAACCGACTTGTGACGCTTATAGAAAAGCTGTAAACGGACAATTAAAAATAAGATCTAACGCTGTGAAAACAGCGTTTTTTCTTTGCGGTAATTATGTGATTTTTGTCTGTACGTACCTAAATAACCGTAAACGGCAGCGCAGCGGAAAAAGTATATTTTGTATTTTTAGCCGTGCTGTTGCGTATTGTAAAACACGTGGCGGGCACTTTTCGGTGCGCGTTAATATTTGTAAATAGGACTTGAAATTTTTTTTTCCGTGTGGTATAATATCTATACTTCGTAAAAGCATGAGAATCGGCTTTTTGCGGACGCTTTACAAATTGTATATGTTTCCGTAGCTCAGCAGGATAGAGCAACCGCCTCCTAAGCGGTAGGTCGCTGGTTCAAATCCAGTCAGGTGCGTTAGCATGCTATGCATGTAATTTAATATTGGAGAAAAATGATGGATTATATTGTAATGGATTTGGAGTGGAATCAGAATCCTTACGGAAAAAGTCATTGTCATACGGATTTAACTTTTGAAATAATAGAAATTGGAGCTGTTAGGGTAAGTGATGATAGAAAGACCATTGTGGATTCTTTTCAACAGGTCATAAAGCCCAGAGTTTTCAAGAAACTTCACTATAAGATTCAGGAAATTACCCATTTCACTGAAGAAGAGTTAAATGATGGAAAAGATTTCAGAAAAGTAATAAGAGATTTTCTGGAATGGTGCGGTGATGATTATATTTTCTGTACATGGGGGTCAATGGATTTGACTGAATTGCAGAAGAATATGAAACATTATAATCTGGAAAGAGTATTGGATTTTCCGTTATTCTATGTTGATTTACAGAAAATGTTCAGCTTAAGATATGATGACGGACATATGAAAAGAAATTTGACCAGTGCTGTTGAGTATTTAAACATTCAGGAAGAGCATGAGTTCCACAGGGCTTTAAGCGATGCTTATTATACAGCCAGAATTTTACAATCTATGGACTACGATAAATATAAAGATCGTTTATCAATTGACACATTTTATTCCCCTAGAATTAAAGAAGAAGAAATATTCGTTAGATTTGATGAATATACTAAACTTGTTACCCGTGAGTTTTTGACTAAGGACGAATTGTTTGCAGACAAAGACGTAAGACTAATGTTATGTAACAAGTGTGATAAGCCGTTAAAGAAGCACCTTGACTGGTTTTCCGATTGTGGAAAAACATATTATTGTCTTGGAGAATGTAAGGAACATGGATATGTTAGGGGCAAAATAAAGATAAAAAAATGTGAAGAAGATAGTTTTTATGCTATCAAGATTATGAAGTCTACAGATAAGGCGGGGGCCGACAGTATCTATGAAAAACAAGAGTCAATAAGAGAGAAGAGACGAGAGAGAAGACAGAAATATTTAAATAGGGAAATCGTCATAGAAGAATGGGAAGACGAAGATGACGATTAAATTAAAAGAGCTGCAAATCATTGTTGATTAGCAGCTCTTTTTAAATTATGTTAATAAAATACATTAAAAACCAACCGTGTGTTGATAATTTCTATTTTGTATTTTCGTAGTTTTCCATTAATGCTTCTAATTCCTGTAAAAGACAATCAACCTTTCCGTAAAAAGCGTCATTGTTTGCAGGACTATCAAAGTTATCTCTAATACCTGTTAAAGTATCAATAATCTTGTTAAGTTTCTTTTTACCGTTGTCATTTAAGTAAAGTAAGTAACGGCTACGTTCATTTTCCTGTGGTGTCATTTTCTTTAAGAAAACTTCAATGTTTGGCTTCTCTCCGATAAATCTATATGTAATAGATGGAGAAGCATGGTTGAAAAGCTTCTGAAGATGATAAATATCACCTGTTTCTTTGTAATAGTTCCATGCATACGTTTTTCTCATAGTCTGAGCACCGATTGAATTTAAACCAATCTTGTGTCCTGCACTTCTAAGTACTCTGTAAGCCTGTTCTCTTGATACAGGTTTGTTTGATGAACTATGTCCAAGAATAAGATATGCTTCAGGATCTTTACCCTTAGTATATTCATTAATAATCTGCTGTAATTCTTCAGGAACTGTAAATACATTCTTCATATTCCTTGTTCCAATAGTAACTTCGATTTCTTTCTTTCCGGTTACATCTTTGTTCTTGAATGCAAGAATGTCCTGGAGCTGGAGTCCTGTTCCAACACCTAATTCGAACATAATATAGTACTTGTAATCAACCTGCTTTAATGTTTCACCGAAATTTTTTAATGTTTCCTGATCTTTAATAGGTGCAACCCAATTCATAAAAGTACCTCCTGATAATACATTGAAAAAATTTAATATCTTCTATTTCTCTTAGATGCTCTTATCTGATTAAGACGTCTGTTAGTCAGAATAAGAACTAAAATAACAACTACAATAATGATGATAACAACCACCAAAGGAACAAAAAATCCCGGAAGTTTAAATGAAGACTTCTTAGAGTTTTTATTAGAAACTGTGGTTGAAGATTCCTTATTTGAAGAATCTTTGCCTGAATTGTTCTTTGCCACTGCAGTTTTGCTATTTTTATTGTTGCCTGTATTATTTGCCGCAGTTGTAGTCTGCTGTGAAGCTGTTGTTGATGCCACGGTTACAGTTGAGTCAGTCTTGCCCGAATCAGATGAATAAACTACTTTTGCAGTACCAACGGATTTGTCGCCATACTTGTAGGTAATGGTAGCAAATGAATCTTTAGTGTAGCTAAATTTTACATCAGATGTTAATTGTGAAAATTTAGCTGTTTTAGGTAAAACAATGTTTGATGTTTTATCTATATATATCGAATCTGTTGTGTTACAGAAAGGTGACTGTAAAGTAACCTTATTGTCAGAATCAAATCTTTTGTCATTGTTAGAAACATTTTGTAAACCAAAATTATTAAAACCATAATCTAATAATTCCTTAGTATCCTTGTATACATTAGTGCCGTTAGAGTGCAAAACAACAGCTATAAGAGTCATACCGTTTCGTTTTGCATATGTAACAAGTGTTGTTCCTGACTGGTCTGTAAAACCTGTTTTTCCACCGATAATACCATCATAGTAGTAACCACTTGTAGGCCAAACCATCTTGTGACGCTGAATTGCAGTGGCGTCGGTTTTACGTTTGTTATTGTGCTTAATGGTATATGTAGTTGTATTAACAATATCATTAAATACAGAATACTTAGAAGCTGCTCTTGTAATCATTGCCATGTCATAAGCTGTTACATAATGGTTTGGATCATGTAAACCGTTAGCGTTGGCAAAATGAGTGTTAAGGGCACCGGCTTCCTTAGCTCTTTTGTTCATCATTTCAGCAAACTTCTTAGTAGATCCTGCAATGTGTTCACCAAGTGCTGTGGCAACTTCGTTGGCTGACTGTAACATTAATGCATAAAGACAATCCTTTACAGTCATTTTTTCACCTATAGAACACCCCATATTGGCATCTCCATATTGTAGGCTGTGAATAGTTGCGTCAGAAAATGTTACCGTTTCATCCATCTTACAATTCTCAATTGTAAGCAAAGCAGTCATAATCTTTGTAATACTTGCAGGGTACATCTTCTTATTACATTTCTTAGCCAGTTCTTTAATCTCAGGGGTTACCTCTGAAAACTTGTTCGGCATATCTTTAACCATCGTTTTTTCTCCCTTCTAGCAATTGCTATCGTTTCTAGTTTACATCATGGTATTTTCCAAGGAATTCTCGTGTTCTTTCATTATCAGAACTAAATACCTCATCTGGAGATGCATCTTCAATGATGACTCCTTTATCCATAAAAATGATCCTGTCTGAAATTTCTTTTGCAAAAGCCATCTCATGTGTGACGATCACCATTGTAATATGAAGATCTGTCAGCGATTTGATAACTTTTAATACTTCTCCAGTTAACTCCGGATCGAGTGCAGATGTCGGCTCATCAAAGAATAAGATCTTTGGCTCTAAGGCTAATGCTCTTGCGATCGATACTCGCTGTGACTGTCCACCAGACAATTCACATGGATAAGCATCTGCCTTTGTCTCAAGACCTAATTTCTTTAACAGCTCCATTGCCTTTTCTTCTGCCTGTTTCTTAGGAACTCCTGCAACACATACAGGGGCCTCCATTACATTTCTTAAAACACTATAATGTGGAAACAGATTAAAGTTCTGGAATACAAATCCTGTTTCCATTAAAATTTCTTTCAACACATCTTTGCCTGCGTAAACTGGTGTCCCATTCTTGGTCTCAACCAATGTCTTTCCATCGATTGTGATCGTTCCAGATGTGATCGTCTCTAACTGATTCATACAACGCAGTAATGTTGATTTTCCTGATCCTGATGATCCAATGATCGAAATGATCTCGCCGTCATTGATGTCGAAGGAAATATCTTTCAATACGGTAAGATCTCCGAATTTCTTCTCTAAGTTTTTAACGGATAAAATACTCATCTTCTTTCCCCCTAACGATAATAGTTCATTCTTTTCTCAATAACTGAGAATACTTTCGATACAATGGCATTCATGATCAGGTAGAAAATACCTGCTACAACAAGGTAGATCATTCCACGGCTTCGTGCCATCTGGTTGGTTGCCACAACATAAATCTCCATAACACCGATAACATGAGCTAAGGATGTATCCTTAACCAGTGTCATACACTCACTTCCAAGCGATGGTGTGATGATCTTTACAACCTGCGGCAAAATGATCTTAAAGAATGTCTGTGTCTTATTAAATCCTAATACTTTCGCTGCTTCATACTGACCTTTTGGAATTGCCTGAATACCACTTCGATAAATCTCAGCAAAATATGCTGCGTAATTTAAAGAAAAACCGATAACCGCCGCTGTCATACGATCAAGGCTTAATCCTGCGATATAATATAGTCCAAAATAGAATCCATATAACTGCAGGATCAGTGGTGTTCCTCTCATGATCAATAGGAAAAATCGAATTGGCATCTGAATGATCAGAAGCTTTGACATTCTTCCTTTAGCAATTATCATACCAAGAATCAGTCCAAAAATCAAAGTCAGAAAGAATAAGATCAATGTAGATTGCAGACCATTTTCAATTAATAACTTTACAATTTCTGGAAAACTTTGTGTTCCATCCATAATCTTCTACTCCTATGTTACTTATTTTTATCTATATTTATAAGGGACGGGTTATTTCCTTTATAACGCTTTTACAAATGGAAAAAGGGCTTTAGCACGAAAGCCCTTTCTTCCTTAAAATTTATTTCTTTAATTATTTGATTGTTGTGATGTCATCATCAAACCATTTTTCGCTTATCTTCTTTAATGTACCATCTTTTGCCATTGCTTTTAACTGTTTTACAACTTCGTTGCAAAGTGCTTTGTCATCTTTTCTGAATCCAATGACATATTTTTCTTTTGCTACACTGTCTTCTAATACTTTATATTTACCAGCATCTTTCTTTGTGTAGTATTTTGCAACAACTTCATCCATAACAGCCGCATCTAATCCGTGTCCTAAATCATTTAAAATCTGAACATTGTCTGGTAACAGTTTGATCTTTGAATTCTTTAATTCTTTTACACTATCTGCTGCATCAGCTGCTGTAGATCCTGACTGAATTCCAACTTCTGTATCTTTTGTAATATCTTTTAAAGATTTGATCTTACTGTTTGCTGGTACGATCAGTACCTGATGGTTATCCATGTAAGATTCTGAACATAACATTTCTTTTGCTCTGGCTTTGCTGTATGTAACACCATTCCATAAACAGTCAACTTTCTCTGTATTAAGTTCCTGTTCTTTGGAATTCCAGTTGATTGGCTGTAATTTTAATTTGATTCCCATTCTCTTTGTTACTTCTTTTGCAAGGTCGATATCAAATCCTACAATATTATCTTTCTTATCTGTAAATCCCATTGGTGGAAAGGATGAATCAAGTCCAAGAACTAATTCTTTCTTAGACTGTACATCTTTCAATGAGTTATCTGTCTTTGTTTTCTCTTCTTTCTTTCCGCATCCTACGAGCATAGATGCTGCAAGTGCGACTGTTAATAACCCGACTAAAAACTTTTTCATAATTTATCGCTCCTTCATACATTTTATTCAATCAGCACGCTACCATGCTA